>NZ_JBVVQY010000042.1:0-30338 GCF_055811615.1 Mesorhizobium sp. WSM4807
CACCGCCAGACGAAAGAGGCGGCAAACAGATATGTTCAACCTACCGCCACCGCGCCACATCTCGACTCTACGCGACCTGCTCGTTCTGGCAGATGAGCCGAACAGCAGCGTCGCCGCGTGACGTTCGCGACATTCGCATCGCGGCCGCTTCAAACGGCTTGATGTCGCCTTATTTGGTGTTGGAGCAAGCTATCGTGTTAAGATCGCTGGTCGGCACCGTGCTATCTTTAGGGCAACGCGGCTGCAAATGCCGGTTCGTACGCATGAGTATACCGCCAAGCTGACCGCAGAAGACAATGCAAAGATTTTCTTGCCGCAGATTTTCGCAAAAGCAAGGAGACGTTCATGAGCACAAGTGGCCGATATCTCCGGAGCCTGATTGCATGCATGCTTGCCTGTGTCTTCTGGGTGGATACGGCTTCAGCGCAGTCGAATAACGCCGGCTGTACGTTCCGACTGGTAGCAGGTACGTCCCGACAAATTCTGAGATGCCGGGAAGGCCTTACCATCATTGCGGAAGATGGCGCTCGTTTTGCACTGGTGGACCGTGATCGAAATGGTAGTGCCGATGCGGTCACATTACGGCGCAAGGCGCTGTTGCTCGATGCTCCAGCCGGCAGGGTCCGGGGTGGCTTCGCTGTCGTCACCCCGCAGGCGATCGCCGCGGTGCGAGGCACAAAATGGGCAGTCGACGTTGCCCGTGGCAAGACGTCTGTTTTCGTCGTCAAAGGTCGCGTCGCCGTGCAAAGGCCGGCGTCCAATGCTGGCGTAGTCCTCGGGCCGGGCGAAGGCGTCGATGTGGAAGCCGGAACAGGCACACTGACGGTCAAGCGCTGGCCCGCCGCACGTGTTTCGGCTTTGATGGCCCGTTTCGGTCAGTAAGCTAAATGAGCGGGCGAGCGCTTCAGACGCTGATTGCGCTCGTTCTGGCGGGTCTTTGGGGGACCGGCCTTGGCTTTGCGCACTGGCGCGGCAACATGTGGTCCCTCGATCGCGTCGAAGCAACGATGACGGATCTTCGAACGCTTGTTCGGGGAACGGCAAAGCCGCCGGAGCTGATTACCATTGTCGCAATAGACGACGAAACAGTCCGAAACGACGGCCGCTATCCCCTCAGCCGCGCCACGCTTGCCCGGATTGTCGATACGATAGCTCGCTTTGGGCCGAAAGCCATTGCGGTCGACCTGCTGCTGGTCGATCCCGGGAAAAAAGATGATGATGAGGCGCTCGCGCGTTCGCTTCGTGGGACTTCAAGCGTAATCGCTGCTGCAGCGGTCTACTCGGGAGGTAAACAATCGATTGCAGTCGAGGGCGATGGCCCTCTCGCCCGAGTGCCGAATGCCAAGCGGTTTCTGTGGCCCCTGGAAGCGTTCTCGGATATCGCCGCTGTCGGCGTCGTGAACGTGGTTACCGACTGGACGGGAACGCCTCGGTTCGTCCCGTTGCTGTTTCGGGCCGGAGATCGGACGGAAGCGTCTTTCTCCCTGCGCGTTGCCGCCATGGCGGTGGGAGAGAATCCGGGAATTGCGCCCGACTATCTATCTCTGGGTGGACAGCGGATTCGGACGGACATTGGTCACATACTCCCTCTGACATTCTATGGCCCCCGCGGCACGATCCGCACGATCAGCGCCACGACGGTTCTGGGGGGCCAAGTCGATGGCGGCATTATTCGGGATCGAATTGTTGTGATCGGTGCCACTGCAACCGGCACCGGCGATGTTTTCCCGACACCGTTTGATCCCGTGCTCCCAGGCGTCGAGGTCATGTCGACGGCCATTGCCCATCTGATGACCGGCGACGGCATAGTGCGAGATCAGTACGTTCGCCTTGCAGATGCCGGCTTTGCAGTGGTGCTGCCAGTGGTCCTTGTGGGGCTGTTGGCATGGCGTCGCAACGCCATCGGCCTTGCGGCGATCGTCGGCGTGGTTGTGACCTGGTTCGTGGTCAATATGACCGCATTCTCACACCATATCTGGCTGAGCGCGGCGTTGCCGATGGCCGCCGCCGTTCCGCCAGCTATTTTGTTCGGGGCCGCGCAGCTTTGGTTGGGCAGGAACCAGGCCCAGTATTTCGCCACGCAGAGCGAATTGCTTCAACGAGTTCAGGCCCCGGGCCTTGCGGGGTGGCTCGCGAAGCATGGCGACTTTCTCCTGGAACCTGTCCGGAGGGACGCCGCCATCATATTCATTGACCTGTCCGGTTTCACCGGACTGAGCGAAACATTGGGGCCGAACGCCACACGCGAACTTTTGAACACGTTCCATGCCTTGGTGGACGAAGAGGTGACAAGCTGCGGTGGCGTTGTCACGAATTTCATGGGTGACGGAGCCATGATCCTGTTCGGTCTACCGGAAGCAACGACAGATGATGCCTTCAATGCTGCCCGCTGCTGCGCAGCGCTCACCAGCCGTACCAACAACTGGCTCGTCTCGTTGCCCGCATCGACTGCATCGAGGCTCGGCTTCAAGATCGGAGCGCATTACGGAACAATCGTTGCGTCGAGACTCGGTGGCAAAGGCCGTCAGCACATCGCGACTACTGGTGATACGGTTAACGTCGCCAGTCGCTTGATGGAGATCGCGGCCGACCAAAATGCCGAAGTCGCAGTGAGCGACAAAATGGTGCAAGTCGCCGGCCGCGACTGCGAGTTGTTCAAATCTGGTGCTCTAAGAGGACCTGTGGAAGCACAGGTCCGCGGGCGTTCAGGCTCGCTCGCAATCTGGCTGTGGCAGAGTTCGCAGACGCTGTAGGATACTAGGCCCCGTGAACAATGATGGTACCGGAATGTCTGAATGGCGCCCATTTTGGCCGCGACACTTCAAATCCTGCCTGAGGCCTCGGCCAACCCGAACGGGAGACTTTGAAAAAATCCGCATTGATGGAAGGCGGCTTCGGGTCATCAGCGCTGGTTTGCCGCGAATGTCGGCTATCGGGCAGCAAAATGGGCTGGCGAAGGTCGCCTTTGGGTTAGAACGTCCGGTTCAGGCTGTGCGGCGGAAAGACAGAGAGAGGTCGAACCTTGCCGATCAGGTATCGGCGAAACGCTACCGTGAATCTGTGTCCCAATAATGGACAGGGGCCCAGTTGCACCGTCGCCATCGAGGGCGTAGCCACCAACACGCCGGCAAATAATGCAATGGCGCGCATTTCCTCCTCCCGGGGAGGCGAGACCATTGCCTCTCGCGTCGATATTCGATTCACTGTTCCAGGCAGTGGGCCGAAGCATTCAGATGCGTTTTGCGTTGCATGTCTCTTCCTTTCGTTATCTCGAGTCAGGACCATCAATGGCAAATCCTCCGCGCCGGCCGACAAATCCAATGGCTGCCGCCGAAGCCGCCTTCAAGCCTGCCAAGAAGCCGGCCGCACCGGTTCGCGAAACCGCAGCTGCTCCAAATGTCAGAGAGCTTGTTTCAATCAGGATCGATCGAGCTGTCCTGGATTATTTCCAGGGCGACGGACCAGGCTGGCAGGACCGTATTAACGGCGCTTTGCGGGCCATCGTCGAGAAGCGGATCGCTGCCGAGGACGACCGTTCAGACGACATCACCTGACGAAAATGTGAGCGCCTGGCGCGATCGCGGGAACGGGTTTCGGTCAAACCGGCAAGGATTGCAGTCCGGTCGGAGGGTTGGTCTCAGGCACAGGCGCGGGGGCAAGCTGCTTGGCCATGTCGATCAGCGGCAGCCGGATGACCGCACGAAGGCCGTTGCTCCGGTTTTCCAGCACGATGTCGCCGCCGTGGTGACGGGCGATGGCGCGGGCGATTGACAGGCCGAGCCCGACGCCACCGGTCTCCCGGTTGCGCGACTGCTCCAGGCGGAAGAAGGGGGCGAACACCTGTTCCATTTCGCCTGGCGGAATGCCGGGCCCGGCGTCCTCGACCATGATGTCCAGGCTGTCGGCACGCCTGACCAGGCTCACCTTGGCCTGCTCGCCGTAGCGGATGGCATTTTCGACGAGGTTGCGGATCGCCCGGCGCAGGGAGTCCGGCCGGCAGCGGTACAGCACCTTGGGCCCGTCGCTGACGGTGACGTTTTGGCCCAGCTCCGCGAGGTCGTCGCAGAGGCTGCCGACCAGCGCCGAAAGATCGACGGTTCGCGTCTCCTCTACCGCGGCGTCCTCGCGCGCGAAGGCGAGCGCTGCTTCCGTCATTGTCTGGATTTCCTCGATGGTCTTCAGCATCTTTTCCTGGAGGTCGTGATCCTGGACGAACTCCGCGCGCAGCCGGAGCGAGGTCAGCGGCGTGCGCAGGTCGTGGCTGATCGCCGCCAGCATGCGCGTCCGGTCCTCGACGAAGCGCTGCAGGCGCTCCTGCATGCGGTTGAACGCCTCGGCGGTCTGGCGAATGTCGTCCGGCCCTGATTCCGGCAGCCGCGGCACGGCCTCGCCGCGGCCGAACAGTTCAGCGGCATTGGCGAGCCGTCGCAGCGGACGCGCGATTGCCTGCGCCCCGAAAATCGCTATGGCGGACAGGATGAGTGCGGTGAGCGCCAGCGATATCGCCGATTGCGCCGTCCAGAAGGCGTTCGGCATCACCTTGGCGTAGGCGGCGTTCAGCCAGGTGCTGTCGTCGAGGCGGACGGAAAGCCCCATGCCGTTTGGGGCGCCGTCCATATAAAGGAACTTGGCAGGTCGGGTGAACGGGCTGCCGCTGCCGGACAGGTCCAGCATGCGCGGCGGCACCGAAGGGTCGGCGGCAGCGACCGCGTTCGAAGCCTGCCCGTTCATGTAGGCGGCATATTTGGCGGCAATCCCGGGCAGCGGCTTGGCGAGTTGCGTCAGCGCCTCCTGTTGCCAGGCCAGGGGATTGCTCGGCCCGTCGTGCGAGGTCCAGAAGCGCGTATAGGCCGTGCCGCTAACGTTGAGGATGTCGGGTCGAAGCGAGGGCGGCGTCGTGTCCAGCAAAATGGCTAGGGAGGACGTGCGGCTGACGAACTCGCCCTTGGCCGCCGCGTGCAGGGCCTGTCCGCGTTCGTCCCACGAGATCAGGAAGGTGATCGCCTGCGACAGGGCGAGCGCAAGCAGCACCAGCATGAGGAAGCGGGCCGCCAGGCTGCGTCTCCACAACAGCATCATGCCTGGGCCACCTCGGCGGTGAAGCAGTAGCCGCCGCCCCAGTGCGTCTTGATCAGCATCGGATTCTTTGGGTCCGCCTCGATCTTCTTGCGCAGCCGGCTCACCTGGTTGTCGACGGCCCGGTCGAAACCGTCGGCCGAGCGCCCGACGGTGAGGTCGAGCAACTGATCCCGGCTGAGCACGATCCCGACATGCTCGATAAAGGCGGTGAGAAGGCGGAATTCGGCTGTGCTGAGCGCGACCGCCACGCCGTCGAGCCCGACCAGCTCGCGGCGGCCGACATTCAGGGTCCAGCGGTCGAAGCGCAGCGCGTTCGACTTGAGCCGACCGCGCTGCGGCGGCAGGCTGTGGACGCGCCTGAGCACAGCCTTGATTCGCGCCAGCAGCTCCCGCGGATTGAACGGCTTCGTCAGGTAGTCGTCAGCCCCGATCTCGAGGCCGACGATCCGGTCGACCTCCTCGGCCATGGCGGTAAGGAAGATGATCGGAACGTCGACCGTTCCGCGCACGTGCCGGCAGGCGGCAATGCCGTCCTCGCCAGGCATCATGACGTCGAGGACGATAAGATCGGGCAGGCTGCGGTCGAGCAGCCGCTTGAGCGCGGCCGTGCTGTCGGCGACGCTGACGCGATAACCCTGCTGCGTGAGGTATTTCCCCACGAGATCGCGGATGTCCCTGTGGTCGTCGACGACCGCGATGTGCTGCGCCACTTCCATGCAATGCTCCAAGGTCGCCGCTGAATAGTCGGTCAGTATCGACGATATCTAGTTCGCGTCTACACGGATGATCACCTTCCGCGCCATGGCAGCAATCTCGCCCGACATCAACAAAGCGTGAGAAGTGTAACGAAATGTATCAGAGCGCTGCGCCCGCGACAACTTGCGATGAACTGCCGGTATTCGGGACAAGGTTCTGCGACAGCTCCCGCCTAACTTGGCCTCGTCGCTAGCCGGGACGTCCGGTCTTTGTCGCCAGGCCATGCCGCGCGGCATCCAGACTTCGGTCCTCGCCAGCCTTTGATCGAAAGGATTGCACAATGGCCAGATTGATCATCAACGGCACGCCACGTGACATCGAGGTCGATCCGGACACGCCGCTGCTGTGGGTGATCCGCGAGCAGATTGGGCTTACCGGAACGAAGTATGGTTGCGGCGTTGCCGCCTGCGGCGCCTGCACCATCCATATAGACGGCGTCGCCACGCGCTCCTGCGTGCTTCCCGTGAGCGCGGTCGAGCCCGACCAGCAAATCACCACCATCGAGGGGCTTTCGCCGGACAGCTCGCATCCGGTCCAGCAGGCCTGGCTGGCGCTCGATGTGCCGCAATGCGGCTACTGCCAGGCCGGCATGATCATGGCTGCGGCGGGTCTGCTCATGCAGAACCCGAACCCCGCGGACGAGGACATCAACGCTGAGATCACCAATATCTGCCGCTGCGGCACCTACAACCGGGTGCGCGCCGCGATCAAGCTGGCCGCCAAAGCCGGCGAAGCCACGCAACGCGGTTGAGGAGAACAGTCATGAACGCCATAATTTCCCTCTCGCGCCGCAGCTTCATCATCGGCGTGGCCTCCACGGCCGGCGGCTTGTCCCTCGGATTCAACGTGCCGTTCATCAAGCCGGCGCGTGCCGAGGGCAGCGAGACGGCGCCGGAGATCAATGCCTGGGTGGTGATCAGGCCCGACGATACGGTGGTCATCCGCATCGCCCGCTCCGAGATGGGGCAGGGGACGCTAACCGGCCTGGCGCAACTCGTCGCCGAAGAGCTGAACTGCGACTGGTCCAAGGTCACGACCGAATATCCGTCTCCGGCCCAGAACCTGGCGCGCGACCGCGTGTGGGGCAACTTCTCGACCGGCGGCAGCCGCGGTATCCGCGAGTCGCACGAGTATGTGCGCATTGGTGGCGCCGTTGCGCGCGAGATGCTGATTGCCGCCGCGGCCGCCGAATGGGGCGTGCCGGCCAGCGAATGCACCGCAAGGATGGGCATGGTCACGCATGCAGCATCAGATCGCGCCACCTTTTATGGACAATTGGCTGCCGCTGCCGCGCGAATGACGCCGCCCGCCAATGTCACCCTCAAGGACCCGAAAGACTGGACCATAGCCGGCAAGCCGCTGCCGCGGCTCGACACGGCCGACAAGCTCAACGGCAGCCAGGTCTACGGCACCGATCTCAAGCTGCCGAACATGCTCAACGCGGCGATCCGGGCCTGCCCGTATTTCGGCGGCAAGGTGGAGAGTTTCGACGCGGCGGCGGTGGCGGGCATGCCAGGCGTGCGCACTGTCGTTCAGGTCGACGAGACCGCCGTTGCGGTGGTCGCCGACACCTGGTGGCGGGCGAAGACCGCTCTCGATGCCTTGCCGATCGTCTGGGACGAAGGCCCCAACAGGCAGGTCACCAGCGCCTCGATCGCAGCGATGCTCGAAGAGGGGCTCGCCGCAAACGACGCCTTCGTCGGCGCCAGGCAAGGTGACGCCGGTGCTGCCCTGTCCGCCGCCGGCCGGACGGTCACGGCGACCTATGCCTTCCCCTACCAGAACCACGCGACCATGGAGCCGATGAACGCGACGGCGCTCTACACGCCGGAGCGCTGCGAGGTATGGGTGCCGACCCAGAATGGCGAGGCGAGCCTGGCTGCAGCGGCCGAGGCCGCCGGCCTGCCGGTGCAGCAATGCGAGGTGCACAAGATCCATTTGGGCGGCGGCTTCGGCCGGCGCGGCAACTTCCAGGACTATGTGCGCCAGGCAGTCAGCATTGCCAGGCAGGTGCCGGGAACGCCGGTAAAGCTCATGTGGTCACGCGAAGAGGATATGCTGCACGGCGCCTATCACCCGACCACCCGATGCCGGCTGACGGGCGCGCTCGACGCAGACGGCAACTTGACCGCTCTGCACATGCGCATATCCGGCCAATCGATCCTTGCCGCGGTGCGGCCGCAGGGCATGCAGAACGGCATGGACCCGGTGGTCTTCCAGGGCCTCGTCCTCACCGGCACGGAAGGCACGCTGGGATATACGGTCGACAATCTGCTTGTCGACCATGCCATGCGCAACCCACCGATCCCGCCAGGCTTCTGGCGCGGCGTCAACCTCAACCAGAACGCGCTCTACGTCGAGTGTTTCATGGACGAACTCGCCCATGCGGCCGGCGTCGACCCGCTCGCCTTCCGCCGCAAGCTGATGACCAACCATCCGAAGCATCTCGCCGTGCTGGAGGCGGTCGCCGAACGGATCGGCTGGGACACCCCGCCCGCGGCCGGCGTTCACCGCGGCCTGGCGCAGATCATGGGTTTCGGCAGTTATGTGGCGGCAGCAGCGGAGGTTTCGGTCACCGATGGGCAGCTCAGGATCCACCGCATCGTGGCGGCTACCGATCCGGGCCATGTCGTCAACCCCGCACAAGTGGAGCGGCAGGTCGAGGGTTCCTTCGTCTACGGCCTTTCCGCCTGCATCTACGGCGAATGCACCGTCAATGGCGGCCGCATGGAGCAGGAGAACTTCGACAGCTACGAGGTCGTGCGCATGGCCGACATGCCGGAGGTGGAGACGATCATAATGCCATCCGGCGGTTTCTGGGGCGGCGTCGGCGAGCCGACCATCGCAGTCGCCGCGCCGGCCGTCCTCAATGCGATCTTCGCCGCCACCGGAAAGCGCATCCGCGCGCTGCCGCTGAAGAACCATGACCTCGCATGATCTGAGGCGCGCGAAGAACCGGCGCGGCGGCAGCGTCATTCCGCAGGCGCATCCGACCGGCTATCCGCTCTACCGGCTGGAGTGGCAGGCAGTCGGTTCGCTGCAGCGGCGCCTGCGCAACTGCATGATCGAGTCAGGGCCGAGCCCTTCGCTTTCGACGCACCGGAGCTCCTCGACCTGGAGTTCCATCTGACGGAGCGGGCCCGCGGCCTGCTGGTCGAGACGCCGGCAGTCCGGCCGTGATGCCGGACTGCGGCTGGTCGGCACGAGACAAGGGCGTCTAGTCCAGAGCGCAACTTCGGTCGTCTTATTCTCTGAAGCGCAGACGTTGCAGAAGGAGGCTGAAGGCTGGCGATGGCTGCCGCCGACTCGGGTAGTAGAGGTAGTAGCCGTCGAACGGCTCGCACCAGTCCTCAAGGACACGGACCAGCACCCCTTCGGCCACCAACGCTGCTGTCCGGTCCTCGACCAAGAAAGCGATGCCGTGTCCGGCGACGGCGGCAGCGACGATAAGTTCGACATCGTTGAACGTCAGCTGACCCTCGACCTTGACATTCAGCTCGCGCCCGTCCTTCTCGAACTCCCAAGCGTAGATGCTTCCGCTCACCATCCGGAGATTGATGCAGGCGTGCCTCGCGAGATCGTGTGGCGTCAGCGGCTGCCCGTACTGGGCAAAGTAGGCCGGAGAGCTGACTGCGGCCATCCTCAGCCTGGGTCCGATCCGAACCGCGATCATGTCCTTCTCTAATCGTTCCCCAAGGCGAACGCCCGCATCGTAACGCTTTGCGACGATGTCGGTCAGGCCCGACTCGATGTTGAGTTCGACCTGAATGTCGGGATGCTCGGCTGTAAGCCGATCGACCACTGGCCAGAGCACCGTTCGAGCAGCGTGTTCGGACGTGGTGATCCGGATTCTGCCGGCCGGTCGCTCGCGCAGTTCTGTCAGCGCAGCAAGCTTGGCTTCGATGTCGTCCAGCGCAGGCCGGAGGGTCTCGACCAACCGCTCGCCAGCCTCGGTCGGCGCTACACTGCGCGTCGTGCGGGTCAGCAGGCGCAGGCCCAGCTTGGCTTCTAACCGCCGCATCGCGTGGCTGAGCGCCGACTGGGAGATGCCAAGCCTTGCGGCCGCTCTGGTGAAGCTCTGTTCTTCGGCGACCGCCAGGAACATAGCCAAACTGCCCAGATCCTCACGTCGCATGCCAGTCACCTCCCGCTATTCATGACATCTAGTCATAGACCCATGCGACTTGCCCTGTCTAATCGCTAGGACGCGGCGGGGATATCTTCCTCAGATGGAAGCTGCGCTGCGATGCCGACTATCAGCGAGAGGACGAAATGCAGAAACGAACATCGGGCCGGAATTGATGCGTTGGAGATTAGGGTTCGCCGCGGCCTGAACTCGGCGGACATCGACACGAAGAGATCCCGGATCGAAGACTGATCCCGACCCGATGAAAGGACAATCAGACATGGCAAACGAACGCGCATTGAGAATGGGGCGCCGGGCTTTTCTGGGAGCCGCGGGAAGTCTCGCCGCTGCGCCACTACTCGCCGGAACGGGTTCGCAGGCCTCAGCCCAGGCAACAGGTTCCGGCAGCGACGCCGCGGCCCCAGCGAGCGAGCGGCGAAAGCTGGGGGCGCTGGAAGTTTCCAGTATCGGGATCGGCGTCCAGAACATGAGCCGCACTTATCAAACGACGATCCCCACCCGACCCGAGATGATCAACATCATCCGAACGGCTTTCGACCGTGGTGTCACCTTCTACGACGCGGCCGAGGCTTATGGGCCTCATAAAGTGGAACGCATCCTCGGCGAAGGCGTGGAGCCGTTCCGAAATGAGGTCGTGATCGCAACCAAGTTTGGCTGGAACATCGATCAGGACACCGGCGAGCGGCGCCCGGGCCTGAACAGCCGTCCGGACCATATCAAGATTGTGGTCGAGGGCATGCTGAAGCGTCTGCGCACCGACCGCATCGATCTCCTCTACCAGCACCGCGTTGACCCCGAGGTGCCGATCGAGGACGTCGCCGGCGCAGTCAAGGACCTGATGTCAGAAGGCAAGGTCCTGCACTGGGGCCTGTCGGAGATGGGGCTGGGGACGCTTCGCCGCGCGCATGCCGCGCTGCCTGTCACCGCCGTCCAGAACGAATACTCGATGCTGTGGCGTGGTCCGGAAGAAGAGGTGATCCCGCTCTGCGAGGAACTTGGCATCGGCTTCGTGCCGTGGAGCCCGCTCGGGGTGGGGTTCCTGACCGGTGCTATCGACGCCAGGGCACGGTTCGCCGAAGGCGACATCCGCGGGATCGAGTCCCGGTTCTCGCCTGACAACCTGCCGCATAACCTGGCGCTGGTGGATCTGGTGAAGACCTGGGCCGAACGGAAGCATGCCACGCCCGCGCAGATCGCCCTGGCCTGGCTGATGGCGCAGAAGCCCTGGGTCGTGCCGATCCCCGGTACGACCCAGATGCCGCACATGCTCGAGAACATTGGCGCGGCCGACGTCCAGTTCACGCCTGCCGAAGTCGCGGAGCTCAATGCGGCCGTGGCCGCGATCGAGTTCAGGGGCGCACGCCTTCCTGACGCCGTGCTGGTCTATTCGGGCGCAGAAGCGCCTCCGAAAGCCTGATCGCCATGGCTAGCCGTGACGGGAGGCCCGCGTGACTTCGACTGCGTTCATCTCGCGCCGGCAGGCCCTGCAACACTCGCTCCTGCTGCCTTTGGTGGCGGGTGTGAGCTCGGCGGCAGCAAGCGCCGACCCTACTGCGGCCGATCGCAGTGCCACGGTCCTGGTGGCCTACTTTACCCGAACCGGCAATACGCGCCTGATCGCCACCCAGATTGCCCGCGCGATCGACGCAACACTGTTCCATATCGCGCCGGCGGCGGCCTATCCGGAAGACTACGAGGCACAGGTCGCGCAGGCAGAGGACGAGCGGCAGCGCGGCTACGAGCCGCCGCTGCAGACGACGGTGCCGGATCTGAACTCGTATGAGACTGTGTTTCTCGGCTTTCCAATCTGGGGAATGACCGCGCCTTCCGTCATACGCTCGTTCCTGTCACAGCACGACCTGTCGGGCAAGACGCTGGTGCCGTTCATCACGCATGGTGGCTATGGGCTCGGCAACAGCCTCGCCGTGGTGGCCGAACGTGCACCCGGTGCCCGTCTGATCGATGGGTTTTCCAAACAATGCGACCAGGAGCGCGAGACGCTTCGAGAGGTCACAGAGTGGCTCGCGAGCGTCGAGATAGGCCGCTAGCCTGAGTTGCACACTCCCGCTCGTGCGTCTGTGCTTGTGGGTCTTCGATCGATCTGCGCCTACTTCAGGTCTTCTTCCACTTTTGCAGAAGTGGGCCTTTGCTCCCATAGACAGGATCCCTGCGTGGACGACCTACCTTCTGGATTGTCGCGAGCGCGCGATCATGCTCCTGGGCAGTCGTGCATTCGTCATAGGTCCCAAACGGAGGATAGGCGCCGACCACTAGAAGATCGTCGGATGCCGAAAGGCATTGGTGCCCGGTGCCAGCCGGAAGAACCGCGACGTCGCCGGCCTTCAGGGACAGGGTTCGGCCCTTTTTGCCTCCAAACCGGACTTTGGCCGTACCGGCCGCAACTCCGAGCACCTCATGTATTCGCGAATGGTAGTGAACGTAGTCGTAGATGCCATTCCGCCAGCTGTCCCCCCATCCATTGGCCTCGAAAAGCTCCTCCAAGACGGCTGCGGGATCAAATTTCTCATGCAGCCTCACGGCGCCCCGATAGACGACAAGCGGCCAAAACGGATGATTGGGTACCAGGCCATCATCCTTGAACCAAAACTCATTTGCTTTTCGCCGCCTTACAAGATCGATTACTTCTTGCCTGCCCGGTCTTGCGACACCGGTAACCTGCTCGACGGCTTTCTTGGCACTCTGCAGAATGCTCATGATGTAGCCTGCATTGCTGGCTGTCAGAAGACGAGCCTTCATGCCGATTCAACCGTCTTCATGCCGGTCGGTTCCGCTGCCTGTTGGCCGACGGCAATGCAGCCGGATTTGTTCGATGACCGCAGGGAGATATTCGGCATGAGTAACGTGGTAACGCTGCATGGTGACAAGCGCTGGAAAGCGGTTCTTGTCTACGGCCACCAGAACGGCCCGATTGCGATCGAACATTCCTGGCTGCGCTCGGCATTGTCGACATCGCCTTCAGGAATATCGGCGAGCTTTCCGGCGGCCAGCGGCAACTCGCCTGCCTAGCGCCGACGCTGGTGTGCGAGCCGGAGATCCTGCTGATGGACGAACCGACATCAGCACTCGATCTCTCGCGGCAGATAGAAGTGCTCAGGCTCATGCGGGAAACGTGCCCGGGCGCGAGGCGTGGTCGTGCTGATCGCCCTGCACAACCTCAATCACGTCCTGCGCTTCACCGATCAGGGCGATGGTCATCGCAGACGGCCGGCTGGTCGCATGCGGGTCATCGCCGAACATCACATCCGATCTGCTGCGGGGCGTTTATCACGTCAATGCGCGAGCCGTGCTCGCGCGGCATTGGCCACGTTATTGTGGATGGCGTGGCGGATGGGCGTCGGACGATCATTATGCCGACAGCGGAAACCGAATCCGGGATTCGGCGGAGATTCGAGGCGGGTGTCGTCCCGGCCGCATGACGGCAACCGCATCACGCCGGTTTCCGGGGCTTTCGGTTCAATTCGAGCGCTCTGGTCGACCTACCTCTGACCGCTGCTTGAGGGCGGAGTGCGCTTGCATTCAGCTCCAGGCGTGGCTGGCCAATCCGTAAATCCAAGGTCCGTTGCTTTCCCGGTTCAGGAACCGGCGGCCTTTGGACATCGTCGTCACGGTCTCGGCAATGCCGAGGCCGCTCTGCTGAAGGAACTCGGCAAACACGCCATCCCTCTCGCGCGAATCGACGCGCGCGAATCGACCTGCCAGCTTCTTCAGATGGACGGCGGTGAGTTGGACCGCGTCCTGGTCGCTTCGAGCCACAATGGGGCCAATCACATGGCCGCGCCCGAACTCGCGACACATGGAATAGCCAACGACCTCGCCACCGCGGCCCAGAGTGGCTATCGAGGCATCCTCTGCGAGCAACGCAAGTAGCCCCGCACGATTTGTCCCAAACGCACGCGCGTCCAGTTCGGCGATCTCGCGAAATCTGTCGCTGGGTAGCTCACTGAGTTCACCATCCAGAGCTGGCATTGGCGGGAGTTTTTGTGGGGCCTCGCCCTGGCGCATGTAGACGATCGCCTCGCTCGTGAAGCCGAGTGAAATATACAGAGGATAGGCGGCATGGGTTGCATTCAGGGCCAGATTGCGATCCCCGCACTGCTCAAGGACCTGTTCCATGAGCCATCGGCCACCTCCCTGCGCCTGTGCGCGAGGCGTCGTGATCACCAGGCCAATGGTGGCAAAATCGTCCCCGTGGGGAAACCACATCGCGCTTCCGAAGACGCGCCCAATTCCGTCAACGGCGACGATGCCGTGGCCGGCGCGGCGCAGTAGGTTCCAGTCCTTGGGGCGATGCGGCCAGCGGACAGAAATCGATAGTGCATGCAGCAGATCAACGTCGACATCATTGATGTCCCGCGCGACCAGTTCAAAGGATTTCAGGCGCACTGATCTCTGCATCTCAGTCGATCCGCTCCTTCAACGAATGCCCAACGCACGCGTCTTGATCCTGGCGCCTTTAGCCATGTTTGCGACAGGCCTCATTTGCCGCAGCTTTACAGGGGAAAGCCAGCAGGTTTCGCTGATTCGAGGCGTTTTTTCGCAATCTTCAGCCAAAGCACGACGCGATTCGGCAGGGAACACTGCTGCCTACGGATAGGCTGGTCGCACCCGGTGACAATGTGCAAGCAGAGCGGACCGCCATGAACGTGGAAGAAATCCTCGCGACCCTGATTGCATTTCCCTCTGTTATGGGCACGCCAAACGGCGCGATCGTCGATTGGATCCGCGACTACTGTCAGGCAGCCGGAGCCGAGGTGACGGTTCTGCCCGGTCCCGAGGGCGACCGGTCCAACCTGTTCGTCACGGTCGGCCCGCGCGAGGGTCGGGGCTACATCATCTCCGGACATATGGATGTTGTGCCGGCCGGCGAGCCGGAATGGAGCTCGGATCCGTTCGTCCTGCGTCGCGAGGGCAGCAGGCTTTACGGCCGCGGCGCCACCGACATGAAGGGCTTTCTCGCCTGCGCATTGGCCGCGCTGCCGGGGCTTGCGGCGATGAAACTGCGGCAGCCAGTTCATCTCGCATTCTCCTACGATGAAGAGGCGGGGTGCCGTGGTGTGCCGCATCTTCTGGTTGCGTTGCCGATGCTATGCGAGAGGCCGCTTGGCGCGATTGTCGGCGAGCCGAGCCGGATGCAACCTGTGCGTGCGCACAAGGGGAAGGCGGCGGCGCGGCTCGAAGTGATCGGGCGATCCGGCCATTCGTCACGCCCCGATCTCGGACTCAATGCCGTGCACGCCATGGCCGGCGTCATCACGCACGCCGTGGCCTATGGCCAATCCCTCGCCGACGGACCGCTCGATCAAGATTTCGAGCCCCCATATTCTTCCTTGCAGGTGGGCGTCATCGCCGGTGGACAGGCGGTCAACATCATCGCTGGCCACTGCACTGCCGATATCGAGGTACGTGCCGTGCCGGGCGTTTCTCCAGCCTCCCTGCTTGAGCCGGTCAAGGCCGAGCTTTTTGCCCTGCGCGACAGCGGCTTCGAGGTAATTTGGCACGAGTTGAGTTCCTATCCCGCCCTTGCGCCCGCGAAGGGTAGTGAGCTAGCAGCGGTTCTGACCGAGCTGACGGGGCAGGAGCCGCTCACAGCGGTTAGTTACGGCACGGAGGCCGGGCTTTATCAGCAGGCCGGTATCGATGCGATCATTTGCGGCCCCGGCGAAATTTCCCGCGCGCATCGTCCCAATGAATACATCGAGATCAGTGAACTTGCTGCCTGCCAGAGCATGATCGAGGATCTCGGCGCGCGCCTTGCAGCATGAACAGAGGGCGGGTTCCATGGCATTTCTTTTCAATTCCGATGCGGCGCGTGCTGCGGTGTTCCGCGAGATCTTCGCGCGCGAACTCCCGGATCTGGAATTCTTCCATTCCGGCGAGGAGATGGAGCCGGAGAAGGTGCGCTATCTCATCACCTGGACAGTGCCGGACGAGATCTCGCGCTACCGCAACCTGGAAGTGCTATTTTCCATCGGAGCGGGCGTCGACCAGTTCAATCAGGACGTGGTGCCAAGCCATGTGAAGCTTGTGCGCATGGTCGAGGATGGCATCATACGCATGATGCAGGAATACGTCGCGCTTGGCGTGTTGGCGCTCCACCGGGAGATGCCCGCCTATCTCGAGCAGCAGAAAAGGTGCCTCTGGCAACCGATTGCCGCTCGGCAGGCGGCCGAACGCCGGGTCGGTTTTCTTGGTCTTGGCATGCTGGCGCAGGCAGCAATCGAGCGCCTGAAGCCGTTCCAGTTTCCGCTAGCCGGATGGAGCCGCCGCGAAAAGCGGATAGAGGGCGTTGCCTGTTTTCACGGCGCCGATCAGTTGCCCCGCTTTCTAAAGCAGACGGACATTCTCGTCTGTCTGCTACCGCTGACACAGGAAACGAGCGGCATTCTCAATGGCGGGCTCTTCTCCTTGCTACCAGCCGGGGCGCAGCTGCTGCATGTCGGCAGGGGTCCGCAACTCGACCAGGCCGCGCTGATCGACGCGCTCGACACCGGTCACCTAACTGCGGCGATGCTTGATGTCACTGATCCAGAACCGCTCCCGGAAGACCATCCGCTGTGGTCGCATTCGAAGGTGATGATAACGCCGCACATTGCCTCGGTGACACAACCGCATACGGCGGCGCAATCCGCCGTGGACAACGTCCGGCGCCACCGCGCCGGCAAAGAACTGATCGGCCTCGTCGATCGAACGCTCGGCTACTAACCAGGAAACCTCACATGTCACTGCTGACCACGATTGACACACATCCCGCCTTCACGCCGAAGGAGGCATTGCCGCTGCCGGAGCGGCTCATTTCTGGCACTCCATCCTTCAAGACCTGGGCGCAGGATGCCTCGAAAGGTGAGAAGGTTCTGACCGGCGTCTGGGAGGCGACCCCCGGCGAGACGCATTCGATCAAGGGCACTACCTACGAGTTCTGCCACATCATTTCGGGTGTGATCGAAATCGAGGAGAAGGCGGGCGAGACGAAGACCTACCGCGCCGGCGACAGTTTCGTGATGAAGCCCGGTTTCGTCGGCGTCTGGCGTACGATCGAGACCGTGCGCAAGATCTACGTCTGCGTTTATGACTGAGTTCAATGCTCAAGGTCCGGCCGAATAGCGCGCGCGGCGGTTCCAGAACAATCGACTTTCCAAGTTCCGCCTGACGCGATTCAACGCCGTCGGGCGGCTCATCCTCGACGGAAAATGCGGCGCGCGGTCCATTATTGTTCCGATGAAACGCTAGTGCCGGATGAGGACCTCCATCAAATGACGACCTACAAGATAGCGCTCATCCCCGGCGACGGCATCGGCAAAGACGCGACTGGGGCGGCATGGCAGGTGCTGCAGACGGCGGCAAAACGGGGCGGTTTCGCCCTTGATGGCACAAGCTTCCCATGGTCGTGCGCCTATCACCTGGAAACCGGCGCAATGATGCCGCCAGACGGCATCGAGATACTGCGGAAATTCGATGCGATCTATCTCGGTGCTGTGGGGTGGCCCGCCGAAGTGCCCGACTCAGTATCGCTTCACGGACTGCTCCTGCCGATCCGGAAAGGGTTCACGCAGTACGCCAACATACGACCGCACAGGCTGTTGCCGGGCGTTCAGGGGCCCCTCCGATCCGATGGTTTCGACATCCTGTGCATACGCGAGAATACGGAAGGCGAATATTCCGGTGCCGGCGGGCGCGTTCATTCCGGCACAGCCAATGAGGTCGCGATTGAGACAGCAATCTTCACGCGTGCGGGTGTCGAACGGATCATGCGTTTCGGTTTCGAACAGGCGCGGGCGCGCCGCAAGAAGCTCGCATCCGTGACCAAATCGAACGCGCAGAAACATTCCATGGTTTTCTGGGATGAGGTGACGCGCGAGATAGCGAAGGACTATCCCGATGTAGAGGTCTCGCACTACCACATCGACGCCATGGCTGCCCGCATGGTGCTGGCGCCTGAAAGTCTCGACGTAATCGTCGCCTCGAATCTGTTTGGCGACATCCTCACCGATATCGGAGCGGCCATCCAGGGCGGGCTGGGTTATGCCGCCTCTGCCAATATCAATCCCGATCGCAGCGCACCTTCCATGTTCGAGCCTGTCCATGGTTCGGCACCCGATATCGCGCATCTCGGCGTCGCCAATCCGATCGCCGCGATCTGGTCCGGTGCGATGATGCTGGAGCATCTGGGCGAGCGGCATGCTGCGGCCGAAGTGATGTCGGCGATCGAGTCCGTAACCGCGCAGGGCATAGGCACGATCGCAGGCAAGGACCGGACTGAAACAATCACGCGAGCCGTGCTTGCGGCATTGAGCTGAAAGGGCAGAGGAAAAAGACCATGAATGCGATCACGAAGATTGGCACCTTTAACGATACGGACCTGTTCCGCCAGCAGGCGTTGATTGGCGGTGTGTGGCGGGACGCGGACACAAAGGCCGTCGCCGAGGTCACCAACCCTGCCAGCCTGAATGTTCTCGGCACCGTTCCCGACATGGGGGGCGACGAGACCAGGGCCGCGATCGGCGCTGCGGCCGAGGCGTTCAGGAGTTGGAAGAAGAAGACTCATGCCGAGCGCGGGGGACTGCTGGAACGCTGGCACGACCTCATTCGCCGGCATGAACAGGATTTGGCGCTTCTGCTGACTCTGGAACAGGGTAAGCCGCTTGCCGAGGCGCTCGCGGAGATCCGCTACGGCGCGTCGTTCGTGAAATGGTTTGCGGAGGAGGCGCGCCGGATCGGTGGCGCGACCATTCCGTCACCCACTGCCGATCGCCGCATTCTGGTTCTCAAGGAAGCAGTCGGCGTCTGCGCCGTCATCACCCCGTGGAATTTCCCCAACGCGATGATCACGCGCAAAGTCGCCCCCGCACTGGCTGCCGGCTGCACGGTGGTGATCAAGCCGTCCGAGTTCACACCATTTTCGGCGCTCGCGCTCGGCGTCCTGGCGGAGCGAGCGGGCATCCCGGCAGGCGTTGTCAACATCGTAACCGGCATGCCGGCGGAGATCGGCAAAGAGCTGATGGCCAACGAAACTGTGCGCAAGATCTCCTTCACAGGTTCAACCCGCGTCGGCGCGCTTCTGATGAAGGGCGCCGCCGACGGCATCAAAAGGCTCAGCCTCGAGCTCGGCGGGAACGCGCCTTTCATCGTGTTCGATGACGCAGATCTCGATCTCGCTGTCGAAGGGGCGGTAAACTCCAAATTTCGCAATGGTGGCCAGACCTGCGTCTGTGCCAACCGCATTCTCGTGCAGGCCGGCATCTATGAGGCGTTTGCTGCCAAGCTCGCCAGCCGAGTTGCAGAGATGAAGGTTGGCGCCGGTACAGAGGAAGGCGTCGTCATCGGGCCGATGATCAATGGTGCCGCCATCGAGAAGATCGAGCGGCATGTCGCCGATGCTTTGGAGAAAGGCGCCCGGATAATTGCCCGGAGCGAAGCAGTGCCGGAAGGCAAGCAATACGCCCGGCCTATTCTGCTCGGCGACGCCACGACCGAAATGCTGCTGGCGTCGGAAGAGACGTTCGGGCCCGTTGCGCCGTTGTTCCGTTTTGAAACCGAGGAGGAAGCCATCGCGATCGCCAATGGAACACCCTTCGGCCTTGCCGCCTATTTCTACACGGAAAACCTCAAACGATCGTGGCGTGTCGCCGAGGCGCTGGAGTTCGGCATGGTCGGACTCAATACCGGTCTGATCTCGACAGAGGTCGCGCCGTTCGGCGGTGTGAAGCAGTCGGGGCTGGGGCGCGAAGGATCGCAGCTGGGGATTGAGGAATATCTGGAGGTCAAGACGCTTCACGTCGGCGGGTTGAATTAGAGGCTTTTCCGGAATCTCAAGAGCGAGACCAGCAATGAGAAAGGGGCGGTCGAACCGCCCCTTTCTCACTTCGATACTTCGGATGCCGCGATGGCCGGAGGCCCGCCAGCCTCAAGCAACTTCCCGAACGGGATCCAGGCCGACGGCGGCGGCCAGCCCGCCAATATCCTTTATCTCGGTATATTCGTAGAACGGGTTCGCGGGCTCGTGGCCGCGATTCACCCACACCTTGCTCTTGATACCGAGATCATAGGCGGTCATGAGATCGTAGCGGAATGAGGACGACACATGAGTGATGTCCTCCGGGCCGCAGCCGAGCTTGTCGAGCATGTATTCAAAGCCCTTCATCAGCGGCTTATAGGCGCCAACCTCTTCGGCGGTGATGACGGTGTGAAAGGGCGCGCCGAGCTTTTCCACATTCGACATGATCAGGCAGTTCATGGAGTTGGACAGGATCACCAGTGGGATTTCCTTGGCCACTCTGGACAGGCCAGCCGGGACGTCGGGGTGCGGACCCCAGGTTGGCACTTCGTCATAGATGCGTTGGGCGTCTTCGGGTTTGAACTGGATACCGATGCGCTTGCAGCTGCGTTCGATGGAATTCTGCACCACCTCGAGGAAGGGTTTCCATGGCCCCAGCACCTCGTCAAGGCGATAGCCTCTAAAAGCCTCCACGAAGCTGGCCATTGCCTCTGGGGAGAGGCGCTCGCCGTAGACGCGCCTCGCGGCACCGGCCATATCAAAATTGGTGAGCGTGCCGTAGCAGTCGAAGGTGATGTATTTCGGTCTGAACGTCGACATGGCGACCATCCTCCTGGTTTTCTCGGCACAGCGTGCCTGTACCGCAATCACCATAGTCGGAGATCTGGAAGACTAACGGCCGCATTCGCCGCGACCTGAAGCAGATCGTTTCGTATTGCGTCGCCGGTTTGGCAGAGAGTTGCGCCAGGTGTCCTTTCGAGCTTTGGGAGCAGCGCGGCCTGTCGGCCATGCCTCGGCAGAAGATGCGGCGCGAGCGGCGAAGGATAGTGAAAACGCGTGGCGCATGGCCGCCGGTCGGGAGGAACTGCTGTCTTTGGTGGTCTACCGTAAGCACCTGAAGACGAAGGCCGGAAATTCATCATGACCACACAACAGATCATCCTTGAAGAGATGACACCGGGGCACCTGGAAGGTGCTGTCGAGTTGTCTCGCCAAGTTAAATGGCCGCATCGCCGCGAGGATTGGGAACTGGTCCAGTCGGTCAGCCGGGGGATCGTCGCTCTGGAAGAAGAACGCGTGGTGGCGACCATCATGATGACCCCCTACGGCGACGATGCCGCCGCCATCAATATGGTCATCGTCGATGCGGCCATGCGCGGCCGCGGGCTCGGCCGAAAGATGATGGAAGAGGCGCTTGCCAAGGCGGGTGAGCGCATCTGTTGCCTGGCGGCGACACGGGAAGGTCTGCCGCTCTATGAGAAGCTGGGCTTCGTCACGACTGGCGAGATCGTACAGCATCAGGGCGAGGCATTGCCTGTTTCCGCGCCGGCCCGTGTATCCTGGGCCGAGAGCGGCGATCTTGCCCGCCTCGGGGTGCTGGATCGCGAGGCATTTGGCCATGACCGTTCGGCGCTGATGAAGCTGCTTCGCGAGCGCGCGAAGTTCGCTGTCATTCGCGATGAAGGCGATACCCAGGCCTTTTCCGCCATCCGGCCATTCGGCCGGGGACTGGTCATTGGGCCGGTGGTGGCGAGAAACGGTACCGAGGCCAAAGCCCTGATCGACTTTCTGCTCGCCCATCATCAGGGCAAGTTCGTCCGTGTCGATACCGACGTTTCAACGGATCTTGCTGAATGGCTCACCGGGCGCGGGCTCGCGCACGTCGGCGGTGGGATCACGATGCGACGCTCCATGGCCACGCACAAAGAAAGCAAGCCCGCGCATCACCGCACATATGCGTTGGTCAGTCAGGCACTCGGTTAAATCGGAGGAAGAAATGTTGGCAAACTCACTGATCGAACTCGATCGCGCGCATCTGGTTCACCCGTTTTCATGCTATCGGAGCCACGAGGAAACCGGTGTGCGGGTGCTCAAATCCGCCAAGGGCGCGATGGTGACCGATGCAAGCGGGAAAACGCTGCTGGACGGATTCGCAGGTCTATGGTGTGTAAACATCGGATACGGGCAGGAAAGCGTCGTCGAGGCAGCGGCCAAGCAGCTAAGAGAGCTTCCCTATGCGACGGGATATTTCGGGCTGGGGTCCGAGCCCGCCATTCGTCTTGCTGCCAGACTTGCCGAACTGGCGCCCGGCGATCTGAACCATGTCTATTTCACGCTGGGCGGTTCCGACGCAGTCGACAGCACGATCCGCTTCATTCGCTACTACTACCATGCCAAGGGTACGCCGCAAAAGGACCAGTTCATCTCGGTCGAGTATGGCTACCACGGATCCTCGACGGCAGGGTCCGGTCTGACCGCGATCCCCGCTTTCCATGCGGGCTTCGGCGTGCCTTACGACTGGCAGCACAAGATTCCCTCGCATTACGCCTATCGCAATCCGGTCGGTTCCGATCCGCAGACGATTATCGATGCATCGGTCGCGGCCCTGCGCGCCAAGATCGCGGAACTCGGCGCGAACCGCGTTGCGGCCTTCTACGCCGAACCCATTCAGGGTTCGGGCGGTGTCCTCGTTCCACCGACAGGCTGGCTGAAGGCCCTGCACGCCGTGTGCAAGGAACACGACATCCTGTTCGTTGCCGACGAAGTCATCACTGCCTTTGGCCGCACCGGTCCGCTCTTCGCCTGTGAAGATGACGATGTGGTGCCAGATTTCATAACCACGGCGAAGGGACTGACCTCGGGCTACGTGCCGATGGGCGCAGTCTTCATGTCGGACCATGTCTACAATACGATCGCGGACGGAGCCGGCAAAGCGCCTGTCGGCCATGGCTACACCTATTCAGCCCATCCCGTGAGCGCGGCGGTGGGGGTGGAATGCCTGCGTCTCTACGAAGAGGGCTTGCTCGAGAACGGGCGGAAGGCCGGGAAGCGCTTGATGGAAGGCCTTCGCTCGCTCGCCGACCACCCGCTGGTTGGCGATATTCGCGGTCGCGGCATGCTGGCCGCGGTCGAGTTGGTCACTGACAAGGAGCGCAAGACGCCGCTGCCGGCGGCAGCCGATCCGGGTCGCCGTATTTTCGATCGCGCATGGGCGAACGGCCTCATCATCCGCGCCTTCAACAGCGGCATCCTGGGCTATGCGCCGCCGCTCTGCTGCACGGAGGACGATATCGATGGAATCCTCGAACGCACGCGGATGACGCTGGACCAAACCCTCGAAGACAAGGACGTGCGGGCAGCAATGAAAATATGATCGTCCAGACTGCCGCCGCATGCGCGGGGCAGCCTCTTCCTCATCTGCCGAATATGGCGTCGAGCGGCAGGTGAGATTTCACGATAGGGGATTTCAGCACGACGAAGCTGAAATATTTGTCGATGCCGATGTCCATTTCGACAAGGCGCTCCATGACCGTCTGGTATTCGGTGATTCCCGCTGTGACAAACTTCACCAGGTAGTCGTAGCCGCCTGAAACAAGATGGCATTCGATGACGGAATCGATCTTCTCGACGGTGGCAAGAAACCGCGCGAAGTCGTTCTGCCGATGGTTCCTGAGCGTGATCTCGGTGAAGACCGTCAACGTCTGCCCGAGCTTGGAGACGTCGATCTGGGCGGAATAACCGGTGATGAAGCCTTCCGCCTGAAGCTTCTTGACCCGCATCAGGCAGGGGCTCGGTGACAGATACACCAGCTCGGCAAGCTCGACGTTGGATATGCGCCCGTTCTTTTGCAGCTCGGAGAGAATTTTGATGTCGATCTTGTCGAGCTTCATCAGAAACCTGTCACACGTTCGAACCGCGGATCGTCCGGCAAACGGCGTCCGTTACTTCCTGCGTGGTCGCGGTGCCACCAACGTCCGGCGTCACCACGCCTTCCCTTGTCACCGATTCCACAGCGCGCATCAGCCGGTCGGCCGCTTCGCTTTCGCCCAGATGGTCGAGCATCTGGGCGGCGGTCCAGAAGGTGGCGACAGGGTTGGCGATACCTTTGCCGGCAATGTCGAACGCCGAGCCGTGGATAGGCTCGAACATCGAGGGATAGCGCCGCTCGGGATCAATATTGGCGGTCGGTGCAACGCCGAGACTGCCCGCGAGCGCGCCTGCAAGGTCCGACAATATGTCGGCGTGAAGATTGGTGGCGACGATCGTATCGAGGCTCCGTGGTTTCAGCGTCATACGCGTCGTCATAGCATCAACCAGCATCTTGTCCCACGTGACGTCCGGGAATTCCCGTGCCACCTCGGCGGCGATTTCGTCCCACATTACCATGCCGTGACGCTGCGCGTTGGATTTCGTAACAACTGTCAGGAGCTTTCGCGGCCGTGACTGTGCCAGCCGGAATGCATAGCGCATGATGCGGGTGACGCCGACGCGCGTGAAGATCGCGACCTCGGTTCCGACTTCCTCGGGAAAGCCGCGATGGGCGCGGCCGCCGTGGCCCGAATACTCGCCCTCGGAATTCTCCCGCACGATCACCCAATCCAGATCGCCAGGGCCAACGCCCGCCAGCGGCGAAACAATACCGGGCAATATCCTTGTCGGCCGCACGTTCGCGTATTGATCAAAGCCTTGGCAAATCGGCAGCCGGAGGCCCCAGAGCGTGATGTCGTCGGGCACATCGGGAGCACCGACCGCGCCAAAGAAGATAGCGTCGAAACGCTTCAGTTGCGTCACACCGTCCTCGGGCATCATCCGACCATGGGCCTTGTAGTAGTCTGAGCCCCAGTCGAAGTGCTGGACGCGCAGCTTGAAGTCGCCGCAGCGCTCTTCAAGTGTCTCAAGCGCCTGGAGACCGGCGGCAATGACCTCTGGGCCGATCCCGTCGGCGGGAATGGCGGCAATCTCATATTCGCGCATCGTCACTTCCCCATTGTTTTCAGTGCTGGCCGCCTCGCGGCCTCAATCTCATGTGCGACCGGTTGGACGTTGGCAAATCGGTCTTCTCAGAATTCAGCGACCTTGCCCCACGCAGCGGTCTTCAGACGCTCCGGCCTATAAGGACGCGGATCGACGATCGGCTCGCTGCCGGTGATGATGTCGGCGATCATATGCCCGGCGCCGGGGCCAATCCCGAAGCCGTGGCCGCTGAATCCCGCCGCCAGGATGAAGCCCGGAATCCCATCGATTTCACCGACTGCCGGGATGCCATCGGGCGTGCTGTCGACATAGCCCGCCCAAGCATGAGAAATCGCGGTGCGCTTGAGTTCGGGCAGTAATTCGCAGGCTCTTTGATATGTCAGCCGAATCTGCCTCATGTCAGGTTTGGGGTCGAGAATCCGATTCCGTTCCATTGGTGTCACGTCGTCAAGTACCCATTTCCTCAGGCTTTCATGACCTTGACGCCAGCCCTCGAACGCTCCCGGGGCCAGACTGCGCCAGCGGCGGGCGAACATGGGCACGAACTCGCGGCTGAACCTGAGCTGCTGCGGCGTTGGATCGACTCGCGCCCGCCCGCTGATCGCCAGCGCGTATCCACCGTTGCCGCGCCGCGTCAGCGAGACGCGCGCGGTATGCAGGGCATCCGGCAGGCCTTCTGCGCCCGGCGCTACGGCTAGAATGGATTGACGCACGGCAGCTTGCGGGAAACGAATACCAAGCTGGTTGCAGAAGGAAGAAGCCCACGCGCCTCCGGCCATGACCACGGTCGTTGTCCGGATGGTTCCCGCTTCTGTAACGACGCCGCTGACCCGGCCGGCGCTCAACTCCAGCCCGCGCGCCGCGCAATTCTGATGTACGGTGCCGCCGGCCGCCATGATGCCGCGCGCGGCAACCGGCACCGCCTTTGATGGATCCGCCGTTCCGTCAGTTGGCGAGAACACGCCGCCTTTCCATTTGCGGCCGGTCGCCTTGCCCCGTTCGGTGGCTTCTTCCGCGCTCAGCACATGCGTCGTCACGCCAACCGTCCTTGCGAAATCGCGCCACTTTGCCCAGCCTGCCAACTCGTTTTCGTCCTGCGAGAGATAGAGCAGGCCGCAGCGGCGAAAGCCGGTGTCTTCGCCAGTCTCCTGCGCCACTTTTTCCCAGAGATCGAGGCTCTTGGTTGCCATCGGCAACTCGCGCGCGTCACGGTTCTGCTGCCGGCACCAGCCCCAGTTGCGGCTGGACTGTTCGGCGGCAACGCGCCCCTTCTCCAGCAGGGCAACGCTGACGCCGCGACGTGCGAGATAATAGGCCGTGAATACGCCTACCACGCCACCGCCGATGACGACGACGTCCGCCTCGCGAGGCAGGGATGGGCTGGAATCGATGTGAATGAGCGGTGCGGGCATGGACGGGACTCCGGTAATTTGAAGCATCGTAACCTGCGGCCCGCAGAGGCAGGCTGCGGAGTTCATGCCTGGACGGAATTTCCTGCGGTTTGCAGCCCATAGAACAGGCAATTGTTGCCGAAAAAGCGCTCGCTGGCCCCAACCTCGCAGGGGCAAGCAGGAGTACGATTCATCCAGTCGCGTGATCTGCGGCATGGGCTTTTCGGGACGCGGCGCGCAGTGACACAAGGCCTGTCGCGCACAAATTAGCGGACGAAGGACCTGGTTGTCTGATCCCGCCGGAACGGGAGCAGAGTGAAATGCCGAACCTGACGTTCTTTTCAGAAGTTCCTGCCGCCCGAGGGCCAAATTTCGACGACTATGCGGATACAGAACAGTCAAACTGGCTGAAAGAACGGAGCAACCCTTCCTTATAGCGGGCAAGCTCCAGAGGACTTCCGATAGCAGGGCTTACGCCTTCGGAGAGTTCTCCAAGAAAAGGGAACAGTGTCCGGTACACGGACCGAATTTCATCAAGGGAGCCGCCAAGATGAGCAGAATCAGTCTCTCGCAGCCTCAGCGCTCGAAGCGCCGAGATGACCAGACGACGGATGCTATGGTGAGGCGCTTCTGCTCAAAGCGCGATGATGTGGTCCGCAACAGCGTGGACCCGCTCGGTTCAAACGGGAGATGATCGCAATGGTCGCAAGCATCCAGCCTGTAGCCCCCCACGATGTGGCGCTTTCGGTGCGCGACCTCACGGTGAATTTGCCGCAGGGCATGGAACGGACTTATGCCGTCGAGAACATCTCGTTTGATCTGAAACGCGGCCAGATTCTGTGCGTCATTGGCGAGTCCGGATCCGGCAAGTCGGTCACCGCCAATGCCATCATGGGGCTACTGCCCAAGGTGATCCGCGTCTCCTCAGGCGCCATCCACCTCGATGGGATGAACATCGTAGGCATGCCGCAGGACAAGCTGCGCAGCCTGCGCGGCCGGGTCGTGTCGATGATCTTTCAGGACCCGCTGTCGGCGCTCAATCCGTTGATGACCGTGGGTGCGCAGATCGATGAGGTTATGGCGGCGCATGGCGTCGGCACTCCGAAATCCCGTCGCGGCCGCGCTGTCGAGTTGCTGACTGAGGTGGGACTGCCGGACCCGAAACTCATGTACCACCAGTATCCGTTCCGCCTCTCCGGCGGGCAGCGGCAGCGGGTGATGATCGCCATGTCGCTGGCACTCGAGCCCACGATCCTGATCGCGGATGAACCGACGACCGCGCTCGACGTGACCACACAGGCACAGATTCTGGAGCTGATCCGCGACATTCAGCGCCGCAAGGGAATGAGCGTCATGTTCATCACCCATGACTTCGGGGTGGTGGCCGAGATCGCAGACAGCGTCGTCGTGATGGAGAAGGGCCACATCGTAGAACAGGGTAGCGCTCAACAGGTCCTGAAGTCGCCCGGCCATCCCTACACCCGGCGCCTTATCGCAGCCGTCCCGCACCTGACCGGTGAGGACCGCGTTCCTCTGGAGACGGCCGACAAAGCGCCGATCCTGAAGGTCGAAGGCCTGGTGAAGACCTACCGCACCGGCAGTTCCCTGTTCGGCTCGCAGCGCGTCGTGCCCGCGGTCAACGAGGTCTCGTTCGATCTGGCGCCCGGGCGCACGCTGGGCGTTGTGGGCGAAAGCGGTTCCGGAAAATCGTCGCTTGGTCGGCTTTTGATCAAGCTGCTGGACAGCGACGGCGGCGGGATCCTGTTCGAGGGCCGCGACATCGCCAAGCTTTCCGAAGCCGAATTCCGCCCGCTGCGGCCGCGGGTCCAGATGATCTTCCAGGATCCCTTCGCCTCGCTCAACCCGCGCTCGACGATCGGCCACATCCTAACCGTTGGCCCAGTCGCGCACGGGACGCCCTATGCCCAGGCGCGTGATGAGGCGAAGGCGCTCCTGGCCCATGTCGGACTCGATGCCGGCGCCTTTGGCCGCTTTCCGCATGAATTTTCCGGTGGGCAGCGCCAGCGCATCGGCATCGCTCGGGCACTGATGTTCAAGCCGAAGCTGCTGATCGCCGATGAAGCTGTGTCGGCGCTCGACGTGTCGATCCAGGCCCAGATCCTGCAGCTGCTCGACCAGATCCAGCGGGAAACCGGCGTGTCGATGATCTTCATCACCCACGACCTGCGCGTCGCCAGCCAGATCTGCGACGAAATCGCGGTGATGCAGAAAGGGCGGATCGTGGAACGCGGTCCTCCCTCGCAAATCTTCCTCGACCCGCAATCAGCCTACACACGTGAGCTGGTGGCGGCGATTCCTGGAGAGCAGCCGGGATCTACCCGTCCGGTTGCAGCAAATGGGTAAGAGCCACGGCGGATACCGCCAGAACAAGGGGAATTCCAATGACTGAACGCTCAAACACCAAATCAAACTACTCGCGGCGCGATGCACTGCGATTGATGGCGATAGGCGGGGCGGCAGGCCTCATTGCGCCCAATCTGTTGGGCAAGCCCGCCTTCGCCCAGACCCCGCCAGCGAGCCCAACCGGTCGCGTCGTCGTCGGTCTCTCGCAGGAACCCACCGTGTTCAATCCGTTGATGCCGCATATCGAGGTCGACGACGCTGTGCATTTCTCGCTTTTCGATGCGCTCTTCCGCATGGATCCCAAAGGCGTTCTTCAGCCCAATCTTGCGGTCGAAGTGCCAAGCCAGAAAAACGGCGACATTTCAGAGGACGGTCTTAAGTGGCGCATCCGACTGCGTGACGATGTCCGCTGGCACGACGGCAAGCCCTTCACGGCCGAAGACGTGAAATTCACTCTTGAGCTCATCACCAATCCGAAATTCCGTGCGTGGCGCACGGCCGGCCATTCGCTGGTGCGCGATATCGAGGTGGTCTCGCCGACCGAGCTGACCTGGCGGATGGAGGAGGCTTTCGCCCCCTACCTGTCGTTTCTCGCCGAGACCTTCATGGTTCCCAAGCACATCCTCGAAAAAGAGGCCGACCCCAACGCCGCCGCCTTCAATCAGGCGCCTGTCGGCACTGGCGCATTCAAGTGGGCGCAGCGCGTTGCCGGCGACCATATCGAACTCGTCGCGAACGCGGATTATGTCGGGGAGGGCCCCTATTTGGAGCGGCTCGTCTTCAAATACGTCCCCGACATGACGGTGCTCTACACCCAGTTCAAGAGCGGCGACATCGATCTTGTCGACCAGGCATTCATAACCGCCGACCACTACGCGGAAGCCAGCAAACTATCGGATCGTGTGGTCAAGCTGGAGCCCGGGGCATCGGTCGAGTCGATCTATCTCAATCTTGAGAAGCCGCAATTCAAGGACCCGGCGGTCCGCCAGGCGCTCTACGCCGCAATCGATAGGAAAGCGATCCTCGAAGCAATTTATTACGGGGTCCACGCCCCCACCGAGACGTTCATGCCGCAGAGTTCCTACTACTACAATCCGAACCTGCCGGCCCAGGAGTTCAACATCGAGCGCGCGGGCCAGATCCTCGACGAGGCCGGCTGGGTACCCGGAGCCGATGGAATACGGGTGAAGGACGGGGTGCGTCTGTCGTTCGCCAACTCCACCACTTCCGGCAACCATTTGCGCGAGCAGACGCAGCAGTTCCTGCAGCAGACATTCGCCGAGATCGGGGTGGAGATGACCATCTCGAACCTGCCGGCCGCCGTCATGTGGGGCGATTTCTGGCTCAAATCGCAGTTCGAGTCAGCCATCTCCGGTGTAACCAATGTCATCGCGGGCGACCCCGACGTTTTCAACCGCCTGCACACCAAGGCGATCGTCGCGAAGGGCGGAAAGGGCTCGAACACAGGCCAATACTCCAACCCGGAGGTCGATGCGCTGCTCGAGAAGGGCGCCCGCACCTTCGATCGGGAACAGCGTCGCGCCATTTATCTGCGTGTGCAGGAAATCGTCCGTCAGGATCTGCCGTTCCTGCCTCTGTTTGCCTCCACCAACGTGTTCGGCCGCAAGGAAGGACTGGAGGGTTTCGAGGCAAATTCCAACACCCGCGTCGCATCCTGGCATGCCGCCGGATGGTATTGGAAGGGCTGATATACATACGCCGCGGGCCCCCCCCGGGGGGGGGGGGGGGGGAACGCCGGGGTTTAAAAAGGGTGAGATTAAATAGCGGGGTTTTTGAGAAAACCCGAGAAAAAACCCACCAACAGGGGCAGGTT
>NZ_JBVVQY010000042.1:30348-37518 GCF_055811615.1 Mesorhizobium sp. WSM4807
CCCCCCCCCCCGCGCCGCCGGGGCCGCCGCGCGGGGGGGGGGGGGGCCCCCCCGCCCCCCCCCCCCCGCCGCCCCCCCCCCCCCCCCCCGCCAGTCATCAGCGCTGTCTTGAAAGAGGAGAGAGATGAATGCGCGGCTTTCTGCTCAACCGGCTCTCACAGAGCCTCATCCTGCTCCTGATCGTCTCGGTCATCGGGTTCCTCGTCCTGAACCTGCTGCCGGGGGGGCCGCTGGCGCAATTCGGGCTCGATCCGAGCATGACGCAGGACGATCTCGATCGCCTGAAAGAGCAATTGGGGCTGAACCGTCCGCTTTTGGTGCAATATTTCGACTGGGCCTGGCGGCTTCTCCAGGGCGACTGGGGACACTCCTTCCGCGACGGCGCGCCTGTGCTGGCAGTGATTGGCCGGCACGTCCTTGCGACGCTGCTGCTGATGGGTACGTCCACCGCGATTGCGATCGCGATCGGCACCTGGATCGGCATTCGTGGCGCCACGCACCGCTATTCGCTGTTCGACCATATGGCGACGGTCGGAGCCATGGTCGCGCTATCGATCCCGACCTTCTGGTTCGGGCTCGTCGGCATCTACATCTTCTCCCTACAGCTGGGCTGGCTGCCTGCAGGCAACATGTACACGATCGGCGACGGTTCGGTCCTGAACTACCTGCATCACCTGATCCTGCCAAGCATCGTGCTGTCGCTGGTGCATGTCGCGATCTGGAGCCGCTACATGCGCACCGCGACGCTCGACGCCATCAGCCAGGATTTTGTCAAGACCGCCCGCGCCAAGGGCCTGAGCGAGCGCCGAGTCATAATGAAGCACGTCGTCGGCAATGCGCTTTTGCCGATGATCACACTGGCCGGGGTCCAGCTTCCCAGCATCCTGACCGGCGCGCTGGTGACGGAGACAGTGTTTACCTGGCCGGGGATGGGTCGACTGTTCCTGGACAGCCTCGGCTACAGCGACTACCCGGTCGTGATGGGACTGCTGATGTTCTCAGCCATCCTCGTCATTCTCGGCAACCTGATCGCAGACATCGTGGTGGCGATCGTCGACCCGCGTATTCGTCTGGGTTGAGCGCGTAACCTCACGCCCAACAGGAGGCACCCGAAATGACCGCTCTCGCCGCAAATGCAGAACCAAGCCGCTGGTGGCGCAGCCGCACCGTGCGCCGGTTCACGAGCCATCACCTGGCGTTGCTGGGGGTGGCGATGATCACCGTTCTCACGCTGGCATGCGTGTTCGGCCCTCATCTCCTGCCCTATGATTCCCTATACATCGATTTGCGCGCCCGCTTTTCACCGCCGCTGACCGGCGACCACTATCTCGGGACCGATCCTTTGGGGCGGGACGTGGCGGCGCGACTGTTCATGGCGGGGAGGACCTCACTGCTGGTGGCTTTCTCTGCCATGCTGCTGTCGACGCTTATCGGAACGTTCGTCGGCGTGATCGCGGGCTACCGCGGCGGCTGGATCGGCGCAGCGCTGATGCGCACGGTCGACGGCTTCCTGTCATTCCCCTCCATCTTCCTGCTGCTGGCCTTGGCCGCGGCACTGAAGCCAAGCCCGGCCATGGTCACCGTGATCGTCGCTGTCACCAGCTGGATGGAGGTAGCCCGAATTGTCGAGGCCGAGGTGCGGTCATTGCGCGAGCGCGAGTTTGTGCTGGCCGGGCGCATGCTGGGACTGAGCGGCACGCATATCATGTTCCGCGAAATCCTTCCAAACGCCATGGGTCCGATCATCGTGGCCGCTACCCTGACAGTGGCGCGCGCGATCCTGCTGGAAGCCTATATCAGTTTCCTGGGTTATGGCATTCAGCCGCCGCTACCCAGCTGGGGCAACATGCTCGAGGGCGCCCAGCAGTATCTGGACAGTGCGCCCTGGCTGGCGATCATTCCCGGGGCCGCCATCACCATGGCCGTGACAAGTTTCAATTTCATCGGCGACGGGCTGCGTGATGCGCTCGACGTGCGAGACGACCGTGTCTGATCTGTCGACAAATGCGGCCCAATTCCGATCCCGAAAACCCAGTGCGAAGTGACTCACATGCACGAGCCGAAAGTCGCCGACAAGAACACACCCTACTGGTGGGAAGCGACGCCCGTCATGCCGCTGCCGCCGCAGCCCCTGGCCAGGAAGGTCGATGTGGCGATCGTCGGCGCCGGCTACGCCGGCCTTTCGGCCGGGCTTGCGCTGGCGCGCGAGGGGCGTTCGGTTGCAGCTTTTGATGCGATGAATCCGGGCGAGGGTGCTTCAACGCGCAATGGCGGAATTACCAGCGGGAGTATCCGGCTGGACTATGCCACGATCACCCGGCGCTTCGGAGAAGAGAGGGCCATGGCGATCGAGGCCGAGGGCAAGGTCGCGCGCGAATTCCTTTACGACTTCATCAAGTCGGAAAAGCTCGACTGCGACTTTCAACTGGTTGGCCTGTTCAAGGGCGCCATCGGATATGAACAGTACGAGAAGATGGCCCGCGGCGCCGAGGCGTTGGCGAGGAAACTGGGGATCGAATCTTACGCTGTTCCATATGCAAAGCAGCGCAACTACGTCGGCACCGACTTCTATCGCGGCGGCATGGTCCGGATGGACATCGGTGGGCTGCACCCGGCCAAATTCCACGCGGAGCTCCTGCGGGTGGCGCTCGCTTCGGGACTGGCGGTGCATTCGAACACGCCCGTGACCTCAATCGAAAGGGATAGCTCCGGGTTCCGCGTCGCGACTTCGGCCGGAACGGTGCAGGCGCGGCAGGTGCTGGTCTGCACAAATGGCTACACGGATGGCGCCAGTCCCTTCCTGCGCCGTCGGCTGGTTCCGGTTCGCAGCCGGATCATTGCCACCGAGGAACTCGCGCCTGAGGTGATGGCGCGCCTGATGCCGAAGCGGATGATGATGGGCGAGGGCCGCGAGCTTGGCTTCTACTACCGCCCTTCGCCGGACGGCAGACGCATCCTGCTCGGCGGGCGCGACAGCTCGCGTGCAGGCGATCCGGCAGCCCCGACGCTCCGTCTGCGAAACGGGCTGGGCGAAATTTTCCCGGAACTGGAGAAGGTTCGCCTTTCGCACAGCTGGTTCGGCAATGTGGCGATGCACCGCGACATGCTGCCCCGCATCTTCGAGAAGGACGGCGTGGTCTATGCCACCGGCTTCTGCGGTTCGGGCGTGGTCTGGGCGCCATGGGTCGGCACGCGTGCGGCTCACAAGCTGATGGGACATAGCGATCGGGCGCGCACCGCATTCGATTTCCGACCGCCTGCAGCCATCCCGCTCTATCGTGGCAATCCGTGGTTCCTGCCGGCCGTTATCAAGGGCTACGCCCTGCAGGACCGTATCGCCTGGTGGCGCGCCAGCCGCTGAAGGCCGAACGGTTGGCCGGTCTCTCGACCCTTGCCGAACGATAGCGGCAACAAGGAACAGCATCACATGCACTACATCTCCACGCGCGGCCATCCCGAACGCAGGAAGTTCCGCGAGATTGTGCTTGAAGGTCTCGCCCCGGATGGCGGCCTCTATGTGCCCGAGGTCTACCCTCGGCTGGATGATGCCGCGCTGGATCGGTGGCGGGGCTTGTCCTACCCGGTGCTCGCCTTTGAAATCCTGTCGCTCTACATCGACGATATTGCGCCCGCTGACCTGATGGCCATCTGTGCAAAGACCTACAGGCCCGAGGTCTTTGGGACCGCCAGGATCGCGCCCGTGCGAACGCTTGAGAGCGGTCTCCATGTGGCGGAACTGTCGAACGGTCCCACCCTGGCGTTCAAGGACATGGCGATGCAGTTGCTCGGCAATCTGCTCGAGTATGAACTGGCGCGGCGGGGTGAGGAGCTGAATATCCTCGGGGCAACCAGTGGCGACACGGGCAGCGCGGCGGAATATGCCATGCGCGGCAAGAAGGGCATCCGCGTCTTCATGATGTCGCCCCACGGACGCATGAGCGCCTTTCAGCAAGCCCAGATGTTCAGCCTGCAGGACGACAACATTCAGAACATTGCCATCGAAGGGGTGTTCGACGATTGCCAAGACATCGTGAAAGCCGTGTCCGGCGATGCTGATTTCAAGAGGCGCCACCGGATCGGCGCCGTCAATTCGATCAACTGGGCCCGGCTGGTCGCTCAGGTGGTGTATTACTTCTCTGCCTATTTTCAGGTGACTGAAGAGAATTCGTCAGAGGTCGACTTCGCCGTTCCCTCGGGCAATTTCGGCAACGTCTGCGCCGGTCATGTTGCGCGTATGATGGGACTTCCCATTTCCCGTCTCGTCATTGCGACCAACGAGAACGACGTGCTCGATGAGTTTTTCCGCACTGGGGTGTATCGCGTGCGGGGCCGGGCAGATACCTATGAAACCTCGAGCCCATCCATGGACATTTCCAAGGCCTCCAATCTCGAGCGTTTCGTGTTCGACTTGCTCGGTCGCGACGCCAGCCGGACGAGATCGCTGTTCGACGATCAACTGCGCGAAAGCGGGTCGTTCGATCTCAGCGGGGATCCGGCCTTCGGGAGGGCGGCGGACCATTTTGGTTTCCGCAGCGGGAAGAGCACCCACGCCGACCGGTTGGAGACGATCCGTGGCGCGTGGCACCGCTTCAACGCGGTGATCGATCCACACACTGCAGACGGCGTGAAGGTCGCGCGCGAGCATTCGGTTTCGGATGTGCCGATGATCGTGCTCGAGACGGCCCTGCCGGTCAAATTTGCGGAGACCATCAGAGAGGCCCTGGGCCGAGAGCCAGTTCCTCCGCAGCGGTTCGATGGCATAGAGGGTTTGCCGAGACGGTTCAAACTGCTTCCCGCCGATGCACAGACCGTGAAGACCTACATCGCCGAAACCCTGCAGGCTGCGGTCTGCTGAAAGGCTGCTTCCGCGACCGGGACCTTTTCGCCATGGCCGTATATACCGAGCTGTCACCTAACGAAGTCGCAACCTTTTTTCAGGCTCTGGGCCTGGGACAGCCGAATTCCGTTCGCGGCAGCACGAGTGGAATTGAGAACACGAACTACTTTGTGGATACCGAGGCAGGCGAATATGTGCTGACCCTGTTCGAGCGGCTCACGTTCGAGCAATTGCCCTTCTACCTTCACCTGATGAAGCACCTTGCGGCGCAGCGAATGCCGGTCCCGGATCCGGTTGCCAACGTCAGAGGCGAAATCCTTCACACGCTGAAAGGCCGGCCTGCCGTGATCGTCAACAGGCTTCCTGGCGAGAGCGTGACGGCGTCGACAGAGTCGCATTGTCGCGCTGTCGGGGAGATCCTGGCGCGAATGCACGTGACCGGGAGCGACTACCCACGGCGACAGGCCAATCCGCGGGGCCTCGAATGGTGGAAAGAGGTGGTGCCGGTGGTCGGCCGCTGCGTATCTGAGGGACAGCGCTCGCTGCTCACAAGCGAACTGGCCTTTCAGAACCAAATTGCTGTGTCCTCTACCTACGAGCGACTCCCCAGGGGGCCGGTGCACGCTGATCTCTTTCGTGACAACGTGTTGTTTGAAGGTGGTCACCTGACCGGCGTCTTCGATTTCTACTTCGCCGGATGCGACACCTTTTTGTTTGATATTGCCGTGTGCCTCAATGACTGGTGCGTCGATAGTGGCACCGGCCGCCAAGACACTAAGCAAGTTGCCGCCTTTCTCGGCGCGTATGAGTCAGTTCGCGCGCTCACTGGACCCGAACGCTTATTGCTTCCTGCAATGCAGCGCGCTGGAGCATTTCGTTTTTGGCTATCGCGTCTCTGGGATCTGTACCAGCCCAGGGAAGCTGCGCTCCTCAAAGCACACGATCCAAGCCACTTCGAGCGCATGTTGCGCGTGCTCCGGGCAGAAATCGCATGAGCAAGACCGCGAAGATCACCAATGGAAGTGGAAGCACGATGGCACCGACTCTCAAAGACCACGTTCGCGAGCTGCTTTCGCAGATCGAGACGGAGGGCCTGTACAAGCGCGAGCGCGTCATCACCTCGCCCCAGTCGTCCGAGATCGAGGTTGGGGGCCGCAAGCTGCTCAATTTCTGCGCCAACAACTATCTCGGGCTCGCAGACAGCGCCGAATTGCGCGACGCGGCCAAGCAGGCGCTTGACCGCTACGGGTACGGCATGGCGTCGGTGCGTTTCATCTGCGGCACGCAGGAAGAGCACAAGCAGCTCGAGGCAAAGATATCGAGCTTCCTCGGTATGGAGGACACAATCCTCTACGGTTCCTGTTTCGATGCCAACGGCGGCCTGTTCGAGACGCTGCTTTCCGAGGAGGACGCGGTCATTTCCGACGCGCTGAACCACGCCTCGATCATCGACGGCGTCAGGCTCTCCAAAGCAAAACGCTTTCGCTATGCCAACAACGACATGGCGGCGCTCGAGGAGGAATTGAAGAAGGCCGAAGGCAGCCGCTTCAAGCTGATCGCCACCGACGGGGTTTTTTCCATGGACGGCATCATCGCCAATCTCCAGGGCGTCTGCGACTTCGCGGAAAAATACGATGCCATGGTGATGGTCGACGACAGCCACGCCGTCGGTTTCGTCGGCGAGCACGGCCGCGGCACGCCGGAATATTGCGGCGTCGAGGGCCGGGTCCATATACTCACCGGCACGCTCGGCAAGGCGCTGGGGGGTGCCTCGGGTGGCTACACGGCGGCGAGCAGCCCGGTGGTCGAATGGCTGCGCCAGCGCTCGCGGCCCTATCTATTTTCCAACACGCTGATGCCTGCGATCGCCGGGGCCTCGCTGAAGGTGCTGGATATGATCGAGCAGGGCGGCGGCTTGCGTCGCCGGCTCTACGACAACGCCTCGCGCTTCCGCGCCAACATGGAAAAAGCGGGCTTCACGCTGGCCGGAGCCGACCACCCGATCATTCCTGTGATGATCGGCGATGCCGCGCTGGCTTCGCAAATGGTCGACATGCTGCTTGAGCGCGGCATCTACGTGATCGGCTTTTCCTTCCCCGTCGTGCCCAAGGGCCAGGCCCGCATCAGGACGCAGATGTCGGCCGCCCATTCGGCCGCCGATATCGACCGGGCAGTGGCTGCGTTCGGTGAGGTGGGTCGCGAACTTGGAGTGATTGGCTGATGTCCAACATGATGCGCGCACTCGTTAAATCTCGCGCCGAGCCGGGCATCTGGATGGAAGAAGTGCCGGTGCCGGAAATCGGCCCCAACGACGTTCTGATCAAGATCAAGAA
>NZ_JBVVQY010000043.1:0-37086 GCF_055811615.1 Mesorhizobium sp. WSM4807
GGGAGAAGGTGGCCGAGCCCACGGGTCTTGCCTCCGGCAAGCCCGAGGACAGGCTCCGCTCGGTCGGATGAGGGGTGTTCCAGGGGACGCCAACCCATCATTCCGTCCAGCACCCCTCAACCGTCTTGGCGCTGCGCGCCAATCCACCTTCTCCCACAAAGGGGAGAAGGGAAGGACGCGCGAAGCATACCGACCTCAATAAATATCGAAATCGAAATATTTGGCCTGGATCTTCTTGTAGGTGCCGTCTGCGACGATTGCATCGATCGCGGCGTTGAGCTTTTCGCGCAGCGCATTGTCTTCCTTGCGGACGGCGATACCGGCTTCGGTCTCGGTGCCCTTGACGTCGCCGACCATCTTGCAGCAGCCGTCGCTCGACTTCTTCATCCAGTCCATCAGCACGAATTTGTCTGAAAGGACGGCATCGAGACGGCCGTTCATCAGGTCGGCGACCGCCTCCTCCTGGGTCGGGTAAAGCTTCGCCTCGGCGCCTGCCTTGCTATAGACATCCTGGGCATAGTCGGCCTGGGTGGTCGAAGCCTGCGCGCCGACTGTCTTGCCGGCGAGTGCTGCGGGTTCGGTCGAGGCAATATCGCTGTCCTTCAGGGCCACCAGCGAAAGCGGCGTCGTATAGTATTTGTTGGTGAAGGAGACCTGCTTCTTGCGCTCCTCGGTGATGCTCATGGACGCGATGATGGCGTCGAATTTTCTGGCCTGGAGCGCTGGGATCATGCCGTCCCAGTCCTGCGTGACAAGTTCGCATTCGACCTCCATCTGAGCGCAAAGCGCATTGGCAATGTCGATGTCGAAGCCGACGAGCTTGCCATCCGCGGTGATGGTGTTGAACGGCGGATAAGCGCCTTCGGTGGCGATCTTCAACTTTTCCTGTGCTTGCGCCGACAAGGACCCGGCAGCCACCACCAGCATGGCAGCTGCTGCTGTCGATGCGATCCATCTTGAAATCTGCATTTCTTGTTCCCTTGGTTCCAACCACCTTAACGGCTGGGCACAACCAAGCACGGCCCACAAGGTCAGGCAAGCACAGTCTGATTTGATCGGCGATCAGCGCGCGGCGCGGAAATGCTTGGACAGTTTCAGGCCCTGTGCCTGGTAGTGCGAGCCGAGATCAGTGCCGTAGAGCGCCTGCGGCCGCTTCAGCATGTGCTCGTAGACCAGCCGCCCGACGATCTGGCCGTGGTCGAGGATGAACGGCACTTCGTGGCTGCGCACTTCGAGCACCGCCCTGCTGCCGGTGCCGCCGGCCGACGAATGGCCGAAGCCCGGATCGAAGAAACCGGCATAGTGAACACGGAATTCGCCAACCAGCGGATCGAAGGGCGTCATCTCGGCGGCGTAGAGCGGCGGCACATGCACCGCTTCCTGGCTGACGAGGATATAAAATTCGTCCGGATCGAGCACCAGTTCGCCGGCGCCGCTCTTGTAGAGCGGATCCCAGAAATCGACGACATCCTGTGCCGCGCGCTTGTCGACATCGACCAGGCCGGTGTGGTGCTTGCCGCGGTAGCCGACCAGCCCGTCCTTGTCGCCATCGAGGTCGATCGACAGCGCAATACCGCCGCCGGAAATATTCGGCGGCTCGGTGGCGACGAGCGTCTCGGCACGGTGCAATTCGTGCAGCTCGCTTTCCGACAAAAGCGCATTGCCGGTGCGGAACCTGACCTGAGACAGCCGCGAGCCGGCGCGGACAACGATCGGAAAGGTGCGCGGGCTGACTTCCAGATAGAGCGGGCCGTTGTAGCCGGCAGCGATCTTGTCGAACTCGTGGCCACGATCGGTCATCACGCGGGTGAAGATGTCGAGCCGTCCGGTCGAGCTCTTCGGGTTGGCGGAGGCGGAAATGCTTGCCGGAAGCGCCAGGCTCTCGAGCAGCGGCACGATATAGACGCAGCCCGTCTCCAGCACCGCACCATCAGCGAGATTGATTTCGTGCAGCTTCAGACGGTCGAGTTTTTCAGCAACCCTGTGGTTGGGGCCGGGAAGGAAGGAGGCGCGCACCCGCCAGGCCTTGTCGCCAAGCCTGAGGTCGAGGCTGGCCGGCTGGACCTGGTCGGCATCAAGCGCGCGCGGCGATTTCAGAGCGCCCGACTGGAACAGCGCGGAAATGTCCTGATCGGGAAGAATGCCTGTCTGCCGCAAAGTCTGGCTCCGCTCGAAGGCCGGGCGAGGTCTCGTTTTGTTGCAGGTCCTTGCCACGGAACCTGCTGGTACAACCTCTTAATCATGCCGGCAATTGACGCAAGCGCGGTGCAGGTCTAAAGGGTCATTATCCCGTGGTGATTTGGCCGGTCGGCTTGCAGCCACGTTAAACAAGTCGCTAAAGGACCGTCGGGCCGAAAGGCCGTATGGACCGGTTGCGACTTTCGCGGCCGGTTTTTTTGTGTTTGGACCATTTTTGGTGTTTGGAACAAGGTGATGACGAGCAACAAGCGCAACTGGAAGCCTCAGACCGCCCTCGTGCATGCAGGAACGCTGCGTTCCGGCTTCGGCGAAACCTCCGAGGCGATGTATCTCACGCAAGGCTATGTCTACGACACGGCGCAGGCGGCGGAAGCCCGCTTCAAGGGCGAGGAACCGGGCTTCATCTATTCGCGCTATGCCAATCCGACGGTCGACATGTTCGAGAAGCGCATGTGCGCGCTGGAAGGTGCCGAAGATGCCCGCGCCACCGCATCCGGCATGGCGGCGGTCACAGCGGCGTTGCTGTGCAGCGCCAAGGCCGGCGACCACATCGTGGCGGCGCGCGCGCTGTTCGGCTCCTGCCGCTGGGTGGTCGAAACGCTGGCGCCGAAATACGGCATCGAGGCGACGCTGGTCGACGGCACCGAAATCTCCAATTGGGAAAAGGCGGTCAGGCCCAACACAAAGCTGTTCTTCCTTGAAAGCCCGACCAATCCGACGCTGGAAGTCGTCGACATCGCAGCCGTCGTCTCACTTGCCAATTCGATCGGAGCGCGGCTGATCGTCGACAACGTCTTTGCCACGCCCTTACAGCAGAAGCCGTTGCAGCTCGGCGCCCATATCGTCGTCTATTCGGCGACCAAGCACATCGACGGCCAGGGGCGCTGTCTCGGCGGCGTCATCCTGTCGGACAAGAAGTGGATCGACGAGAACCTGCACGACTATTTCCGCCACACCGGTCCCAGCCTGTCGCCGTTCAATGCCTGGACGCTGCTGAAAGGCCTGGAAACCCTGCCGCTGCGCGTGCGCCAGCAGACGGAAAGTGCCGGCCGGATCGCGGACTTCCTCGCCGAGCAGCCGGAGATCGCCCGCGTCATCTATCCCGGCCGCGCCGATCACCCGCAAGCGGCGGTCGTCAAGAAGCAGATGTCGGGCGGCTCGACGCTGATCTGCCTCGACGTCAAGGGCGGCAAACAGGCGGCTTTCACCTTCCAGAACGCGCTCGATATCGTGCTGATCTCTAACAATCTCGGCGATGCCAAGAGCCTGATCACTCATCCGGCGACGACGACGCACAAGAATCTGAGCGATGAGGCGCGTGCCGAACTCGGCATCGGGCCAGGCACGCTCAGGCTGTCCGTCGGCCTGGAGGACACAGACGACCTGCTCGAAGACATCGAGCAGGCACTGAAAGCCGCCAGATAGGGATACGCGCCGAACAGCTTCGCTCGAATCGTCAAGCCAAGCGCGGTCAGGCGCCCGACGGAGTCTCTTCCAATTCCGCACCGGCGCTGGTGCGGATGGTCATCGTGTTGCCGCGCCAGTCGACGGCACCGCTGAGCCAGCCGCGCACCCAGATGGCGGGAAGCATCACGTCCCGCGCAACCATCGCCGGGATCATGCGCAGCGACAGGTGCCAGCCCTTGGCCGAGGCGAGAGCGCATTCCGGGAGATAGGCGACTACCAGCACGGCAACGGCGGTTGCCGACAGGCTGAAGCCGGCGCCTGCTGCAGCAACCAGCGCAAGCACCAGCGGCGGCGCCGCTCCGATCAGGATCTCGGGCGCGAAGAACAGGGGGAAGGTGACGCGGCGCAGGCGTGCCCAGCGGGCCTGACGCGACCAGATTTCGCCAAATGTGCGCAAACCGAGCGGCTGCTCGAAGGGCGAGGCGACGAGATTGACGCGCAGTCCAAGCCCGTTGACCAGCTTGGTCGCGGCGGCATCCTCGGCAATCTCGGCGGCAAGCGCACGGATGCCGCCATTGGCGTCGAGCATGGGCTTGTTCCACAACATGCTCTTGCCCTGGGCGAAACCGAGGCCGAGCGCCTCGCCGGTATATTGCCAGCGCGCCTGCAGCGTGTTGAGGAAAGCGCATTCGACCTCCGCCCAGAACCCGTCCGGCCGCGAGCCGATCGGCGTCGAGCAGACAAGGCCAGTGTCCGGCCGCCATGCCGCCATCAGATGCTGGACATAGTCCCTCGACATCAGGACGTTGGAATCGGCAAGGATGACCCAGCGGTGGCGCGCTGCCTCCCAGCCCTTCACGCAATTGTTGAGTTTCGGATTGCCGCTGATGCGGTCGTCGCCGACGAGCAGCCGGGCCGTCACGGCTGGAAAGCGGGCGATCGCGTCGGTGATCGGCCCGACCACCGGGTCATCGGCATGGGCGACGCAGAAGATGAGCTCATAGCGCGGCCAGTCGAGAGAGAAGGCGCGCTCGAGCGTTTCCTCGGCAAACGGTTCGACGCCGCGCGACGGCACGACGATCGACACCGGCGGCGCCTTGCCAGCTGCCGGCGTGATCCTGCCAGGCCGATTCAGCTTCAACGAAGCGAGCAGGATGCTGGCGAGATTGACAAGAAGCAGGGCTGTGGAAAGCAAGGCGGCTGTGACTGTCAATTCCATCGATATCTGGTCACTCCAGAAAAAAACCGGCCGCATGAAAGCCGTTTCAACAGTTCGACAGGATGCTGAGTCGCCCGGCCCTGCACACCATCATTGTCATGTGTCACTTAAATGACATTGTTCTTCGGCACCTGCGCGCAAAGCAGGCGGGCAGCGACGGGAAGCACCCCGTTGACCAAGCTGCGGAGACCGTCGAGAGTTCCGTCTACATATTGTGGAGTAGTCTATGTACAGCGCCGTTACGCGCAACATCGAAGTACAGGTCAGGCCGTTCTATCTGGAAGATCGCTCCGACCCGTCGGAGAACCGCTATGTCTGGGGCTACCAGGTGACCATCGACAACCAGTCGGATGAATTCGTGCAGCTTCTGTCACGCTATTGGCACATCACCGACGGCACCGGCCGGGTCGAGGAAGTGCGCGGCGCCGGCGTTGTCGGCGACCAGCCCGAACTCAACCCCGGCGACAGTTATCAATACACGTCTGGGTGCCCGCTCTCAACGCCATCCGGCATCATGGTCGGCCACTACACGATGCGCAACAAGCGGGGCGAGACGTTCGATATCGCCATCCCCGCCTTTTCGCTCGACCTGCCGGGCACGCGGCGCACCGTCAATTGACGCTCACTTGGGTTCCACGCCCTCGCGAAGCGGGGGAGAGGTGGCCCCACTCCGTGGGGCGAGGAACCCAAGTTCTGCGAAGGCACCGCACCCGGTATTTGGCGATTCCTACTTCCATTGGAAGAATGCCAGCGAGCAGATAGGCAGCACTGACGCTCGTTATTGCGCGGCGGCAAACTCCGCCGGGTCGAAGTCATATTGTTTCGAGCAGAATTCGCAGGCGACGTGAATGCCGCCATCCTCGGTGCTGTCCCTGATCTCGTCGGCGGAGAAGCCTCCGAGAATGCCGCGGATCTTCTCCCTGGAGCATGAGCACTGGTCGGCAACCGGTACGCCGCCGAAGACGCGCACGCCGTGCTCGTGGAACAGCCGGTAAAGCAGCCGCTCGGCGCCGATCGTCGGGTCGATCAGTTCCGTAGGCTCGATGGTGCCAAGCAACGCCAGCAGTTCCTGCCAGGAATTGTCGGCCGGATCGTGGATCTCCTGGCGCGGATCGCCGTCGCCGCCTGGAAGATCGGGCACGCGCATGCGGTCCGGCGATTGCGGCAGGAACTGCGCCAGGATGCCACCGGCACGCCATTGCTCGCGGGCGCCGCCGACGCCGGGCGTCAACAGCTTGGCCACCGTGAGCCTGAGATCGGTCGGGATCTGTTCCGACTGCCGAAAATAGGTGCGCGCGGCCTCCTCCAGCGTCTCGCCGTCGAGCTGGACGATGCCCTGATAGCGCTGCGTGTGGGCGCCCTGGTCGATCGTCAGCGCCAGGACACCGCTGCCGAGCAGCGTCTGCTGCGAAGTTTCGCCGGCAGACGTCAGAGCCTCCAGCCGGTCGGCGTCGAAGCGCGCGTAGGCGCGTAGCGCATGCGGCGTGGAAAAATCCGCCACCAGCATATCGACCGGTCCGTCCGTGCGGGTCTGCAGGATGAACTTGCCTTCGAACTTGAGAGAGGTGCCGAGCAGCACCGTCAGCACGCAGGCTTCCGCCAGCAGGCGAGCGACCGGCTCGGGATAGTCATGACGGCTGAGGATCGCGTCGAGCATCGGCCCGAGCTGGACGGTGCGGCCGCGCACGTCGAGCGGGCCGACCTCGAAGGGCACGACATAATCGTCGCCGGCGTAGCCGAATTCGCCGAGTTTGGGTTGTTGTTCAGCCAATTGATGAGTTTCCAACATGACAAAGCTCCAGGGCGCGGCCATGCCGCCCTCCGGGGCGCATGCGTCGAAACGCGCTCGATTTGCGTGATGCGCCTGAGATAGGCACCACGCAGTGCCGGATCAAGGTGGCCCGGATCAAGCGCCCAGACACCAGGCCAAAACCGCCTTCTGGGCGTGGAGCCGGTTCTCGGCCTCGTCGAACACTACCGAATGCAGCCCGTCGATGACTTCGTCGGTGACCTCCTCGCCGCGATGCGCCGGCAGGCAGTGCATGAACAATGCGTCCGGCTTTGCCTTCGCCATCAGCGCCGCATTGACCTGGTAGGGTGAGAAGACATTGTGGCCGCGAGCACGGTGCTCCTGGCCCATCGACACCCAGCAGTCGGTGACGACGCAGTCGGCCTCGTGGACCGCCTCCTCGGGCGAGCGGGTGAAGTGCAACTTGCCGCCATGCGCCGTCGACCAATCGACATGCTTCTGCGCCGGCTCGCTGCCTTCCGGCACGGCGACGTTGAGGTTGAAGCGGAACCGCGCCGATGCCTCCAGCAGGGAATGCAGCACGTTGTTGCCGTCGCCGGTCCAGGCGATTGTCTTGCCGGCGACCGGACCGCGATGCTCCTCGAAGGTCATGATGTCGGCCATCAGTTGGCAGGGGTGGGTATCGTCGGTCAGCCCGTTGATGACGGGAACGGTGGCGTTCTCGGTCAGCTCCAGCAGCCGGTCATGCGATGTGGTTCGGATCATGATCGCATCGACATAGCGCGACAGCACCTTGGCCGTGTCGGCGATGGTTTCGGAGCGGCCGAGCTGCATCTCGGTGCCGGTCAGCATGATGGTCTCGCCGCCGAGCTGGCGCATGCCGACGTCGAAGGACACGCGCGTGCGCGTCGACGGTTTGTCGAAGATCATCGCCAGCACTTTGCCTTCGAGCGGTTTTGTCCGCTCGCCAGCCTTGAGCCTTGCCTTTCGCACCACGGCATCGTCCAGCATGAAGCGCAGATCGCCCTCGGAAACGGCGGAAAGATCAGTGAAATGGCGAAGGCTCATTTGGGGTCTTTCGACTGTTACTTCGCGGCAGCCGCGGCGATGGCATCGGCCAGGCCCCGGGCACCGGCACGGATGCGGTCGAGCGCCTCATGGATCTCGGCGTCGGTGACGGTGAGCGGCGGCAGCAGGCGAAGAACGTTGTCGCCGGCCGGAACCGCAAGCAGATGCTGGTCGCGCAACGCCATGTTCACCTTGGTGTTGGGTGCGGCGCATTTCAGGCCGAGCATCAGGCCGGTGCCCCTGATGTCTTCGATGATGTCAGGAAACTCGTCGGCGACGCCCGCCAGCCCCTGCTTCAGCAGCAACGCCTTGCGCTGGACCTCCTCCAGGAAGCCGTCTTCCAGCACCACGTCGAGCACGGCGTTGCCGACCGCCATCGCCAGCGGATTGCCGCCGAAAGTCGTGCCGTGCACGCCGGCGGTCATGCCGACGGCCGCCTCGTCGGTGGCGAGACAGGCGCCCATCGGAAAGCCGCCGCCGATGCCCTTGGCAACCGCCATGATGTCGGGCGTGACGCCAGCCCATTCATGCGCGAACAGTTTTCCGGTGCGGCCGATGCCGCACTGGACCTCATCGAAGATCAGGAGCAGGCCATGCTGTTCGCAGAGCTGCCTCAGCCGCTTCAGCGACTGCGTCGGCACCGGGCGGATGCCACCCTCGCCCTGCACCGGCTCGATCAGTATCGCGGCGGTCTCTGATGTGATCGCCCTTTCGGCGGCGTCGATGTCGTCGAAGCCGACCTGGTCGAAACCTTCGACCTTGGGTCCGAAGCCTTCCAGGTATTTATCCTGGCCGCCGGCGGCGATGGTCGCCAGCGTGCGGCCATGAAAGGCGCCTTCGAAGCTGATAATGCGAAAGCGCTCGGGATGGCCCTTGACGAAGTGATAGCGCCGCGCCGTCTTGATGGCGCATTCCAGCGCCTCGGCGCCGGAATTGGTGAAGAACACCTTGTCGGCGAAGGTGGCGTCGACCAGCCGCTCGCCCAGACGGCTCTGTCCCGGAATCTCGTAGAGGTTGGAGACATGCCAGACCTTGGCCGCCTGCTCGGTGAGTGCCGAGACCAGGTGCGGATGGCTATGGCCCAGCGAATTCACGGCGACGCCGCCGCCAAAATCGAGATATCGCTCGCCCTTGTCGGTGACCAGCCAAGTGCCTTCCCCATGGTCGAAGGCCAGGGGTGCGCGGGTAAAGGTCTCGAAAAGCGCCGAACCGCTCATTATATGCGTCTCCGGAACCGGAAAATCAAAAAGCCGCCAAAGCGGCGGCGTTGCGGCTTATCGTGTTTTTCGGCCATGAAGTCAACGAAAACGTCGCGCAAGGACGCGCGGCAAGCTCTCCAGCGAGACGCCGGCTCATCAGCGACCGGGCAAGTTGGGGAAAACCGAAAAAACTGATTCGTGTTGGCCCTCAGACTCTTGTCACTGAGTCAGCGCATAAGGTAATTGTAGTCGAGAAATAACTAGATTTCGTGCGGCGGACCTAATCACCCGATATATGTGGTGTCTGCCCGGCGGAAGCCGGATCGTGGAAGGATTCCGATCGCCGCACATTTCAGCAGGAGCGCGGTCTCATGAATTGGACTGACGAGCGGGTCGAACTTCTTAGAAAATTGTGGTCGGAGGGACTGAGCGCCAGCCAGATCGCGGCACAGCTCGGGGGCGTCAGCCGCAATGCCGTCATCGGCAAGGTGCATCGGCTGAAACTGTCGGGCCGCGGACGCTCGACCGCCACGCCGGCACGCCAGAAGAAGAGCGTGCAAGGATCGAGCGTCCAGAAATCGGTGTCGCGGGCGGCAAGCACCGCGCGGCATATCACCACGTCGATCGGCGCGACCGCGCTGCAGGCGCAATTCGACACCGTACCGGTGGCGCGTCATTACGTCCGTCCGGTCGAGAACGTCGTCGTGCCGATCTCGCGGCATCTGCAACTCGTCGAGTTGACCGAGCGGACATGCAAATGGCCGAATGGCGATCCGCTTTCGGAAGAGTTCCATTTCTGCGGCAACGACGCGGCCGAAACCGGACCCTATTGCAAGTACCACGCTCGCATTGCGTTTCAGCCCGCTTCGGAGCGGCGGCGCAGTAGGTAGGGGAATAGGGGAGTAAGGCAGTACGGCAGTATGTGGTGAACTGCAAAAGACTGCGCTCGTGAGGCGCCATCTTTACCTACTGCCCTACTGCCCTACTGCCCTACTGCCCTACTGCCCTACTGCCCTACTCTTCACAGCCAGCCGCTCTTGCGGAAGCGCCAATAGAGAACCGAGCAGACCAAAATAATCGCTCCCAGAACGACCGGGTAGCCATATTCCATCCTAAGTTCCGGCATGTCGTTGAAGTTCATGCCGTAGATGCCTGCGAGCGCCGTCGGCACCGCCAGGATTGCAGCCCATGAGGCGAGCTTCTTGGTGATCGCCGTTTCCTGGCTCTGGCCAACCAGGAGGCTCGCCTCGAAGGCAAATGCGAGCACCTCCCGCAAGCTGTCGATCTTCTCCTGGACGGTGCGGATGTGGTCGGTGACGTCGCGGAACAGCGGGTGCATGGCCGCATGGATCTGCGGCAGGTCGGCGCTGGTCAGCCGGCGGCAGACTTCCACCAGCGGCAGCGCGGCGTTGCGCAGGCGCAAGAGATCGCGGCGCAGCATGTAGAGCCGCTCTATGTCGGAGCCGGTCATCGGCTTCAGCAGAACCCTGTCCTCGATCGCCTCGACCTCGTCCTCGATCTGCTCGAGCACCGGCATGTAGTTGTCGACGATGAAATCGAGAATGGCATAGAGGACGAAATCCTCGCCCTTGGCTAGCGAATGCGGGCAGCTTTCCCAATGCTGGCGAACGACGGCATAAGAAGTCGAGGGACCGTGCCTGACGCTGACGATGTAGCCGGCGCCGACGAACAGATGCGTCTCGCCGAAGGTGACGCGCCTGTCGATCAGTTGAGCCGTGCGGGCAACGATGAACAACGCATCGCCATATTGCTCGATCTTCGGCCGCTGATGCGGATGCTCGGCGTCCTCGATCGCCAGATCGTGCAGGTGGAATTGCGCCTGGACGCGAAGCAACAGGTTGCGGTCCGGCTCCAGCAGGCCGATCCAGACGACATGACCTGGCTTCTTGGCCCATTCGCCAGCTTCCTCGATCGGAATGTCGGCGACACGCCGGCCGGCGGTATAGACGCTGGAAGCGACGATGGCCGATGTCGGCGGGGCCGGCGTCAGGTTCCGAACGGTTTCCATCGCTACCTCCTGGAGGCATGGCCTCGGGTCAGGACCAGGAACGTTCGGTAAAGCTTAGCCTAAATCAGCAATGGGTTCGAGAGGCAGCCGTTCACTTCGCCGGAAGCGTTACGGGAAGCACAATCTTGTCTGTCTTGTCGCCCTTCGGCCGCTCGGCCGGCATCTGGTCGCCGGTGACGATGTAGTAGATCGTCTCGGCGATATTGGTGGCGTGATCGCCGATCCGCTCGATATTCTTGGCGCAAAACAGCAGGTGCGTGCAAGGCGTGATGTTGCGCGGATCTTCCATCATGTACGTCAGCAACTCGCGAAACAGCGAGGTGTACACGGCGTCGATCTGATCATCGCGATCACGCACGAAGCCGATCTTTTCCACCGAGCGCGACGCGTAGACGTCGAGCACTTCCTTGAGCTGCGTCAACGCCAGGTCGGCCAAGGCCTCAATGCCGCGGAACAGGCTGGTCGGCTGGCGCCCTTCTATGACGGCAACCACGCGCTTGGCGACATTCTTGCCGAGGTCGCCGACCCGTTCGAGGTCCGCCGAGATGCGAATCGCGCCGACGATCTCGCGCAAATCCGTCGCCATCGGCTGGCGCTTGGCGATGATGATGATCGCCTTGTCGTCGATCTCGCGCTGACCTTCGTCCAGAACGGCATCGTCACGGATGACCTTCTGGGCAAGGCCGGGGTCGGCATTGACCAGGGCCGCGATCGCCTGTTCGACCATGCGTTCGGCATGCCCGCCCATCGCGGCGATGCGCTTTGACAGATATTTCAGCTCCTCGTCATAGGCGCTGACGATGTGCACGGACTGCATAGAGATGCCTTCCCGGGGTCTTCTGGTCCGAGTCGTTTCCTCGAATCCCCGCTGATACGCTAGCCGGATGACAGAAAAAAGAAACCGTTAGAGCGACGTGCGTCCACTTGGAGACAGAGTACGCCCTAAGTCCCTTATCCACGCATCCGGCTGTCCTAAAATCTTCCGGTTTTCGGCCGACGCGTTCTTAGGTAGTGAGGCGTCAGTGCGCCGGCAAATGCACCGTGAAAGCTGCGCCCTTGCCGACCTCCGACTTGATTGAGAGCCTGGCGTTGTGGCGCGTCAGGATATGCTTGACGATGGACAGGCCAAGCCCGGTGCCTTTCTGGGTCCGGCTGTTTTCGACATCGACGCGGTAGAAGCGTTCGGTGATGCGCGGGATGTGCTCCTCGGGAATGCCGGGACCGAAGTCCCGGATGGTGACGTCGATGCCCGGTTCGGGACCGTCGTCGCTATGAGAAATCGTCACCACGACACGTCCACCCGACTGTCCGTATTTGCAGGCGTTTTCCAGCAGATTCTCGAAAACCTGGAAAAGTTCATCGCGATCCCCCGGCACATTGAGCGGCCCTTCCGCGAAATCCCGCTCGATGGCAACACCGTTCTCCCTGGCAAGCGGCCCCAGCGAATCGATGACGCTGTCGAGGGTCTGGCGGAGATCGACCTCAGTTCCCGGCTTCAGATAAGGTTTCATTTCCAGTCGCGACAGCGACAGCAGGTCGTCGATCAGGCGCGCCATGCGGCCGGTCTGGTTCTGCATGATCTGCAGGAACTGCTCGCGCGCCGCCGGGTCGTTGCGAGCCGGGCCGCGCAGCGTCTCGATGAAACCGGAGATCGAGGCGAGCGGGGTGCGCAATTCATGGCTGGCATTGGCGATGAAGTCGGCCCGCATCCGGTCGATGCGGCGTGCCTCGCTCTGGTCCTTGAAGACCAGCACATAGAAGTCGGTACCGTGACCGACCGAAGACGCACTCACCCGGTAGGCCCGTTCGACCGGCAGCTTTTCGGTATAGTCAACGACATCCGAAGCGGCGGCGCCCGATAAAATACTGTCCAGCAAGGCCTGCATCTCGGGCGCCCGGAATTTCAGCGACAGCGACATGCCCGGTGCGATGCCACCGAAGGCGGCGAAGGCGGCGGCGTTGGCATGGACGATCGTGGCGGTGCGATCGAAGATGATCAGCGGATCGGCAACGGCGGCCGCCAGATATTCTCCCGACAGCTGTTGTAGCCCGCCCGCCTCGATCGCCGCGGCATCCTCCGCGGGCTGGCGCGCAACGCCGGCCGGCAGCATCGCGGCGGCAAACAGCAGCACGGCACATGCCAGCAGCACCACGTAGCCGGTCATGTCTGCGAAACCATAGACCGTCAGGACCGCGACGATGCCGGCCGCCAGCAGCCAGCGGCTGTTCCACAACCGAGTGGCGACCAGTTGCGCCGTGCTTCGCTGTTCTGTGCCGCCCATGTCAGCCATTGTCAGCCATTCGCGCGCATTCCTCCACCCGGTCCGGCCGGGTGCAAACTTCCCGCTGGACCGGCCTAGAGCGCCGTGCGTCCAATTGGACGCACAGAGGACGCCCTACCACTGTTAATCTGCTGCACCGTTCGTTCCGAAAACGATTCCGATTTTCAGGCCGATGCAGTAAGGCTCCCAATAGCATGAGTCCGGAAACTGGAAAGGTTCGTCTCGATGAAAAACCCCAAGGAAGATGCCGCCGCGCCCGTTCCAGGTCCGCTGAAGATCCGCATCGACGGCAAGGAGCGCGAGTTCGACATCGAGGATCCAAAGCTTCCGGACTGGGTCGAAGACAACAAGCTGAGCGCCGGCGGCTACCCCTACGATAAGAAAATGAAAAGCGACGAGTATGACGAGACGCTCGAGCGGCTGCAGATCGAGCTGGTCAAGGCGCAGGCATGGCTGCAATCGACGGGCAAGCGGGTGATGTCGCTGTTCGAAGGACGCGATGCCGCAGGCAAGGGCGGCACGATCTTCGCGCTGCGCCAGTACATGAACCCCAGGACAGCGCGCAACGTAGCGCTGACCAAGCCTAGCCCAACCGAACTCGGGCAATGGTATTTTCAGCGCTATGTCGCGCACTTCCCGACATCCGGCGAGTTCGTCACCTTCGACCGCTCCTGGTATAATCGCGCCGGCGTCGAGCCGGTCATGAGCTTCTGCACGCCGGAGCAGCACGAGAAATTCCTGGACGAGACGCCGTATTTTGAACGGATGATCTGCAACGAGGGCATCCATTTCTTCAAGTTCTGGCTAAACATCGGTCGGGAAACACAGCTTGAGCGATTTCACGATCGCCGCTGGAGTCCTTTGAAGAGCTGGAAATTCTCGCCGATCGATATTGCCGGCATCACCAAATGGGACGACTACACCAAGGCGCGCGATCTCATGTTCGAACGCACGCACGAGGAATTCGCGCCCTGGATCATCGTGCGTGCCAACGACAAGCGGCGCGCGCGACTTGCCATCATCCGGCGCATCCTGTTGTCGCTTCCCTATGACGGCCGCGATCTCGACGCCATCGGCAAGGAAGACAAGAAGATCATCGGGGAAGGGCCTTCGTTCCTGGGAATACAGGCCTGAAGCAGTGCCGCGCGCCCCAAGGACGCGCGGCACGATTCCAGATGTTCCTGTCATTCTGCCGAATGACTTCTCATGCCGCCAGCCGAGCAATCCGCTGCAGCCGCCGCAGCGTGGTATCGTCCTGCAAAGCCTGCTGAAACAGCGAAATCTCCTGGTCAATGCGATCGCAGAGCGCGCCCGTGTCGCCCTTGAGCAGGTCGCGCGTCTGCAGCAGTGCGGCGACCGGCTTCTTGGCGAGTTGCCTGGCTCTGACAAGTGCGGCTTCCTCGACATCGCCCACCACGATCTCCGTGACCAGGCCAAGCAACCTGGCGTCCTCGGCACTGAGCGTGTCGCCCAGGCAGAAGAAGCGGAAAGCGCCGGCATAACCGAGTTTCTGCGGCGCCAGGATGCTGGTCGCCGCGTCCGGCACGAGGCCGAAATCGACGAACGGCACCCGGAACGTGCTTTCATCAGATGCGATCACCATGTCGCAATGGAACAGGATGGTGCAGCCGACGCCGACGGCGTCGCCATCGACACAGGCAAGGACCGGTTTCGGGAACGTCGCCAATGTGCGGAACATGTCGGTGACGGCGGCGATCAATCTTTGATGCTTGGTGGCGTCGAGGAATTCGGAAAAATCGCCGCCGAGGCAGAAGCAGCCGGCGAGGCCGCGCAGCACCACGACGCGCACATCATCGTCGATTGCGGCTTCGTGGAAGATCTTGGCTAGGCTTTCATAAGCTCGCCCGTCCAGCACCGGCCGGCCGTCTTCCGACGACACCGTGACAATCAGGGTATGATTCCGAAACTCTGTTTGCGGGTGGATGTTCATGGCTGTCTCCAATTCTCACGAGGCCTGCCTCATTCCGAGCCTGTCGGGATATCCCCTGGCCAGCACCGGCGCGAAATGACTGCGACGAGAACGCACCACCTCAAGCGTATGCTCGTTGAAGGTGAGCAGTGTGGCGACGACCTGCTGGTTGCCATAGGTGCGCTGGTAGCCAAGCGGCTTCGCCAGGAAGTGCAACTGCAGCGCCCGCAGGACCCACATCGGCTCGAACTCGATGATCACCTGGTTGACGTTCCGCTTCAGCCCCCACTCGACGAAGCCGGCAATGAGTTCGGTGCCGACCGTCGAGACGCCGCGCTTGCCGTCACGAAAGCCCGGCGCCACCGCGTAGCGGGTCAGTTCCCAAACGTTCGGGCCGGACGGCGGCGTCCCTTCATAGAGGTCCGCCAGCACCTCGGTCAGAAGATGCGCCCGCGTTGTCGGCAACATCCGCTGATAACCGGCGAGTTCGCCATTGCGGACGACGAGTTGATGCACCGCCTCGTCATGGTCGAACTGATCGATCTCAAGGCCATCGGGGCGCTGCAGGTCGGTCCAGCCCATCTCCTCGACGAAAATCTTGTAGCGCAAACGATGAACGGCCTCCCAAAGGTCGGGACGTTCCATAAGTTCCTGTGTGGTAAGGGAAAAAAGCATCTGCCGTCTCCTAGGTTCAATAGGAAGATACGGCCGGGCTGTCCCGAGAAAATTACGCGATCACGTAGGCAAGAATTTCTAGGCCGGCACGGCCGAGCTAGCTAATATAGCCGCGCCTTATCGCTTCCGCGACCGCCTGCACCCGGTTGACGGCACCGAGTTTGCTTTTGGCGTTAAGAAGGTGTTTCTCTGACGTGTGTTCCGAAATGCCGAGTATCTGTGAAATCTCCCATTCGGACTTGCCGACGGCGGCCCATTGCATGCATTCGCGCTCACGCGGCGTCAGTTCGACGTGGTCGATGGTCTGGGCCGCCATCGTGTGGAGTTGCATGGCACGGCCGATCGCATAGGTCGCGGCCAGCGACACCAGTCCGAAATCGGCGCCAGACAATTCGACGGCTTCGCCGCCGAGCGACACCATGACGATCTGGCCATCGAGCGTAACCAGCGGGAAGGCCAAACCGTCGCGCAGCTTGAATTCGCCGGCGTCGCCCATCACTTCGCCGCTGCTCTTGTCGATGCGGATGCTCTGGGACGCCTCCCGCCACTGGAACGGCGCCTGAAGCTGCTTCATGTGGCTGACGACGGGGTCGTGGTCGACATAGTTGCGCGCCACATAGCGCTCGAGCCATTCTCCCGGCCACTCGCAAAGCAGCACATGGTCCTTTTGCTGGCCTCTTGGCGTGCCCGGTTGCGGAACCGTTCCGGCCATCAGCGCCGTCAGGCCGAACTCCGAGGTTATGCCAAGCAGTTTTTCGCAGACCGCGGTCGCCGTGTTGGCGTGCTGCAGCTGATCTATGAATTCCAGTGTACGATCGAAGTGGCCCATCGCAACATCTACCCCATGTTGCCTTCCGCGTTAAGATCAACGGTCCAGTGCTACCTGCACTTTGCCATCGACCCCGGATTACAAACCTGCTCCTCTCTGTTTGCAGCGCCTTGCAGCTACCCTCCAGCCGACGCCACACATGTTTGCAAGCTCGCTGAAGCATAACCCTAAATCGGCGTGATGAAATCAAAAACCGTTGTGCCTGTGTCATTTTCGTACCAAAAGCCACATTGGACAGGACAGGGCGGAGCTCGATCGTGGCAATTCGGTGGATACCCGTCGTCTTGATGCTGGCAATGACGGGGGCACAGTGGCTCACGGCAGCGCGTGCCGCGGAGCCGCAAGTGCCGGTGCTGTGGGATGCAAAGGAGCGGCTGCCGAAGCCTGACCTTTCCGCGCTGCCGCGTCTGAGATTCCTGACCACCACCGATTTCCCGCCGTTCAACTTCCTCGACGGGGCGGGCCGCCTGTCCGGCTTCCACGTCGATCTGGCGCGCGCCATCTGCGCCGAACTCGGCATCGCGGAAAAATGCCAGATCCAGGCACTGCCCTGGGCCGAGCTCGAAGGGGCGCTGCAGAAGGGCGAAGGCGAAGCGATCATTGCCGGCATCGCCGCCACGCCGGAGTCGCGGTCGAAATATGCCTTCTCGCGCTCCTACCTGCAGTTTCCGGCACGCTTCATCATGCCGAAGACAAAGGCGCTCGCAGAACCGATCTTCGACAGGCTGCGCGGCAGGCGCGTCGGCGTGGTGGCCGGCTCCGCGCATGAGCGCATGCTGCGCGATTATTTCAGCACCGTTCAGGTCGTACCCTTCGGCCGGCCGGAAGAACTCCATGATGATCTTAAGGCCGGCAAGGTCGACGCCGCCTTCGGCGACGGCATGCGCTTCGCCTTCTGGCTGGGCGGTTCGGATGCCGCAGCATGCTGCCGCTTCGCCGGCGGCCCCTATCTGGCGCCAGAATATCTGGGCTCGGGAATGGCCATCGCCACCAGGGCCAACGATCCGGCGCTGGCCGCGGCATTCAACTACGCGCTGCAGCAGATCTCAGTGAAGGGCATCTTCGCCGAATTTTATTTGCGCTATTTCCCGGTCAGTTTTTTCTGATCCGGTCCGGTCAGCTTCTTCTGACCCTTCAGGGCCCGGATCAGGTCAGCGTGCGAAGGCGGGCTTTGGCGGCGCGGGCGATGGCTGCGACGGTGAGCGTGTCGAGATCGAGCTGGCGACGGATAAGCTGCAGCACCCTCACCTCCTCCAAGCGCATTTCGAGGTCGACGGCCGCAACCTCGAAGGCTGCGGCATAGGCGGTATCAAGCAGGCGTTCGGGCAGTGCTTCAGCGACGCGCGCCAAAACGCCTTCCAGCCCGTCCTTTTCGTGCAGCATCTTTTGGCAGTCCTGGGCGACGCCGACCAGCCGGTCATGGTCGAAGTCCTCGAACACCGGCCATGAGCGGACGACGTCGCCGATCCGCGCCAGTTCGACATCGGTCATGTCGCGATCGGACGCGGAGGTGATGACCATCAGATAGATCAGGGCTTCATGCGGCGGCAACGACATTTAAAAACTCCTCAAACGGGCTCCGAAGTTAGGAACGCGGCACCGACGCTGCAAGGAAAAAGAGCCGCGATCGTTGACGCCTACGGCAGGCACGCCTAGAGACCGGTGGAAAAAATCTCTTCCGGCCCCCTATTTGCGGCGATGCCGGCGAACAATTTGGAAAACAGTGACATGGCGGGATCAAACATCATCGATCTCAATCCCGAGGTGCTTGCGGCAGCGGCTGAAAGCAAGGCGTGGCCGTTCGAGGAAGCCAGGAAGATCGTCGAGCGCTACAAAGACACTGACTTTCCCGAGACCGTCCTGTTTGAGACCGGCTACGGTCCGTCGGGGCTGCCGCACATCGGTACTTTCGGCGAGGTCGCACGCACGTCGATGGTGCGCCACGCCTTCCGCGTCCTCACCCGGGACACGGTCAAGACCAAGATCTTGTGCTTTTCCGACGACATGGACGGTATGCGCAAGATTCCGGACAACGTCCCCGATCGCGCCGCACTCGAGCCGCACCTGCACAAGCCGCTCTCGTCCGTCCCCAATCCTTTCGGCGGCGACTATGCGAGCTTCGCAGACCACAACAACGCAATGCTTTGCCGTTTCCTGGACACGTTCGGCTTCGACTACGAGTTCGCCAGCGCGACGGAATACTACAAGGCTGGCCGTTTCGACGACGTTCTGCTGCGCGCTGCCGAACGTTTCGATAAGATTATGGACGTGATGCTGCCGACGCTCGGAGAGGAGCGTCAGGCGACCTACAGTCCGTTCTTGCCGATTTCCCCCAAAAGTGGCCGCGTGCTTTACGTTCCCATGAAGCATGTCGACGCCAAGGCCGGCACTATCACCTTCGATGATGACGGCACCGAAACCACGCTGCCCATAACCGGCGGCAGGGTGAAGCTGCAGTGGAAGCCGGATTTCGGCATGCGCTGGGCGGCGCTCGGCGTCGACTTCGAAATGTTCGGCAAAGACCACCAGACGAATGCGGTGATCTACGACCGTATCTGCAATATCCTGGGCGGGCGCGCGCCCGAGCATTTCGTCTATGAGCTGTTCCTGGACGAGAACGGCCAGAAGATTTCGAAGTCGAAGGGCAACGGACTGACCATAGACGAGTGGCTGACCTACGCGCCGACCGAAAGCCTCGAGCTCTACATGTACCAGCGGCCGCGGCAGGCCAAGAAGCTCTATTTCGACGTCATTCCGAAGGCGGTGGACGAGTATTACGCCTTTCTGTCCGCCTATCGCCGGCAGGAGTGGAAGGAGCGGCTGGGAAATCCCGTCTGGCACATGCATGACGGTAACCCGCCTGTCGTCGACCTGCCGGTGTCGTTCGCGCTGCTGCTCAATCTGGTCAGTGCCTCGAACGCCCAGAACAAGGACGTGCTGTGGGGGTTCATTTCGCGCCACACATCAGGCGTGACGCCGAAGACCCATCCCGAGCTCGACCGGCTGGCCGAGTATGCGATCCGCTATTTCGACGATTTCGTGAAGCCGGCCAAGGTGTACCGGGCCGCCGACGCGGTCGAGCGCGAGGCGCTGACGAAACTCTCTGACGCGCTCGCCGCGTTGCCGCCAGATGCCGATGGCGAGGTGATCCAGAATGCCGCCCTCAACGTTGCGCGCAAGATCGAACGTTATCAGGACCATTCGAAGCAGAGCCCGGAAGGCGGGCCGGGCGTCTCCGTCGCCTTCTTCCAGATGATCTACCAGGTTTTAATCGGCCAGGAGCGCGGCCCGCGCTTCGGTTCCTTCGCCGCCCTCTACGGCATCGCAGAAACCCGCGCGCTCATTCAGAAGGCGCTGGCTGGTCAGTTGGCGGCGTAGCCGTCGCCGACGAATCGAGAATCGGCTGCGTCGGCTGCGCTGCCGCGACAGGGGCTGGTGCCGGAGGCAGGCCGGAGAGACTGGGCGCCGGCCCGAAAATGCCCTTCCTCGCCGTACGCGCCTTCTCGCCGGCCTCGACGTAAGGGCCACCCTTGGCTGCGCGCGCCCAGCCGTTTTCGATCAACCACTGACCGACATCCTGGTTGCCAACGCGGCATTCGGCGGCGATCAGGTCGCGGCCGCCTTCGGGCGGCACCGCGCAAACCACCGCCCGGCCGCGCAGGAAAGCACGGAACGCCGTTCGCGCCCGGCTGCCGCACGTCCAGGACTTGCCGCCGTCGGCGCAAGTCTCGTCCTGCGTGATGATGTCGATACCCGAAACCGCGACCGAGTAGCCCTTGGCCTCGATCACACCGGCGGCAGTTGCAATCGGCTGGAACAGTTTTGTCCCGTTCCAGTCGTCGGGCATTTTCGATTTGGGCGGTCTGGCCAGCGCCAGATCACTCAGCGGCGCGCGCGGCTCGACCCGTTCAAGCTCTTCGGGTTGAAGCTGCGGCGGCGCGACGACCTCGGGATCGATGGCCCTGGAATGCGCCTCCGGCCTCGCCGCCTTGGGTCGCGGGTTCGCTGATGTGGCAGGCGCTTCGGATTGCGCCGCCATGCCGGCCTGCGCTCGAGCTGCGACACGGCCGTTTTCGTCATGCAGCACGGCGCGGCCGCCGGCGGCAATCGCGGCCCCGATCACCAGGATCGTCGACACCGCAGCGGCTGCATGAAGCGGGCGCACCGGCGGCCCTTACTGGCTTGCCCAGACAATCCGCGCCACCCATTCGACATCGCGCATGGGGATGTCGCGGTCCGGGTGATCGGGATTGAGCGAGACCAGCATGATCGACTTCGCCGTCTGACGGTCCAGCACCTTGGCCATCACCTCGCCGGCATTGGTCTTGACGACGACCCGGTCGCCCTTGCGGGTGGCAGCGCCCGGCTCGACAATCAGCACGTCGCCGTTGCGGTAGAGCGGCAGCATGGAATCGCCCTGGACCTGCAGCGCATAGGAGGTTCCGGTCGCCTGTGCCGGAAGCTCGATCAGGTCCCAGCCCTGCCCCGCCGGAAAGCCGGCATCATCGAAGAAACCGCCGGCGCCGGCCTGGGCGAAGCCGAGCAGCGGCACCGAAGACCGCCGTGCGGGCAGGGGTCCGGGGCCGGGCTTGCCCCGGCCTTCGACCAGTCCCGTGAATTCGTCGAGCGAGGCGCCCGTCGCCTCAATGATCTTGGCCAGCGATTCGGTCGACGGCCAGCGCGGCCGCCCGTCCGAGGACAGCCGCTTCGACTTGTTGAAGGCTGTCGAATCGAGGCCCGCACGCTTCGCCAGCCCCGAGGCCGAGAGCGAATAACGCTCGGCGAGAGCATCGATTGCGGCCCATACGCGGTCATGCGAGAGCACTTTTGCTCTCCTTCAGAACAGGAAAAAATACCTTCTCTGTTCTAACCGGTGGCCGCGATCTTGTCCACCAAGAAGGCGGCGTCACGCCGCCTTCTTGGCCTCGCTCCTGGCATAGGGATCGAAGCGTTCGTAGAAAGTCTCGCCCTTTTCCGCCATATCGAGCAGGAGCTTCGGCGCCTTGAACTCGGCGCCGTACTTCTTCTGCAGGCCCTTGGCGATCTTGACGAATTTCCTTGCGCCGATGCCGTCGACGTAGGACAGCACGCCGCCGGTAAAGGGCGCGAAGCCAAAGGCGAGGATCGAGCCGACATCGGCTTCACGCGGATCGGTGACGATGCCCTCCTCCATCACCCGGGCCGCCTCCAATGCAATGGTGACCAGGAGCCGCTGCTTCAGTTCCTCATAGTCAACCTTTTCAGGCGGCAACTGCGGATAGAGATCCTTCAGGCCCGGCCACAACTTCTTCTTGGCAGGCTTTTGCGGATAGTCGTAAAAACCCTTGCCGTTCTTGCGGCCAAAGCGGCCATGAGTATCGACCAGCGTGTTGATCAGCGCCATCTGCTTCGGGTCGACCGCGTTTTCGCCGAGATCGCGCATGGTCTGCTTCATGATCTTCTGCGCGAGGTCGATCGCCGTTTCGTCCGTGAGCGCCAAAGGACCGACCGGCATGCCGGCGGCCTTCGCCGCATTCTCGATCATCGGCGCCGGAACGCCCTCGATGAGCATCTTGTAGGCTTCCGACATGTAGCGCAGCACGCAGCGGTTGACATAGAAGCCGCGCGTGTCGTTGACGACGATCGGCGTCTTCTTGATGGCGCGGACGAAGTCGATCGCGGTGGCCAGCGCCTTGTCGCCCGTCTTCTTGCCCAAAATGATCTCGACTAGCATCATCTTGTCGACCGGCGAGAAGAAATGGATGCCGATGAAATTCTTCGGCCGCGCCGAATTCTTCGCCAGCGATGTGATCGGGATGGTGGATGTATTCGAGGCGAAGACCGCCGCCGGCTTCAGCATGGCCTCCGCCTTTTCGGTGGCGTCCTTCTTGACGCCCGAATCCTCGAACACCGCCTCGACCACCAGGTCGCAGCCTGCGAGGTCGGCATAGTCGGCCGTCGGCGTGATCAGCGACAGCAGCCTCTCCTTGTCCTCCGGCTTGGCGCGGCCCTTCCTGACCTGATCCGAGATCAAGCTGTCCGAATGCGCCTTGCCCTTGGCGGCAGCTTCCATGTCGCGGTCGAGCAGCACCACCGGAATGCCGGCCTTGGCCGTAACATAGGCGATGCCGGCGCCCATGAAACCGGCGCCGAGCACTCCGATCTTCTTGAACTTGGTTTCCGGCACGCCGGCGGGGCGGCGCGCACCCTTGTTCAGTTCCTGCAGCGACACGAACAGCGAGCGGATCATCGCCGCCGCTTCTCTTGTCTGCATGATCTCGGTGAAATAGCGCTGCTCGATGCGCAAAGCGGTGTCGAACGGCACCAGCAGGCCTTCATAGACGCATTTCAGGATGGCGGCGGCGGCAGGATAGTTGCCATAGGTCTCGCGACGCAGGATGGCGATTGCCGGTGGCCACAGATTGGCGCCGGCCACCGAATAGATCGGGCCGCCGGGCAGCTTGAAGCCCTTCTCGTCCCACGGCGCCACCGGCTTCAAGCCATTTTTGATCATGGCCTTGGCGGTCTCGACCAGCTTTTGCGGCTCGGCGATCTCGTGGATCAGGCCCATCGACTTGGCCTTCTGCGGCGACAGCGTCTGGCCGGAGGTCAGCATCTGCAGTGCCTGCTGCTGGTCGGTCAGCCGCGGCACGCGCTGGGTGCCGCCGGCGCCTGGGAAAATGCCGATCTTCACTTCGGGGAGCGCCATCCTGACCTTGTCGGAATCGGCCGCGACACGACCATGGCAAGCGAGCGACAGCTCGAACGCGCCGCCCATGCAGGTGCCGTTGATCGCCGACACCCACGGCTTGCCTGAGGTTTCCAGCTTGCGGAACAGGCCGGTCATATAGCCGGCGTTGTCGAACAGCGCCTTGGTCGCCTTGTCCAGGTCCTTGGCTTTGTCAGCGGCGAAGGTCGCCAACATCTTCTGCAGCATGGTGATGTCGGCGCCGCCCGAGAAACTATCCTTGCCGGAAGTGATCACCGCCCCCTTTATCGCCGCGTCGCTCGCCACCTTGTCGACAATGGAATTCAGTTCCAGCATGGCTTCTTCGGTGAAGACGTTCATCGACCGGCCCGGCATGTCCCAGGTGACCAGCGCGATGCCGTCGGCGTCGATGTCCAGCGTGAAATTGGTATAGCTCATCGGTCTCTCTCCCGTCAGACGCGTTCGATGATCGTTGCGGTGCCCATGCCGGCGCCGATGCAGAGGGTCACCAGCGCGGTATCGAGGTCGCGACGCTCAAGTTCGTCCAGCACCGTTCCGAAGATCATCGCACCTGTGGCGCCGAGCGGATGGCCCATGGCGATGGCGCCGCCATTGACGTTGATCCTGTCGTGCGAAATATCGAAAGCCTGCATGTAGCGCAGCACCACCGAGGCGAAAGCCTCGTTGAGCTCGAACAGATCGATGTCCGACAGCTTCATCCTGGCGCGCTTCAGCAGCTTCTCGGTCACGTCTACCGGACCGGTCAGCATCAGCACCGGTTCCGAACCGATATTGGCGAATGCACGGATGCGCGCGCGCGGCTTCAGGCCGATCGTCTTTCCAGCCTTCTTCGAGCCGAGCAGAACGGCCGCCGCGCCGTCGACGATACCGGACGAATTGCCGGCGTGGTGGACGTGGTTGACCTCTTCCACCTCGGGATGCTTCTGCACCGCGACGGCATCGAAGCCGCCCATTTCGCCGGGCATGACGAAAGACGGGTTGAGTGCCGCCAGCGACTGCATATCGGTCGCGGGCCGCATGTGCTCATCGTGGTCGAGGATGGTCAGGCCGTTCTGGTCCTTGATCGAGATCACCGAATTCTTGAAGCGGCCCTCGCCCCAGGCTTTGGCAGCACGCTTCTGGCTCTCGACCGCATAGGCGTCGACGTCGTCGCGCGAAAAGCCGTATTTCGTGGCGATCAGGTCGGCCGAGATGCCTTGCGGCACGAACCAGCCCGGCAGGCCAACGGAGGGGTCCATGAACCAGGCGCCACCGGATGCGCCCATGCCGACGCGCGACATCGATTCGACGCCGCCGGCGATGACAATCTCGTCGGCGCCTTGCGCAATTTTGGCTGCGCCGAAATTGATGGCGTCCAGGCCAGAGGCGCAGAAGCGCGAGATCTGCATGCCGGGCGCTTTCGTGTCGTAGCCCGCCTCGAAGGCGGCGGCGCGCGGAATAACAGACCCCGCCTCGCCGACCGGGTCGACGCAACCGAAGATGATGTCGTCGACGGTGCCGGTATCCAGCCCATTGCGGTCGCGGATCGCCTCGAGCACCTTGGCGCCGAGCCGCACCGCCGGCACCTCGTGCAGCGAGCCATCCTTCTTGCCCCTGCCGCGCGGCGTGCGCACGGCATCATAGACATAAGCTTCGGCCATTTTCTTGCTCCTTGGTTTGCTGAAAGTCGCTCAGAGAGAGCGCCCGATCAGCAATTTCATGATCTCGTTGGTGCCGCCGTAGATGCGCTGGACGCGGGCGTCGCGGAACATGCGGGCGATCGGATACTCATTCATGTAGCCATAGCCGCCATGCAATTGAAGGCATTCGTCGACGACTTTTCCCTGCAGGTCGGACAGCCAGTATTTGGCCATCGAGGCCGTCACCGGGTCGAGGCCTCCATTGATATGGCGGGCAACGCAGTCATTGTAGAAGACCCGGCCGATGGTCGCTTCGGTCTTCAGTTCGGCCAGCTTGAACTGGGTATTTTGGAATTCGATAATCGCTTTGCCGAAGGCCTTGCGCTCCTTGACGTAGTCGATGGTCTGCGCCAGCGCCCGCTCGATCATGGCGATGGCGCCGGTGCCGATCTGCAGCCGCTCCTGCGGCAATTGCTGCATCAGCTGGACGAAGCCCTGGCCTTCCTCGTGGCCGAGCAGATTGGAGGTCGGCACGCGCATATCGTTGAAGAACAGTTCCGACGTGTCGTTGGCCTTGAGCCCGATCTTGTCGAGGTTGCGGCCGCGCTCGAACCCTTCCACCTCGTCGGTCTCGATGACGATCAGCGAAGTGCCCTTGGCGCCCTTCTCCGGATCGGTCTTGGTGACGATTATGATGAAGTTGGCGAGCTGGCCGTTGGTGATGAAGGTCTTCGAGCCGTTGACCTTGTATTGGTTGCCATCCTTCTCGGCTCGCGTCTTGACGCCCTGCAGGTCGGAGCCGGCGCCGGGCTCGGTCATGGCGATGGCGCCGATCAACTCGCCGGTCGACAGTTTCGGCAGCCATTTCTTCTTCTGCTCCTCCGAGCCGTAGTGGAGGATGTAAGGGGCGACGATCGAATTGTGCAAGCCGATGCCGAAACCGTCGACGCCGACATGGCCGATCGCCTCGATGATGGCGCTCTCATGCGCGAATGTCCCGCCCGAACCGCCATATTCCTCCGGCATCGAGGCACAAAGCAGACCGGCCGCACCTGCCTTCAGCCAGCTCTCGCGGTCGACCATCTCGTTCTTCTCGAACTCTTCATAGCGCGGCGCGATCTCTTCCGACATGAAGCGGTGCGCCATGTCGTAGAGCATGCCCACCTCGTCCGCCGCCCAGGCGGGTTTGGGGAGGCCGAGGATTTCGGCGGGGTTGGTCATGCTATTTCTCCCGCGCCAACGCTCCCCTCCCCCTCGAGGGGAGGGTGGCCGCGAAGCGGCCGGGTGGGGTAGCCGATGGCGTGCTCGATCTTATCTTTTACAACCTGCGCCATATGCCACGGCATTGCGATCATTCTCCTCCCAGGGCATGTCACCATAAAAGAGGTCGCGCACTGCACGCAGGACCCCTCCCGGCCCTTCGGGCCGCCCTCCCCTCGAGGGGGAGGGGAACGTCGAGCTTAGAACGCTTCCGCTGGCAGTGCCATCAATGTCTCCGCGCCGCTGGAGATGCGGGCGAGGTGAGCCGACGTCTCCGGCATGATCCGCTCCATGAAAAAGCGCGCCGTCACCAGCTTGCTGTCGTAGAAGGCCGAAGAACCATTGGCGTCATTCGCCAATTTCGCCCCGGCTGCCTTAGCCATCTGCGCCCACATATAGCCCAGCGCTACCAGGCCGAAGAGATGCATGTAGTCGGTCGAGGCGGCACCGGCGTTGTCGGGCTTGGTCATGCCGTTCTGCATCAGCCACATCGTCGCCGCCTGCAGATCGTTGAGGCCCTTCTTCAGAGCCTTGGTAAAGGAGGCCATCTTCTCGTCAGTGCGGTTCTCCTCGCAGAACTCGCCGACCTCCTTGAAGAAGGCCTGCACGGCGCGGCCGCCATTCAAGGCCAGCTTGCGGCCGACGAGGTCGAGCGCCTGGATGCCGTTGGCGCCCTCGTAGATCATGGCGATGCGGGCATCGCGCACGAACTGGCTCATGCCGTGCTCTTCGATATAGCCGTGGCCGCCGAACACTTGCTGCGCCATCACCGCGTGGTCGAAGCCCTTGTCGGTGAGCACGCCCTTGACCACCGGTGTCATCAGGCTGGTGTAGTCGTCGGCGGCCTGGCGGTCCTTGTCGTCACTGGCACGGTGCGCGATGTCCGACTTGATCGCCGTCCACAGCGCCAGCGCGCGGCCGGCCTCGTTGAAGGCCTTCATAGTCATCAGGCTGCGGCGGATTTCGGGGTGGACGATGATCGGGTCGGCCTTCTTGTCCGGCGCCTTCGGCCCGGACAGCGAGCGGCCCTGCAAGCGATCCTTGGCATAGGACACAGCGTTCTGGTAGGCGACTTCCGACAGAGAAAGCCCCTGCAGGCCGACGCCGAGCCGGGCCTCGTTCATCATCGTGAACATGGCCTTCAGCCCGCCATTGGCGTCGCCGAGCAGCATGCCTTGCGCCTCGTCATAGTTCATGACGCAGGTCGAATTGCCATGGATGCCCATCTTCTCCTCGATCGAGCCGCAGGAGACGGTGTTCTTCTCGCCCGGATTGCCGGACGCATCGAGCTTGAGCTTCGGCACGATGAACAGCGAAATGCCCTTCACGCCTTCCGGTGCGCCCTCGATGCGGGCCAGCACGAGGTGGACGATGTTGTCCGACATGTCGTGCTCGCCGGCCGAGATGAAGATCTTCTGGCCTGAAATCCTGTAGGTGCCGTCGCCATTGGGAACCGCCTTGGTGCGCAGCAGGCCGAGATCGGTGCCGCAATGCGGCTCAGTCAGGTTCATGGTGCCGGTCCAGATGCCCTCGACCAGCTTCGGCAGCCATGTCGCCTTCTGCTCGTCGGTGCCATGGGTAATGATCGCCGCGATCGCGCCCTGCGTCAGGCCGGGATACATCATCAGCGACATGTTGGCCGAAACCATATATTCGGAAACAGCGGTATGCACCGCGTAAGGCAGACCCTGGCCGCCAAATTCGATGGGTGCGGCCAGCCCCATCCAGCCGCCATCGCGATACTGGTCGAAGGCCTCCTTGAAGCCTTTCGGCGTCGTCACCGAACCGTCGTCATGGCGCACGCAGCCTTGCATATCGCCGACGCGGTTCAGCGGCTGCATGACGTTTTCGGCGAGCTTGGCGCCTTCGGCGAGGATGGCCTCGACCACATCCGGCGTCGCGTCGGAAAATCCGGGAAGATTGGAATAGCGCCGGTAGCCCAGCACCTCGTTCAGCACGAACAGCGTGTCCTGGACCGGCGCCCTGTAGATCGGCATGCGTTTCCTCCACCATGCGGCCTTGGCTCCGAAATCAAGCCCCAAAAAAATGAATCAGGGACAGCATGCGGACCAATGTTCATGTCGGGATAGCAAAAGTTGACGTTTGCGTAAACGTCAATTTTTTGATGTGGCAAATTTTTCCGGGGCCTCACCCGCGAGCGTAGCGGCGCTTCTCCATTGAAGCCAGTGCGGAACGATTGAAATGTGTATTCATCCCGACGCAGCCGGAAGGCAGAAAGAGCCGCGCGGCCAACGCCCCGCGGCTCTCGTTCGTCAGAAGGCCGTTCACCGGAAGCCGGCGAGGCCGAATTATCCGGCGGCGCTGGCCTGCGGCGCCGAACGTTCGATCAACATCTGACGCACCGCCGCCATCGAGTTGCTCAACTCGTTGATGGCATCGTCGATCAGCGCCCGCTGCTTCTGCAGACGGGCAAGCTGCTTCTCCGACTTGTCGAGCGCCAGTCGCAACTGCTTGGTGTTGGAGCCAGTCGGGTCATACAGATCCATCATCTGCTTGACGTCGCGCAGCGAGAATCCGACCTTGCGGCCGAGCAGGATCAGCTTCAGCCGAGCCTTGTCGCGTCGCGTGTAGAGACGGGTCGAGCCGTCGCGCTGCGGAGTGAGAAGACCCTTGTCCTCGTAGAAACGCAGCGTGCGCAGCGTTACTCCGTATTTCTTGGCCATCTCGCCGATGCGGACAAGATCCTCGCCGGCTTTGTCAGACATGTCATTGGTATTGGCCGCGGCTTCGCCGGGCGAAACAAGTTTCATGGTCACTGGCTTTCCCCATCTGGTGGCGCCGCGGTCCCGGACCTTGCGTCGCCTGAGCGGAAGCGGGGGCGTGCTTCCACTCGTGGTTTCAACAAACAAATCGCAAACGGCACAGTCTGTGCACCTTTACGTTTACGTCAATTCTATACCGATAGCCGCCTCACGAAGCAAGGGCGTTGTGGGGGAGGAACTTTTTGCCGCATCCGCCAGCGCATGGCCCGGCGGCGCTTAGGCAGCCCGTCAACAACGTTGCAACTTCTTAAGCTTGGTTAACGCGTTGTTTACCACGTTGGGCGAAATGTGCGCATGTCGGTTACCCGTGTTTATCCTGTAGCGAATTTTTCACGGTTTTTCGGAGCGTGGGTGAAACCCGGGAAGGTCGTCTTCCACCGCAGCAAGCCGCGCGGCCGCCTTCGTTTCCGGCCGGACTTTGGGAAACTGGTCATAAGCCAGCAGTAATTCTGAACGGGCGCATCGATGAACAGCAAGCGGTCCTATCTCGATACACTCAACGTCGGCAGGCAGCGCAGGCCGCACACCACGCTTGAACAGCTCAACCGTTCCCTGGAAACGCTGGAGCAGCGGCTGGAGCGGACGCGCGAGGACCTGAGCGAGCGTCCCGATCCGCGCCGGCCGAGCGCGGAGCCGCGCTATGCCGGCGCCCGGCCCTATGAGGATCCGCGCCCGGCGCAGCCGCCGAAAAGCCCGGAGCCGGCTGCCTTTGACCAGAGTTACCAGGCGATCGCCCGCGATATCGACCGTGTGCGCGGCCAAGAAGACGGCGTCGCCGTGGTCGGCAAGATCGCCGGCGAATTGCGCGGCCTGCGCGAGGAACTGCGCCACCAGATGACCGCCGGCCTGCAGCGCGAATTCGAAGCGCTGCGCAAGGACATCGAGCGGGCTTTCCAGGCAAGCGCCGAGCCGGGTGGTCAATCGGGAGGCGGAAAAGGCAGCGCCGAACTCGGCGTCGAGTTTGAGCGGCTTTCCGGCGCCATCCAGACTCTGGCCGAAAGGAGCGACGACAGAAGCGTCAACATGCTCCGGCTCGAACTGGAGCAGGTCAAGGCCGCGCTCGACACGCTGGCGCGCGAGGAGAGCGTGCAGGCGGTTGGCCGCCGCTGGGACGATTTCGACCGCCGCTGGACCGCGTTCGAGGATCGTGTCGATGCCGATCAGCGCAAGCGGTCGGACGCACCCGGTCTTTCGATGCTGACCGACCGGCTCGAACAGATCAGCAACGCCGTCAACAATTTGCCGGAGTCGCTGTCGCTGCGGTCGATCGAAGAGAAGGTCCGCACGCTTGCCAGCGCCGTCGATCATTTCGCCAGGCAGCAGGACAATCGCGGCAGCAGCACATTCGGTATGATCGACGAGCGGCTGGACGAGATTTCCCGAGCTATCGTCGCATCCACCGTCGCCGCGCAGGCCAATTCATTCGACCCCGAACCCTTCGAACGCATCGAGAAGCGGATCGCCTCGCTTGCCCAGCAGATCGAGGAAGTCACGCAAGTTCACCCCAGCGGCGAGGTCATCGACCGCCTCAACATGCTGTCGAGCCGGGTCGACGATCTTGCCGGCCGGGCCAATTTGCCGGAGCAGGCGATGGAGCGTCTCGACAAGCAGATCGCGCTCATTGCCGACAAGATCGACAGGGCGCCTGCAATGCCGGATGCCGACTATATCTTCCAGGGGCTGGAGCAACGTTTCGACGTGCTGTCCGGCATGATGATGGAGCGCCGCCAAGGCGACGCGATCGAACAAGGCAACTTGCTGTTTCGTGATCTCGAGCGCCGGCTGGACGAAGTCGTCGACAGGCTGGACCAGCGCATGCCGCAGATCGACGGCGCCGGCATCATGGATGCCATCGACGCCCGCTTCAGCGCGCTGGCCCAGCGCATGGAAACGCGCGTTCCCGATTCCGCAAGCGAAGCGGCGATCCGTGGCCTGGAAGGCCGCCTCGAAGATATTTCAAGCCGGCTGGAATCATCGGCGGCACAAGTCGCCGGCATCGACCCGGCCCTGATCCGCAGCCTGGAGGCGCAAGTCGCGGGTCTGTCGGCGCATCTTTCGAAGCCCGGCACGCCATTGCCGGAATTCGAGGACATCAGCCCTCGTCTCGACGAAATCGAGAAGTCGCTGGCTGGCACCCGCGATTCCATCCTCAGCGCAGCGCGCGAGGCAGCCGAGAGCGCCGTCCGCTCACTGGCCGACTCCAGTGCCAACACGGCGGCCGTTTCTGGCCTCGCCCAGGATCTGAAGACGCTCGAATCACTGACGCGCCGTTCCGACGAGCGCAATTCGAGGACCTTCGAGGCCATCCACGACACGCTGCTCAAGATCGTCGACCGGCTGGGCTCACTGGAAACCGGCGAGCCGACCGACGCGGTGAGCGAACTTCTGAATACGCAATCGGCCGAGCCGGACAGCTGGCGCGGCGCGCGACCGTCAAAGATGGCCGTACGTGACGCGCCGTCCATGGACATCGACCAGCCATTGCCGCTGACGGGTGACATGGCCGACCTCGACAGCCATGCCACGGCCATCATGCGCAATGAACCAGGTTCGCGTAGCGAACCGGGCACGCGTACGCCGGCCGAAGCCGCTGCGGCCGCGGCGATGGCGGCGCTTGGTTCGGATACTGTGACGGAGAAAAGTGAGCAGCCCGGCGGCCGGAAGTCGATGCTCGGCGGACTGGCGCGCGTCTTCAAGGGTAAGAAGGAGGCAGACGTTCCACCGCTTGCCGGCTCGGCGCCTGATGTCGAGATACCGAGCGCCGATCTCGACGAGCCGCTGGATCCGAAGGTTGCCAACCGGCCGCTGGAGCCCGGCTCCGGCCCACCCGACCTCAACGCCATCATGAAACGCGTGCGCGACGAACGCGGACCGCCGGTCAGGCCCGGCAGTGCCGATGCATCGAAAGCCGACTTCATCGCCGCAGCCAGACGCGCGGCGCAAGCGGCGGCCGCCGAGGCCGACGCTCTCAAGCGGCAATCGAAGATGAGCGGCCCGGTGAAGGCGCTCAGGATCGGCGACCTGCTCAAGGCGCGGCGCAAGCCGATCCTGATGGCGGCCGCGGCAGTCATGCTGGCGCTCGCCGGCCTGCAACTGGGCACGGCCTTTTTCTCCGACCCCGTTGAAATAGCCAGCAACGATGCGGCGCCGATCGCGGCCGCGCAGCCAGCGAAAACCGCGTCGGCCGGTACCGCCAGCGAGCCGAAGACGGACGCGCAAACTGCAGGACAGGACAGCGCGCCGGCCCGCGTCGTCCGGCAGGCAGAGCCGTCCGAATCGGTAACGGAAGACGACATGCCGGCGCAGACCGCCCTCGCCGCGCCGTCGGACGCCGAAACGCCGATGGAAATCGGACCCGAGGCCGAACCTGTTCCTGCGCCCATCACTCCAACGGCGTCGCCCGATCCGGCGGCGAACGTGACAGCCTCGGCACATGCGGGCCCGACGGCTGCGGACACCGAGCCAATGGCCACAGCGCTGGCCGCCACGCCCGCGACCCCGGACATGACCGGCACGGTCACGCCCGCGGATGCTTCGACGACGGCGGCCGCTGCCAAGATCGACATCCCAGCCGATGCCGGCCCGGCTGCCTTGCGTGACGCAGCGGCCGGCGGCGACGCCAAGGCGTTGTTCGAGATCGGCTCGCGTTACGCCGAATCGCGCGGCGTCAAGCAAGACATGGCAGCGGCCGCCAAATGGTATGAAAAGGCCGCCGAGCTCGGCTTCGCGCCGGCGGAATACCGCATCGGCAACTTCTATGAGAAGGGCACCGGCGTCGCGCGCGACGTCAAGAAGGCGAAGACCTGGTACCAGCTCGCCGCGGAGCAGGGCAACGCCAGCGCCATGCACAATCTCGCCGTGCTCTTTGCCATGGCTGCGGACGGCGTGACCGACAATGAATCGGCCGCGCACTGGTTCCAGGCGGCCGCCGATCTCGGTGCCAAGGACAGCCAGTTCAATCTCGGCATCCTGGCGGCGAAGGGCGTCGGCATGAAGCAGAATCTCGAAGATTCCTACAAATGGTTCGCGCTCGTTGCCAAGACCGGCGACAAGGATGCGGCGGCAAAGCGCGACGAGATCGCCAAGGCGCTCAGGCCCGAGCAGCTCGAACGCGCACGCGCCGCCGCCGAACTGTGGAAGGCGAAGCCGCTCGATCCCGCGGCCAATTCGGCCGACATTCCCGAATCGTGGCAGGACGGCACGCCGCAGACGACCGCCAGCGTCGACATGAAGAAGGTCGTTCAGAACATCCAGCGCATTCTCAACAAGAACGGCTATGAGGCCGGCAATGCCGACGGCGTGATGGGCCAGAAAACCGAGGATGCCATCATGGCTTTCCAGACCGACAACGACTTGAAGCCGACGGGCGCGGTCGACGAAAAACTGGTCAAGGCGCTGCTTGCGCGCAAATAACGTCAGATGCGTCGTTTCCGCGACGCCTTTGCCACACATTTGCCTGTTAACTGATTGAGTTGTTTTTTGTTTCGGCGGCGTGGCGAGATTTGACTTCGCCGCCCGGCCGGCGCAAGAACGAGATAGGCTTTTAGGCGCGAAATGCCCGCAACGGTTGCATTCGTCGAGAGGCAAACTGATCGAGACTGACGGGTGGGCATCTATCTCCCGATCGCGGAAATTTCCGTCAACATTTTCGTGCTGCTGGCCATGGGCGCGGCGGTGGGTTTCCTTTCGGGCATGTTCGGAGTGGGCGGCGGCTTCCTCATCACGCCGCTGCTGATCTTCTACAACATTCCGCCGGCGATCGCCGTCGCTACCGGCGCCAACCAGGTCATCGCCTCCTCCTTCTCCGGCGCATTGTCGCACGTGAAGCGCGGCACGCTCGACTTCAAGCTCGGCGGTGTGCTTTTGGCAGGCGGCATCGTTGGCTCAACGGGCGGCATCTTTGTCTTTGGTTTCTTGCGCAGGCTCGGCCAGCTCGACCTGTTCATCTCGCTGCTCTATGTCGTGCTGCTCGGCACCGTCGGCGGGCTGATGCTGGTCGAGAGCGTCAATGCGCTGCGCGCCACGCGCAGCGGCGCGGCGCCAGTGCTGAAGAAATCCGGCCAGCACAACTGGATCCACCGCTTGCCGCTGAAGATGCGGTTCAGGGCCTCGAAGCTTTTCGTCAGCGTCATCCCGGTGCTCGGCCTCGGCGCCGGCATCGGCTTCCTGTCATCGATCATGGGCGTCGGCGGCGGCTTCATCATGGTACCGGCGCTGATCTATCTCTTGAAAGTGCCGACCAACGTCGTCATCGGCACCTCACTGTTCCAGATCATCTTCACCTCGGCCTACACCACGCTGGTCCATGCCACCACCAACCAGACGGTTGATGTCATGCTCGCCTTCCTGTTGATGGCGGGCGGCGTCGCCGGCGCGCAATACGGCGCCAAGGCCGGCCAAAGGCTGCGTGGCGAGCAACTCAGGGCGCTGCTGGCACTGCTGGTGCTGGCGGTCGCCATTCGGCTCGCAATCGACCTGTTCGTGACGCCTCCCAGCCTCTATTCGCTGTCCGGCGTGGACCCGACCTGATGGCGTGCTTGAGAGCGTTCCTGGCCGCTGCCTCGCTGTCGCTGTTCGCCGCCGCGTCACCGGGAAAAGCGCAGACGCCGGTTACCGAAAACATCCAGATCGGCCTGTCCACCGATCATGTCTCAATCACCGCCGGCTTTTCCGGCGCCGATCTCACCATCTTCGGCTCACTGGAAAATGCCGACCCGCTTGTCGCGCGCCAAGGGCGCTACGACATCATCGTCGTGCTTGAGGGTCCGGCCCGGCCGGTCGTCGTGCGCCGCAAGGACAGGGTGCTCGGCATCTGGATCAATCTGGAGTCCGAGACCTTCGAGAACGTGCCGGTGTCCTATTCGGTGGCGACGACGCGCCCACTTCAGGACGTCACCGACCCCAACAGCTACAAGCAACTGTCGCTCGGCGCCGCCAACATCTACATGCAGCCGGCCGACGATGGCGACAATCCGGCGACAATCCAGGAATTCACCGCGGCGCTGCGCGAGCGCAAGACGGCGACCGGCCTCTACAGCGTGAACGTCGGCGGCGTGCAGTTCCTGTCGCAGAACCTGTTCCGCGCCACCGTCAGACTCGCCCCCAATGTTCCGGTCGGCACCCACAAGGCACGCGCGTTCCTGTTCAAGAGCGGCCTGTTCATCAAGGAAAGCTCCGCCCAACTCGAAATCCGCAAATCCGGTTTCGAACAGTCGATCTTCCGCGTCGCCCACGATTATTCCTTTCTCTACGGCGTCTTCGCTGTATCGCTAGCCATGCTGACCGGCTGGCTCGGAAGACTGGTCTTCCGAAAGGACTAGCCCCCATGCGAAAGGTTGTTCCCCTTTTGTGGCTCATGGGTTAGACCGCGACCCCGGCCCGACCGGACACGAGCTGTCGCTCCCCACAATCAGAATACAGGCTTCACGATGCGTCCAGCATTCGGCGGTATCGACTTCGGCACTTCGAACTCCACCGTGGGCGTGGTCAGGAACGGGCAGCCGCAGCTCGTGGCGCTGGAAGACGGTCAGGTGACGCTGCCGAGCGCGGTGTTCTTCAATTTCGAGGACAACCGCACCTATTTTGGGCGCCGCGCCATCGCCAACTATACCGACAGCATCGAAGGTCGCCTGATGCGATCGCTGAAGAGCGTACTCGGCAGTTCGCTTGTCCATGAAAAGACGCGCATCAAGTCCCGATCGATCGCCTTCGCCGAGATCATTGGTCTGTTCGTCGGCCATCTCAGGAAAAGGCTGGAAGAGGATGCGGACGACACGGTTGAAAGCGTGGTGCTCGGTCGTCCCGTGCAGTTCGTCGACGACGATGCCGGAGCCGATGCCAAGGCCGAAGGTGAACTCGAAAACGCGGCCCGCACCCAGGGCTTCAAGCATATCGCCTTCCAGTTCGAGCCGATCGCGGCGGCGCTCGACTACGAGCAGAAGGTCACGCGGGAAGAACTGGCGCTGATCGTCGACATGGGCGGCGGCACGTCCGACTTCTCGATCGTGCGGGTCTCGCCGCAGCGCGCGCGCTCCCTCGATCGCAAGGACGACATCCTGGCGAGCCGAGGCATCCACATCGGCGGCACCGACTTCGATCGGCTGTTGAGCATCACCCATGTGATGCCGCAGCTCGGCTACCTCTCGCCGACCAGGGACGGCAAGCGCAACTTGCCGGCCAGCTACTTCATCGACCTGGCGACATGGCAACGCATCAATCTGGTCTACACCGCCAGGGCGATGACCCATCTGCGCCAGATCCGCTACGAGGCGGAACGCGCCGACCTGGTCGACCGCTTCATCCACATCGTCGAGCATCGTTACGGGCACGCGCTGGCCGCTTTGGTCGAAACGGCCAAGATCGACCTGACGCAGCAAGTTTCTGGTGATGTCGTAGTCGCGCTGCCCGGAGCGAGTTTCGCGGCAGAAATTTCCCGCGCCGGGCTCGAGGCCACGATTGCCAGGGATATCGAACGGGTGGCCGCGACGGTTGGCGAGACCATCCGTGACGCGCAGGTGAAACCATCCGCCATCACCGCGGTGTTCCTGACCGGCGGATCGACCGCCATCCCGCTGGCAAGGCAGCAGATATTAGCCTTGGTGCCGCGGGCGTCCGTCATCGAAGGTGATATGTTCGGCTCGGTCGGGCTTGGGCTGGCACTCGATGCGCAGCGGAAATTCGGCTGACCCGGCTTACCCGCGGACGGTCTCGCCGGCCTTCGCGCCCAGATGCGCCTTGAGCGCCATCTGGGCCAGACTTGCCTGCCGGTCACGGTGCGTGATCATGGCGAAATCACGTTTCGGCAGATCGATCGGCACGGAACGCAAGCTGCCTTCGGCAACGGCGCGTTCGACAACGAGTTCCGAAATGATGGTGGCGCCGGCGCCAGCCTCGACCGCCTGACGGACCGCTTCGTTGCTCGGCAGCACCAGGAATATTCGCAGGTCCGCGAACGAGATCCCTTCGCGGCGGGCAAGATCTTCCAGCACCTCGCGGGTGCCCGCACCCCCCACCCAGTTTGTAAACCCCGGATAGCAGATTTACGGAAGACCGCCCCAGACTAACCCCAACGCGCGTAACGAAGGCCCCACCCCCCGCATCACGCCCGACACCAACACCCAGCACCCCC
>NZ_JBVVQY010000044.1:0-1803 GCF_055811615.1 Mesorhizobium sp. WSM4807
CCCCCCCCCCCCCCCCCCCCCCCCCCCCCCCCCCCCCCCCCCCCCCCCCCCCCCCCCCCCCCCCCCCCCCCCCCCCGTCCGCAAAAGTGTCCGCGCGTGAGGATGAGTCTGCCACGGCAACGGAATCCCCCTCCCCCTTGTGGGGAGGGGCTAGGGGTGGGGCTACTGCGGTCGGTCGGGGTACTGCGCCCGTCGCCGCGCCGCGTCCCGAAGGCGAAAAGCCGCTCGCCTCGCCGGCCGTCCGCCTCAGGGCAAAAGAGGCCGGCGTCGATCTCCGACAGGTCAGGGGAAGCGGCCCGGCCGGCCGCATTCTCCACGAGGACATCGACGCCTCCCTGGCGCGCGGACCGCAGCTTGCGAAGGTCTCCGGCCTCGCACGCAACGAGGCCGTCGAGGACATCAAGATCATCGGGCTCAGGCGCAAGATCGCCGAGAAGATGGCGCTGGCTAAGTCGCGCATCCCGCACATCACCTACGTCGAGGAGATCGACGTTACGGCATTGGAGGATTTGCGCGCGGCGCTCAACAAGGAGAAGCGCAGCGGCGTCGAGCGGCCGAAGCTGACGCTGCTGCCGTTCCTGATGCGGGCGATGATCAAGGCGATCGCCGACCAGCCCAATATCAACGCGCTGTTCGATGACGAGGGCGGCGTCGTCCACCAGCATGGCGGCGTCCATATCGGCATCGCCGCGCAGACGCCTTCTGGGCTGGTGGTGCCGGTAGTCAAGCACGCCGAGGCGCGCGACATCTGGGACTGCGCCGCCGAGCTCAACCGGCTCGCTGAGGCGGCCAGATCAGGCACGGCGACGCGCGACGAGCTCTCGGGATCGACCATCACCATCACCTCACTCGGCGCCATGGGCGGTGTGGCGACGACGCCGGTGATCAACCATCCGGAAGTGGCAATCCTCGGCGTCAACAAGATGATGGTGCGGCCGATATGGGACGGCACCCAATTTATCCCGCGCAAGATGATGAACCTGTCCTCCAGCTTCGACCACCGGGTGATCGACGGCTGGGACGCCGCAGTGTTTATTCAACGGATTAAGGCGCTGCTGGAAACCCCGGCGCTGATTTTCGTGGATTGATGAGATGAGAACGGTCGCAAAGGCTCCCTCACCCGGCCTCCGCTTCGCTACGGCCACCCTCTCCCCGAGGGGAGAGGAGGTCTCCAGCGCCGGCGCCAGCCTCTTCTCCCCGGTGGGGAGAAGGTGGCCGCGAAGCGGCCGGATGAGGGGGCCTTTCTTCGCCAAAAAGAGCATATCGACATGAAGGAAATATCCTGCAAGCTGCTCGTCATCGGCGCCGGGCCCGGCGGCTATGTCTGTGCCATCCGCGCCGGCCAGCTCGGCATCGATACGGTTATCGTCGAGTTCGGCAAGCCGGGCGGCACTTGTCTCAATGTCGGCTGCATTCCGTCCAAGGCGCTGATCCATGCGGCCGAAGAGTTCGAAAAGGCGTCGCACATGGCCGGCGGCAAGAGCCCGCTTGGCATTTCAGTCGCAACACCATCCATTGATCTCGAAACGACCGTCGCCTGGAAGGACGGCATTGTTAGCCGGCTGAACAGCGGCGTCGCCGGCCTGCTCAAGAGGGCCGGGGTCAAGACCGTGCATGGCTGGGCGAAATTCCGTGACGGCAAGACTGTCGAGGTCGAGACAGAGACCGGCACACAGGTCGTCCGCGCCCCGACCGGGGGGGGGCCCCCCCCCCGGGGGGCGGGCGCGCGGCCGGCACAGCCCGTAGGGGGGGCGGGGGTGACGTCCACCCCAGCGCGGGGGGGGAGCGGAGTTGCGGGAAGGG
>NZ_JBVVQY010000044.1:1813-35222 GCF_055811615.1 Mesorhizobium sp. WSM4807
ACCCGTGCGGGGGGGGGCTATATCCGGGGGCCGCAACTTGGGGGGGGGGCCCCCCCCCCCCCCCACCCCGGGGGGGGGGGGGGGGCGGGGGGGCCCCCCCCCGGGGGCGGGGCGTCGGTCGAGCTGCCGTCACTGCCGTTCGGTGGGCCGGTGATCTCGTCCACCGAAGCGCTGGGGCTGAGCGAAGTGCCGGAAAGGCTTGCCGTCGTCGGTGGCGGCTATATCGGGCTCGAGCTCGGCATCGCCTTCGCCAAGATGGGCGCCAGGGTGACCGTTGTCGAGGCTTTGCCGCGCGTACTGGCGCAGTATGATGCCGAACTGACCCGGCCGGTGGTGAAACGGCTCACTGAGCTCGGCATCGAGGTGCTCGTGAACGCCAAGGCCAAGGGGCTGTCGACCAAGCGCGATGCGCTGCTGATCGAGACGGCCACCGGAAAGAATGGCAAGATCGCTGCCGACAGGATTCTGGTCACCGTCGGGCGCAAGCCGGTGATCGAAGACTGGGGGCTGGAGCAGATCGACCTCGACATGGCGGGGAAATTCATCCGCATCGACGACCAGTGCCGCACCTCGATGCGCGGCATCTTTGCCATTGGCGACGTCACCGGCGAGCCGATGCTGGCGCACCGGGCGATGGCGCAAGGCGAAATGGTCGCCGAGATCGTCGCCGGCCACAAGCGCAGCTGGGACAAACGCTGCATTCCCGCCATCTGCTTCACCGATCCGGAGCTGGTCACCGCAGGCCTTTCGCCGGAGGAGGCAAAGGGGCTCGGTGGTGAGATCAAGGTCGGCCTGTTTCCGTTTGCCGCCAATGGCCGGGCGATGACCAAAATGGGTGAAGATGGATTTGTCCGGGTCGTTGCCCGCGCGGACAACCATCTGGTGCTCGGCATCCAGGCGGTCGGCCAGGGCGTGTCGGAACTTTCGGCGGCGTTCGGCCTGGCGCTGGAGATTGGCGCGCGGCTGGAGGACATCGCTGGCACCATCCATGCCCACCCGACACAGGGCGAGGGTTTTCAGGAAGCCGCGCTGAAGGCGCTTGGGCACGCGCTGCATGTTTGAGAGCAGGTGATCTCCCCACTTGAGGGGGAGATGGCCGGCAGGCTAGAGGGGGTCGGTTCGACTGGATGCGACCTCCCTTGCGACAGATGGAGGTTAGCGCTCTACGCGAGGCGACCCCCTCTGTCGCCTTCGGCGACATCTCCCCCTCGAGGGGGGAGATTACACAGCTCACCCCGCAAGCCGGCTAACCATTTCGTGCTGCGCATAGGCGCGGCCGAAGCGGTTGGCGAGGAAAGCGTCGAGGGCGATGTCTTCCTGCTTGATAAAACCCTTCGCCGGCAAGGTGCCGTCGGCCAGCATGTCGAGCACCGCGCAGATGGCGGAGGCCGTGGTGATCTGGATGGCGCTGCGCACCTTATCGCCGACTAGCTTGGCGTAGATCTTGTTGGCGTAGGTCTCCTGCAGCAGGCGGCCGTTCTTGCGGCCGCTGACGGTGACGAAGATGATGACCACGTCCTGCAGCGTTGCCGGCAGGGCGCTCTCAAAAATGTCCTTCAGCACGTCGCGGCGGTGGCGCAGGCCGAGATCGTTGAGCAGCGCCTTCATGATCGCGGCGTGGCCGGGGTAGCGGATGGTGCGATAGTTCAGTGTGCGCACCTTGCCCTTCAGCGTTTCGGCCAGCGTGCCGAGCCCGCCCGAGGTGTTGAACGCCTCGTAGGTGACGCCGTCGAGCGAGAATTCCTCGCGCTCCTCCAGCGGTGGCACCTCGATAAGCTCGCCTTCGACGATCGCCTCGCAAGGCTCGCAATATTCGTTGATGACGCCGTCCGTGCTCCAGGTCAGATTGTAGTTCAGCGCGTTCGACGGGTATTGCGGCAGCGCGCCGACCCGCATGCGCACGCTCTCCAGCGTGTCGAAGGGGCTGGCGAGATCGTTGGCGACGATCGAGACGAAGCCCGGCGCCAGCCCGCATTGCGGGATGAAGGCGCTGTTGGCGGAGCGCGCCAGTTGCTTGACGCGTCGGGTCGCGACGACATCCTCGGTCAGGTCGAGATAGTGGACGCCGGCGCTGGCTGCCGCTTCGGCGATGCGCGTGGTCTGATGGAAGGGGGCGGCGCTGAGCACGGCGAACTTGCCGGCCAAGGCCGCTTCAAGGGTTCCGGCGGCTTCGATGTCGAGTTCGAGCGTCTCGACCGTATCAGGCAGTTCGGCCGCGCCGAGTTGTGCGGCCGAGCGGTCGATGAGGGTGACATGATAGTCGCCGGTGGAAGCCAGCATCTCGGCAATGGTCGAGCCGATCTTGCCGGCGCCGACAACGATGATTTTCTTCATGACAGTTCCCTCGCCTCACCTTTGATCGACAAATAGTTTCGCAGCTTGCCTGTCGAAAGGAAGCGTTGAACTGTTCGAAACGAAGTGCCAAATTGAACAGGATGCCGATGAGGTTCGTCGAAAGTGCTTAGCAACGCCGAACAAGCCCTGCTTTCCCTGCTGCGCGCGAATGCGCGCGCCTCGACGGCCGAGCTGGCGCGGCGGCTGGGCGTGTCGCGGACAACGGTGCAGAGCCGGATCGAGCGGCTGGAACAGCGCGGAATCATCACCGGTTATGGCGTCAGGCTTTCGCCGGATTACGAACAGGGACTGGTGCGGGCGCATGTCCTGCTCACTGTTACGCCCAAGCTCGCCGACAAGGTGGTGCGCAGCCTGCAGGCGCTGCCGCCAGTGCGGACGCTGCATTCGGTGAGCGGCAATTTCGACATGATCGTCATCGTCGACGCGCCGTCGATCAAGGATCTCGACACGCTCCTCGACCAGATCGGCGCGATGGACGGGGTCGAACGGACGTCGTCCTCGATCATCCTGTCGACACGGATCGACCGCTGACTGGCTTGGTAGGAGCATTGGGCCGCTTCCCCCCAGGACGGAGCAAATACTCTTGCGGGTCATGTTCCTTCCAAATGCTGCTGTCGAGCGGAACCGTTCGGGGCGTCGGCGGGACAGCGCCCCCTCTGTTCTGCCGGACATCTCCCCACTTGGGGGAGATCGGGCAGTTTCGGCGCTCGGCTCACGCCTGCGATGCTTTTGTAATAAAGCAACATGAATCCCAAAAAATGTTGCTTTCCAACACGGCCTGTATGAGAATCGTCAGGATGGGCGTAGACCTGCGGCACGGGCAAACGGCGCAGCGAAAGAGCCCGAACCTCGCGGATTCTGCGGCGATTGCCGGAAGCACGGCAAAGCGCAAATTTTTGAAGGAGAACAGTCCTTGCCCAAGCAGTGTTTTGGAACATCCCATGTGCCGCTATCGCCGGCGGTCCGGGCCGGCGATATGGTCTATGTGTCCGGCCAGGTGCCGGTCGGCAGCGACGGCGTGGTGGTGACGGGCGGCATCGCCGAGCAGACCGAGCAGGTGCTCTCCAACGTGAAGGCAGCCCTGGCGTTGGCCGGCTGCACCATGGACGACGTGGTCAAGACGACAGTCTGGCTCGAGGACGCACGCGACTTCGGCGCCTTCAATGCCGTCTATGCCAGGCATTTTCCAAAGGATCCGCCGGCGCGGACAACCGTCGAGTCGCGGCTGATGATCGACATCAAGATTGAGGTCGAGGCTGTCGCCTACAGACCGGTTTGACGAGAAGACACAGCGGAGCCAGACGCCGATGCAATTTGATCTTCTCCTGAAGGGCGGCCGCCTCATCGATCCGGCGTCCGGCCTTGACGCGCAACGCGATCTGGCCATCGCCGGTGGCCGCATCGCCGCGATCGATGCCGACATTCCCTTCGAGCGCGCCGCGCGCGTCATCGATGCCACCGGGTCCATTGTCGCGCCCGGCCTCATCGATCTGCACAGCCACGTCTATTGGGGCGGCACCTCGCTCGGCGTCGATGCCGACCGCCTCGCCGCAAAAAGCGGCACCACCACCTTCATCGACGCCGGAAGTGCCGGCGCCGGCAACTTCCTCGGTTTTCGCCGCCACGTCATCGAGCGCTCGAAGGTGCGCATCCTGGCCTATGTCAACATTTCCTTTGCCGGGATTTTCGGCTTCTCGCAGACCGTTTCGGTTGGCGAGTGCAGCGATCTCCGGCTCTGCGAACCGCGCGAGACGGTGGCGGCGGTGCGCGAGCACGCGGAGGTGATTGTCGGCGTAAAAGTCCGCTCCGGTCGCCATGCCGGCGGCGGCAGCGGCATTGCGCCGGTCGATCTCGCACTCGAGGCCGCCGACCAGGCCGGCCTGGCGCTGATGGCGCATATCGACGAGCCGCCGCCCGGCCGTTCGGAAGTGCTGCCGCGGCTGCGCAAGGACGACATCCTCACCCATTGCTTCCGGCCGTTTCCCAACGCGCCGATCTTCACATCCGGCGCGGTGCGGCCCGACATGCGGCTGGCGCGCGAGCGCGGCGTCATCTTCGATATCGGCCACGGCATGGGCTCGTTCGATTTCGAGGTCGCCAGGGCGATGCTCAGCGAAGGGCTGGCGCCTGACGTGATCAGCAGCGACGTGCATCTCTACTGCGTCGACGGACCGGCCTTCGACATTCTGGTGTGCATGTCGAAGCTGCTGGCGCTCGGCATGCCGCTGCTCGAGGTGCTGCGCGCCGCAACACAGCGGCCGGCAGAGGCGATCGCAAGGCCCGAGCTTGGCGCGCTGGCGGTCGGTGCCGTCGGCGACATCGCGGTGCTGCGGCTGCGTCCGGGCAGTTTCACCTTCGTCGATGCGGTCGGCGCCTCGCTGGTCGCCGAGCAGCGGCTGGTCTCGGACGGCATCGTGGTCGGCGGCGCCTGGTGGCCGAACGAGGCGGTGGACGATCTGAGCGATACCGAGCGCTTCGAAGCGCATGCGCATGAGACGCATGTCGATGTTGTGGCCAGGCATTTCGGGCGTGGGTGATCTCTCCCCTTGAGGGGGAAGGCGACAGAGGGGGTCGGTTCGACCGGGCTCGCCTTCCTGCAACGGATGGAGGTTGGCGCTCGACGTGCGGCGACCCCCTCTGGCCTGCCGGCCATCTCCCCCTCAAGGGCCCTCAAGGGGGGAGATTACAGCTTCACCCCGGCGCCCCATAAACCGGCGTCGCAATCCCTTCCATGCGCGCCTTGATCTGCAGCGCGACGAATTTCGAGTAAAAGCGCGACAGCGCCAAATTGCCGCCGTGGAACCATAGAGCTTCCTGCGCCGTCGGCTTCCACATGTTGCGCAGTTCGCCTTGCCATGGTCCCGGGTCGCCTTTCACGCCCGAGCCAATCCCCCAGCACGGCCCGACCTTGTCGGCGACCTCGCGCGAGACGATCGCCGCCACGGTCTCGTTCATCGACTGATAGCCGGTGCAGGAGATGATCGCGTCGGCCGCCAGTTCGGTGCCGTCGTCGAACAGGATTCCTGTCGGCGTCAGCGACTTGATCTCGACACCGCTGCGGATGCCGATCTCGCCGTCGATGATCAGATCCGAGGCGCCGACGTCGATGTAGTAACCCGAGCCGGTGCGGTAGGCCTTCATCAGCAGCCCGGTCTCGTCGTCGCCGAAATCGATGGCGAAGCCGGCGCCGCGCAAGCGGTCGTAGAAGGCCGCGTCGCGTGCCTTGATGACGTCGTAGAGCGCCCGCTGGCTTTGCGGCAGCACCGCGAACGGCGTGGAGGCGACGATCATGTCGGCCTTTTCGGTGGTGATACCGCGGGCCAGCGCCTTTTCCGAAAAGATCTCGAAGCCGACCTCCATCAGCGTATCGGATTTGACCACCGTCGTCGGCGAGCGCTGGATCATGGTCACCTCAGCGCCGCTCTCCCAGAGATCGACGGCGACATCGTGCCCCGAACTTGCCGCGCCGATGACCGCGACGCGTCTGCCGCGGAATTTTTCGCCGCTAAAATACTGGCTGGAATGCAGGATCTCGCCCTGGAACGCCGTGGCGCCCGGAAGCTCGATCTGCCTCGGCGGGCCATAGGCGCCGGTTGCGAAGACGATGTGCCTGGGTTTCAGCGTGATGCTCTCGCCGGCGCGATCGACCTCGACCGTCCAGATCTTTTCCGCCTCGTCATAGCTGGCGCTGACGCATCTCGTGGAGGGCCAGTAATTGAGCTCCATGACGCGCGTATACATTTCCAGCCAGTCGCCCATCTTGTCCTTGGGCGTGAACACCGGCCAGTTCTCCGGAAACGGGATGTAGGGCAGATGGTCGTACCAGACCGGATCGTGCAGCACGAGCGAGCGATAGCGGTTGCGCCAGGAATCGCCGGCTTGAGCGTTCTTCTCGATGATGAGGGCCGGTACGCCGAGCTGCCGCAGCCGTGCCCCCAGCATGATGCCGCCTTGGCCGCCGCCGATGACCAGGCAATAGGGCTGCTCAATGGCGCCGAGATTACGCGTCTCGCGTGCCCTCGCCTCCGACCAGGTCTCGCGGTCCGGGTCGGCCTTGTGGCGGACACCCAACGGCCGCGCCGGTCCCTTGCGCTCCTCAAAACCCTTGAGTTCGCTCATCGCCGTGAACAGCGTCCGGCATCGGCCGTCCTGCAGGCGCATGATGCCCCGGCCCCACGCCGATGACGTCTCGAAGGTGAACCAAGCCTCGACGATGCCTTCGTCCGAGCTTGCCTCGCCACTGAGCTGCCAGGCAGTCGGCTTGGTCGTAGCCAGTGTGGCTTCCAGCATGTCGCGGATCGCCGCGCGGCCTTCGATCGTCCTGATGTTCCAGGTGAAGGTCAGCAGGTCGCGCCAGTAGCAATCCTCGACGAACAGGTTGGTCGCGGCCGCTGCGTCGCCCGTCTCGAGCGCGCGGGAGAGGGAGGAAAACCAGGTGGCCGCCTGTTTCGATGGTCCCATGTCGAGCATCTGTTGTCTCCTCTGCGTTTCAAGTCGGCGCCGCCCGGTCTTTCCTTCTCCCCCTGTGGGAGAAGGTGGATTGGCGCGTAGCGCCAAGACGGTTGAGGGGTGCTGGACGGAATGCGGCGGTGCCAAGCTGGAACACCTCTCATCCGACCGAGCTTCGCTCGGCCACCTTCTCCCACAAGGGGAGAACGAGAAGCCGCGCCTCTCAGTCCCCCAGCGGCTCCATCTCTTTGCCCGTCCTGTGGATCTGGGCGTTATATTTGATGCGGCGGACCGTTTCGTGGGCCGAGCCGTCGAGTTTGTAGGCGGCCGCCACCGCCATCAGGTCGATCGCGGCCAGAAAGGCAAACCGCGAGGCGGTCGGCTTCAGCGTGTCGGGATATTCGGGCACCGCCACCGTCAGCCTGACGTCGCAGGCGCGGGCAAGGTCGGTGTCGGGCGCGGTCACGCCGATCGCGTTGGCGCGGTAATGCTTGGCCAGCTCGACGGCCTCGATCACTTCGCGGGTGCGTCCGGTCGCCGAAATGGCGATCACCAGATCGCCGGGCTTCAAGGTCGAGGCGGTCATCCGCATCAGATACGGGTCGCACTGGGCGCTGACGGTGATGCCGTAGCGGAACAGCCGGTACTGGGTTTCCTGCGCCAGCGCCGACGAAGAGCCGCCAAGGCCAAACACCGTGACCTGGCGCGCCTTGGCGATGAGCTCGGCCGCCTTCACCAGCTGTGCCGGATCGAGCTGCCGTTCGGCCTCCTGCAGCGCCCGGCGTGCTTCGCCGAACACGGCATTCCAGAACGGCATGCCGTTGTCGCCGCTGGTGGGCGGCGGCTTGCTCAGATAGAGCGCGCCGACGACTAGGCTCTGCGCCAGCTTCAGCTTGAAATCGCGCACGCCCTCGCAGCCAATGGCCCGGCAGAACCGGGTCACGGTGGGTTCGCTGACCTGGGCGCGCTGCGCAAGTGCTGCGTTGGAAGCGTCGACTGCGAATCTGACATCGTCGAGCACGACATCGGCGACGCGCCGCTCCGCAGGGCGCAATTCAGCGTAAGAGTCCTTGACCAGCGAGATGATGTCGGGGATGCGGCTGACATGATCGCGCCCATCGGGTTCGTCGCCCGAGGTCAATCGTACCTGGCCTTCAGCTTCGGTCATGAGTCATCCCCTGCCGTTCGTGGAACTCGACCTCTACCACGTTCGCGCACCGCTCGCCTGCTCGCCTCACGCGGCCGGTTCCCGAAGTATGTAGGAAAGCAACAAGCTTTTCAAGAAATAGAAAGCTCACTTAAAACAAACACATGTGGCTGAGAGTAGCGATCTTGCCAGCGAGGGCCGTGGTCGCCGCTTGGCAGTAAAGTAGGAGAGTTACAGGCTGATGACCGGCTGGAACTGCTGACCGAAGGTGAGCGGGTAGGTAGGGCGGAGTCGCGGCGTTGCGCCGCCCCGTCTTCCCTTCTCCCCTTGTGGGAGAAGGTGTCGCCGAAGGCGACAGATGAGGGGTGCTCCAGCTTGGCACCGACGGCACTCCGTCCAACCATCCGTCTTGGCGCTGCGCGCCAATCCACCGCCCCGGGGCGAGTCACGGGCCTCGCCCGCCCTTCGGGCCCCACAAGGGGAGAAGGAAAGGTAAGTTAGCCCGTGCGTCGGGCGGGATGTTGGTCCGAACCGCCATCCAGCCACGCGATGTCGTCAGGCGAAAGCGCAATGTCGAGGGCCTGCAGGCTGTCCTCCAACTCGTCGAGCGTGCGTGGTCCGATCAGCGGGACGGACGGGAACGGCTGGGCCAGGACGTAGGCCAGCGCGACATGGATCGGGCTCTTGCCCAGCCTGTTCGCGAGCTCGATCGCCCGGTCGCGGCGGCCGAAATTTTTTTCCGAGTACCAGACCCGGACCAGCTCTTCATTGTCGCGCTGGTCGCGCCCGGCGCGACCGGTGAAGAAACCCCGGCCCTGGCTCGACCAGGCGAAATTGGGCATCTGCCGGGCGGTCAGCCAGGCCTTCCATTCATCGCTCGACGATGTGACGCAACCCGGCCAGATCGGCACCAGCATTTCGGCCAGAGAAAAATTGTTCGAAAGCGCGCCAGGCTTTTGCTTGCCGGTCCGCTCGGCATAGGCAATGGCCTCGTCCATGCGTTCCCTAGTCCAGTTCGAGCCGCCGAACGGACCGCGGATGCGGCCAGCCCTGACCTCCCTGTCCATTGCGTCGATGAATTCGTCGACCGGCACGTCCGGATCGTCGCGGTGCATGAAATAGACGTCGACATGATCGGTCTGCAGCCGGTCGAGCGACTGGGTGAGCTGCTTGCCGATCACATCGGGATAGCAGAGCGGGGTGTGCGCGCCCTTGCCGATGACCACCGATTGCTCACGCACGCCGCGGTTCTTCAACCACTGGCCGAGCAGCGTTTCGGTGTAGCCGCTGCCATAGATGTAGGCCGTGTCGAAGACGTTGCCGCCGGCTTCGAAATAGCCATCGAGCAGGATCATGCCCGAGGAGAACGTGCGAAAATCCTCGAAGCCGAGCGCCAGGCACGAGGCCGGCGGCGGCAGGCCTGGAATTTCGCGCTTCGGGATGGTGGTGCCGCCGGAGCGCAGCCGCCGGCCGGAGATGGTGTTGACGCGTTTTTCGGGCTTCTCGATCTCGTATTCGAGCCCGATGGCGGCACGCCATTTGTCGAGCACGCGCAGATTGCCGAGGCTGTCGGCCCAGCCCATGCCCGGCCAGGCAAACTCCTGCTTTCCGGCCAGGATCGCCTCGCCGGCGGCGTCGGCCTCGAAAGCGTAGAGCCAGCGGTCTTCCCTGACCTCGACCAACTTCTCACCGCCCGGACGGATGATGCGAATCTCGCCGGTGCCGCCTTCCCTGCCGCTCGCATACCAGAAATCCGCGACCTCGATGCGGCCCTTGGTGCCAAGGATGCGCAGGACATTGTCCTGCGCCAGCGAAATGCCGCAGGAGACTTCGGCGACGATGCCACTGGGAAAATGCAGCAGCGCCGAAGCCCATTCGTCGACGCCGGACTGGCCAAGATGCGCAGCACCCGCCACCTTGTCCGGCTCGGCGAAGGGTTTTCCCAATGCTGCCCCGGCAATCAGCCGCGCCATCGAAACGGGATAGCCGCCGACATCCAGAATGCCGCCGCCAGCGAGATCGTTCGCGTAGAGCCGGTGTTCCGGCATGAAATCAGGCATGGCGAAGCCGAAGCTCGACTTCACCATGCGCACCTCGCCGATCGCGCCGGACCTGATCAGCTCGACCAGCTTTGCCGTCTGCGGATGCAGCCGGTACATGAAGGCTTCGCCGAGAAAGGTGCCGGCCTTGCGCGCTGCATGGATCATCGCGTCCGCCTCGAAAGCGGTTAGCCCCATCGGCTTTTCGCAAAGCACATGCTTTCCGGCCTCGGCCGCCTTGATCGCCCATTCGGCGTGGCTGGGGTGCGGCGTCGAAATGTAGACCGCGTCGACGTCCGGGTCCGCGAGCAGAGCATCGTAGCCGTCGAGGATGCGAGCACCCGGGAAGTTATCGGCGAGGCCTGATTTGCCGGGATTGCGTGCGCCGAGCGCAACCAGTTCGCCGGTATGCGAATGGGCCACACCGCCGGCAAAGGCCTTGGCGATGGTGCCGGGCCCGAGAATGCCCCAGCGGATTTTTCGTGGTTCGGACGTCATTTCAAATCTCCTTGGGGTCGCCTCGGCGTCGCGAGTTGGTGAAAGAAAAATTGGCGTGTCTTTGTTTTTATGCATGTCGTTGTCCCAACCGCTGCGCAGTTTGGGCGACATGCATTAGCGAATGCGTGCACCTGACTTGTCGAAGAGAAGCGACCGGCCGGCTTTGATCGACACCACCATGTGGTCGCCATTCGCCCGCTGCCGCGATGCCTCGCGCTCGATGATCAGTTCCTCTGGTCCGGCATTGGCATAAACATAGCTCACCGATCCGAGATGTTCGGCGACATCGGCCTTGACGGCGATGTCGCAATCGCCCTCGCCGGCCTCGAAGAAATGCTCCGGCCGGACGCCGAGCACGACCTCGGCGCCGACCGCAGGCGGGGCGCCCGAAAGCGGCTTCCGTAGCTTGGCGCCACAATGGTTGGTGAGTTCGAGGGTTACTGCGCCGTCGTTCCCGACCACTTTCGCCGCCATGAAATTCATCTTCGGCGAGCCGACGAAACCGGCGACGAAGCGATTGGCCGGGTCGTCATAGAGGTCGAGCGGCGCGCCGATCTGCTCGATATTGCCGGCGTTAAGCACGACAATCCTGTCGGCCAGCGTCATCGCTTCGGTCTGGTCGTGCGTCACATAGATCATGGTGACACCGAGCTCCTTGTGCAGGCGCGAGATCTCGACCCGCATCTGCACCCTGAGCTCGGCGTCGAGATTGCTCAGCGGCTCGTCGAACAGGAACACTTGCGGTTCACGCACGATGGCGCGGCCGATGGCGACGCGCTGGCGCTGGCCGCCCGACAACTGCCGCGGGCGCCGCTTCATCAGCTCGGCGATGCGGAGAATTTCGGAGGCTCGCTTCACCCGCCGTTCGGTGTCGGCTTTCGGGTTGCCGTTCATCCTCAGCCCGAAGCTCAGATTCTGCTCGACGCTCATATGCGGGTAAAGCGCGTAGGACTGGAACACCATGGCGATGCCGCGATCGGCCGGCTCGATGTCGTTCACCAGTTTGCCGCCGATGATGATCTCGCCGCCGCTGATGTCCTCGAGTCCGGCGATCATCCTCAGCAGCGTGGATTTTCCGCAGCCGGAAGGGCCGACGAAGACGATGAATTCGCCGTCGTTGACGTCGATGTTCGCGCCGTGAACGATCTCGAAGACGCCGAAGCGCTTAACGACATTCTTGAGTGTGACCGCTGCCATGCTGATCCTATTTGATGGCGCCGGCGGCAATGCCGGCGACGAAATGGCGCTGCAAGAGCACGAACACGACGAGCATCGGCACGGTGAGCATGACGGCGCCCGCCATGATGCCGCCCCACGACACTTTGGTGAGGCCGATCAGCGTGCCGAGCGCCACCGGCGCCGTCATCGCGCCGGGCTTGGAATTGATCAGCAGCGGCCAGAGATAATTGTTCCAGGAGGCAAGGAACAGGATGATGGCGAGCGCCGCCAGCATCGGCCGCGCCAGCGGCAGCGCTACGAACAGGAAGATCCGCCATTCCTTGACCCCCTCGACGCGAGCGGCGTCGAACAGATCGCCCGGCATCATCGAGAAGCTCTGCCGCATGAACAGCACGCCGAGCGAATTGAAGAGCGGCGGCACGATCAGCGCCCCCCAGGTGTTGGCGAGCTTGAAGTCGCGCGCCACCATGATGAATTGCGGGATCAGCACGACCGCATAGGGAAGCGTGATGGTGCCGAGGATGATCGCGACGACCACGCCCTTGCCGAAGAACTGGTAGCGCGCCAGCGCCCAGCCGGCCATCGAGGTGAGCAGTACCGACAGGAACGTGTAGGTGACCGCCACCGAGACGGAGATGCCGATGGCGCCGATGAAATTCGTGTCGCGCTGCAAATTGTTGACATTGTCGAGGAAACTGCCGTGCGGCAAAAGCTCGATGCTGGGACTGAAGATGCCTCTGTCGGGCATGGTCGAGAAGATTACCATCATCCACAGCGGAAACAGCCAGATCAGCGCCAGCGGCGTCAGGAAGAGATGCAGCGCGATGCTGCGTCCCAATCTGGCGGAGGAACGGCTCGAAGAGGAACGCGAGCTCATTTCGGCTCCCTCGTCAGCCACAGTTGCACAAGCGAGATGGCGATCGCCAGCCCGGCCATGGTGTAGGCGATGGCCGAGGCGTAACCGAAATTGAGCGACCTGAAACCCTGGCGGTAAAGCAGCAGCCCGAGCGTTTCGGTGCCGCCGCCCGGTCCGCCGCGTTCGGTGATCAGGAACGGTTCGGTGAACAGCTGCATGGTGCCGATGATCGACAGCACGGCGCAGAACACGATGATCGGCTTGAGCAGCGGCAGCGTGATGTAGAAGAACTGCTTGAGCTTGCTGACGCGGTCCAGCGTCGCCGCCTCGTAGACATCCTGGGGGATGGATTGCAGGCCGGCGAGCAGGATGATGGCGTTGTAGCCGGCCCAGCGCCAGGTCACCGCGATCATGATGACCGCCATCGCCGGGGTGACGTTGGAAAACCAGTCGATACGCGGCAGGCCGACGCTGTTCAGCAGCTTGTTGATGATGCCGTAATCGAGGTTGAACATCAGCCGGAACACCGCCGAATAGGCGACTTCGCCGACCACGACAGGAGCGAAGAAGGCGAAGCGGAACAGGCCACGGGCTTTCAGCAGCGGCGAATTGAGTAGCACGGCCATCACGATCGCCAAGGTGATCATCACCGGCACCTGGATGACGAGGATAAGCAAAGTGTTCTTCAACGCGTTGAAGAAGGCCGGATCGCCGATCAGCCGGCCCCAGTTGAAGGTCGGCGCGAACCGCCACGGCACGGTGCGCGTCGCCTGGAAGGAGATCAGGAAGGAGCTGATGATCGGCCACAGCCAGAAGATCGAGAAGATCAGCAGGTAGGGCGCGAGGAAGCGATACGCCGTGGCGTTCTGATAGCGCATCATTGCCCTCCTTTGCCTCTCGTTTCTAGGTTTGCCGGCCTGCTGTCGAAGTCGGCGCCGCCGCTGTCTTACCTTCTCCCCTTGTGGGAGAAGGTGGATTTGGCGCGCAGCGCCAAGATGGTTGAGGGGTGCTGGAAGAAACTCGGCGCTGGCGCCAAGCTGGAACACCCCTCATCCGTCGCCTTCGGCGACACCTTCTCCCACAAGGGGACAAGGGGGAGCCGCGTTCAGCTCACTCTTCGACCGGCAGACCGGTCGCCGAGGCGATCTGGCTTGCAGCATCGTCGAGCGCCGCCTTGGCATCGGGATAGCCGCCGCCCAGATATGTGGTCTGCACCGCGCGGACGATGATTTCCGCGTCGCTCTGGAACGGCGTGCCGCGGCTCGGGACGACTTTGGGCAAGGTGCCGAGAATATCCTTCCACACCGCCTGGCCGCCCCAATAGGGCTGGCCTTCGGAGACATAGGGGTCATCGAGCGCCGAGATCAGCGACGGCACGAGGCCGAAGCCCTTCAGCATCGCTATCTGGCCCTCGTTGGTCGCGAGCGAGTATTTCAGGTAGGCGTAGGCGGCTTCCTTGTTGTTGGACACCGAGGTGATGGCGAGCGAGGAGCCGCCGAGATTGGCGGCGCGCGGGCCGTCGGCAGTGAGGCTCGGCATCAGGTAGACGCCCCATTTGCCGCTGCCGTCGGGCGACTCGGTGCGTATGGTGCCCTCGTACCAGCCGCCATACATCTGGGTGGCTACAGTGCCGGCGGTGTTGTTGGTGATCTTGGTGCTCCAGTCGGCCGAGGTGATGATGCCGGCATCATTCATCTCCTTGATCTTGGTCATCGACGCCACACAGGCCGGCTGATTGACGGTGATCGACTGCCCGTCGGCGGCGAAATAGGCGCAGCCCTGCTCGTTGGCGATCATCCGGAAGAATTCGGAGTCGCCGTTGAAATCGGCATTGGTCATCTTCACACCAGGATTGGCCTCCTGGATCTTCTTGCCGGCAGCAATGAAATCGTCCCAGGTCTTGATCGAGGTTGGATCGACGCCGGCCTTCTCGTAGAAGTCGCGGCGGTAGAACATCGCCACCGGGCCTGAATCCCACGGCATCGCATAGGCCTTATCTTCCACTTCGAGCTCGGTGCGCTTGAAGTCGGGGAATTTTGCCTGGTCTTCGGCTGTATAGCCGAGCGTGTGAAGGTCGACGAAGCAGTCCGGGAACTGGCTCCAGTAGTTCTCGGCCTCGCCGTTCTCGATCGTCACGATGTCCGGCAGCCCCTCGCCGCCGGCGGCGCAGCCGGCGATCGACTTGTCGTAGGTCGGGTTGTTGCCGAGATCCTGGACCGTGACCTTGATGTCGGGGAATTGCTTGTTGAAACCTTCTATGGTGGCCTTCAGCGACGAAGCGGCGACGTTCCAGCTCCAGATCGTGATTTCGCCGGATTGCGCAAAGGCCGGGGCAGAGCCCAGGGCAAGCGCGAGCGCGGCGCAGGTCAGTATGGTGCGCATTGAAATCCTCCCATTTCATTTGCTCTCTCATCGCGAGCATGCCTAGACTAGGCACTGGGGAAGGCTTGTCCGCGACAAAAGGAATAAAAAATTGGCGGAAAGTAAGATGCCGGAAAGGCCGTTTTACCAGCCTGGCGCCAGCAGCGTGGAGGGTCTGCCGCTGCTGCTGCAGATGTTTCACACCCAGCCTCTGGTGATGCTGAAGCCGCATTGGCATGCCCAGGTCGAGGTGAATTTCATCGTCCGCGGCGCCGTGCACTACCGCATGGATGAGCACGAGATCTCGCTTTCGGCCGGCGACATGTGCCTGTTCTGGGGCGGCCTGCCGCACCAGATGGACGATGCGTCGGACGACGCCGTCTATGCCGGCGCGCATCTGCCGCTGGTGCACTTCTTCCGGCTGCACCTGCCCGCGGACGTCCGCAACCGGCTGATGACGGGCGCGACATTGGTGACCAATGCCACCGACCGGTCCGACAGCGACAATTTCGAGCGCTGGAACCGCTACGTCCGGTCAGGCGATCCGGGCAAAGCCGAGCACGCCGTCAACGAACTGCTTCTGCGGCTGGAGCGGGTGCGCTTCGAACCTTACCGGCTGGTACCCGAAACTCCGATCGAGCAGGAAGCAGGCAGCCCCTTCGATCAGCAATCCCTGCGCAATGTCGGGCGCATGTGCGACTTCATCGCGGAGAATTTCCTCTACGACATCGACTGCGTGGACATCGCGGCGGCGGCCGACATTCATCCCAAATACGCCATGAGCATTTTTAAGAAATCGACCGGCATGACACTCAACGAATATGTCAACCTGTTGCGGCTCAGCTACGCGCAGGCGCTGCTGATGCACCAGGACGCCAACGTGCTGCGCGTCGCCATGGACTCCGGCTTCGGCTCGCTCAGCGCCTTCAACAAGTCGTTCCGCAAACTGGCCGGCATGTCGCCTTCGGATTTTCGCAGAGGTGCAGGCGCCAGATAGTCCCAGTGAATCAGATAGTCCAAGTCAAATAGAGCCACGCCGGTCGATGCCGGCGCTACAACGCCCTGCGCCGGTTGAAATGCCGTCACGGGTTGAGCTATCAGCAGCGGATGAGGCTCAAAGAATTTTTTTACCTGCTTGGATTGAAGCCAAGAACACGCGTTTACGGCCACTCGATACAGATCATCGATCTCCCGAAAGACGGGAAGATTGAATTCGCTCGATGGAAGAACCCGCGCGGGGCAGATCTCGATCTCGCCCAGGGCGAGGTCGATGATCTCCGGATGTTCCTGAGCGATGGCGACGTGGCGATCGATGTTGGCGCCCAGGTCGGCGACAGCACGGTACCGATAGCGCTCGCCTGCGGACCGCAGGGCCTGGTCCTCGCTTTCGAGCCGAACCCTTATACCTCACGATCCTCGGCGCCAATGCCGCGCTCAATCCTTCCCGATTGAACATTTTTCCGATTCCCTACGCGGCAACGCCGGAAGATGGGTCGTTCGTCTTCGACTACGGCAACCCGGAGTTCGAGAACGGCGGCAACCACACCGGGGTGTCGCGGTGGAAGCACGGCAGCGCTTTCAGTATCCCGGTCGAGGGGCGGCGGATCGAACCGTTGATCCGTGCCCGGCTTGGCCAGCGCATCAAGCGCCTGCGCTACATCAAGACCGACGTGGAGTCGCACGACCTGTCGGTTTTGACCTCGATCGGCGCGCTGATCGACGAATGCCGGCCCTACATCAAGTCCGAGGTCAATCACAATCTTTCGGCGGACGAGCGGTTGCGGATGCACCAGTTCTTTGCCGACAAGGGCTACGACGTCCACCTGGCTGGGCCGACAACGCTGTTCGGTCCGAAGCTCAGCGAAAACGACCTCGGCAGGAAGAAGAAATTTCGACATGTTCGCAGTTCCCCGCTAACGCCGCCGGTCCTTCCAGTGCGTCGCCTTGGAGGACGGTAGAGACAGGCGCAGTGCGCCGGAAGTCAGCATATCCTCGCCGAGCCCGCCCGCCTCGCGAAGCCGCCCTCCGAACCCGGCACCAAAACGGCCACGGGCCAGTTGAGCGTCCGCGCTAAAAACGCACCACCGGCCGAAGCCGGTGGCGCTCTCTGGATCAGTCTGTAGGGGCAGGACCGTCCAGGGATCCCTTAGGATCTGGCTCAGATCCCTTAGGACCTGGCTCAAATGTCGGCTTTTCCTTGATCCGGGGCATCGGCCGAACAGATGAAGGAGCCCGCCAGCCTGGCAAGAATCTCGATAATGCGGTGCGCCGCCGCGCAGCGCATGATTTGCAATTCTATTCGGCAGCGTCAGGAATTTCGCCGGAGGTGTCGTCGGAAGACTCTACCGGGTCATCCGCGGCCGTTCTTGCCAGGAACTTGTCCAAGGCTACCTGCAAGGACAGGGTGGCCTGCGGCGAGGCTGGCGTCGTCGAAACGACAGCCATTGCATGAGCAATTCCCCGAGTGGACTTATCCCTGGCCGCCGCAGACGTTGCGGCTCCGTGTCCCTGCGATCCGGCCGCGGCCGAGTTTCCGCCGTTGCCGTTGCTTGCGCCGTTACCCTTCCCGCCGCCATTGCCGCCGGGTCCGGCGAGGACTGGAGACGCGACAAGGGCGAGAGCGGCGACCGTTGCGAACAGACTGGTTCGAGTTTTCATAATTCCTCCTTCGAGCCGCCCTCCCGCCAGGATGATTCCGGGTTATGAATATGAGGACTCTCTAATATGATGGTCCACTGCTTAGCCAGTTTGGTTTAAATACACCTGTCCGCAAGGGACCTTGGTCCGAAATTGAAAGGCAAAGGTCCTAACTCTATTGGGGGTTTTCCGAGCGGCGAACAAAGCGCCTGCAGGCAGCCGGCAAGCCACAAGCTCGCTCCGTCTGCTGAGTGATGCCGTGCAAGCCCAAAAGCGAAAAAGCCGCGGCGAACCGCGGCTTTTCGATGCTTGATTCCCCTTGGGAAATTGGAGCGGGTGAAGCGATTCGAACGCTCGACCCCAACCTTGGCAAGGTTGTGCTCTACCCCTGAGCTACACCCGCTCGCGCGGCTTTTGGGCCGCAAGCCGCGCCTATATGGCTGAAGGGCGCGGCGATTGCAACAGGCAAATCGCAGGTTTTTTGGCCGCACCGGCGACGTAAACGAGCCTTCCCTAGCGCGGATAGGAACGCAATCGGCAGCCTTGCTGCGCAACGGTCTTGTCTCGGCCGCGTCATTGGCCGTAAACGGCATGATCCAAACCGCGACAACAAGAAGTCCCACAAGAAACAACATGCCGAAAACCGAAGCCGAGCTTTTCGCCTTTCTCGCCGATCTCGGGATCGAGGTCTCGACCTTGCGTCATCCGCCGCTGTTCACGGTCGCCGATTCGCAGGCGCTGCGTGGAGAAATCGCCGGCGGGCACACCAAGAATCTTTTCCTCAAGGACAAGAAAGACAATTTCTTCCTGGTCAGCGTCGGCGAGGAGGCGGTGGTCGATCTCAAGCAGATCCACAATGTCATCGGCGCCGCCGGGCGCGTGTCCTTCGGCAAGCCGGAGATGCTGATGGAGCTTCTCGGCGTCGTTCCGGGGGCGGTCACGGTGTTCGGCTTGATCAACGATACGGAGTTGCGGGTCAAGGTCGTTCTCGACCAGGAGTTGATGGGCCATGCGGTCATCAATGCCCATCCGCTGACCAATGAGGCAACGACATCAATCGCCGCCGCCGACCTTGTCAAATTCGTCGAGGCAACCGGGCATGATGCTGTTATCTTGAAAGTCACGGCATGATCGCCACATGGATGACGATAAACCGACTTCCGAGTGGGGATAAGGATGTTGCGCCGGGCCGGTGGCCGGCGGCGCGACCGAAAGGATGACGAGATGAGCGACAACAATCCATTTGGCAGCAGTGGCGGGCAGTATGCCACGTCGGTGCAGTATGGCGGCACTGACGCCACCCCCGCGAAAGTCGCGCTTGGCGAGCCGCCTGTCGCCGTCGACGTCATCAAGGATACGACGACCGCCACATTTGCCGCCGACGTCATCCAGGAATCGCGCCGTCAGCCGGTGCTGGTCGATTTCTGGGCGCCATGGTGCGGACCCTGCAAGCAACTGACGCCGCTGCTGGAAAAGGCGGTCACAGCCGCCGGCGGCAAGGTCAAGCTGGTCAAGATGAACATCGACGACCATCCTTCGATCGCCGGACAGCTCGGCATCCAGTCGATACCGGCAGTCATCGCCTTCAGGGACGGCCAGCCGGTCGACGGCTTCATGGGCGCCATCCCCGAGAGCCAGATCGCCGCGTTCATCCAGAAGGTCGGCGGCAAGAATAATGGTGCGCCGCAGGTGGCCGAGGCACTAGCCGCGGCCGCGGAGGCGCGCGACGCCGGCGATGTGCAGACCGCGGCGGATATCTACGACGCGATCCTGGAACAGGCGCCGGAGACGATCGAGGCGATTGCCGGGCTGGGCGATCTGCTGTTCGAGGCCGGCGATGCCGAGGGCGCCGAAGCCGTGCTGGCGCGGGCGCCGGAAGCAAAAAAGGATGCGCCGCCGCTTGCCGCGCTGCGTGCCAAGATGGCGCTTGCCGCGCAGGCAGCAGCACTTGGCAATCCGGCCGAACTCGAGCGGCGCCTGGCTGAGAACCCCGGGGACCACCAGGCACGGTTCGATCTTGCCATGATCCAGAACGCCAACGGTGAGCGCATGGCAGCGGCCGACAATCTGCTGGCGATCGTCAAAGCCGATCGCTCGTGGAACGACGACGGCGCCAAGACGCAATTGCTGCAGTTCTTCGAGGCATGGGGCATGACCGACGAGGCAACGCTGGCGGCGCGGCGCAAATTGTCGTCGCTGCTGTTTTCCTGAGCACGGCATCCAGCTGTTTTTGCCTGATGGCCTTGCGGTCGGCGGCGGCTGCGCCAGATTAGGCGAGAGATCAGGCCATCGGTTCTCTCGCTTGTGCCGATTGGGGAGGATCGGGATTTGATGCGCTTCTTGAGGAAGCGAGCGGAGGTTCGAAGTGCAGGCGGGAAACGCGCATTACCGGCTTGATACGGATTTGCCGTCGACGGTGCCGATCTTCCCGCTTGAAGGCGCATTGCTGCTGCCGGGTGGCCGCATGCCGCTCAACATATTTGAGCCGCGCTATCTGGAGATGGTGGATGAAGCGATCGCCGGATCGCGGCTGATCGGCGTCATACAGCCCAGCCTCGACGGCGCGCGGCGTGCCGACGGCGAGCCGGAGCTTTGCAATGTCGGCTGCGCCGGACGCATCATCGCGCTTTCCGAGAGCGGCGACGGCCGTTACCTGATTTCGCTGCAAGGTGTGTGCCGGTTCCGCATCGTGCAGGAACTCGCGGTCAAGACGCCCTTCCGCCAGTGCCGGTTTGCGCCCTTTCTCACCGATCTCGACGAAGATCAGGCAGAGGCCGGGATCGACCGGCCGGCGCTGCTCAAGGCGTTTCGCGCCTATTTGCAGGCCAACGATCTTGAAGCCGACTGGGAAAGCGTCAGCCGCGCCGAAAATGCCATGCTGGTCAATGCGCTATCGATGATGGCTCCCTACGGGCCGGCCGAGAAACAGGCGCTGCTCGAAGCGGCGGATTTGAAGACACGCGCCGAAACGCTGATCGCCATCACCGAAATGGCACTGGCACGCGAGAACGAGGATTTCGGGTCGAGTCTGCAGTAGGCAAGGTAGAAGGACGCAGGGATTAGCCCAATTGCGGAAGTCGGCGCCGCCCCTCATCGCCCTGCCGGGCACTTCTCCCCGTATAGGGACGGGGAGAAGGGGCTGTCGGCAACCTTGGCGGACATTCTGCTACGCGGGTGATTGGCGAAACCATCGATGAGCGCCCCTCTCCCCGTCACTATACGGGGAGAGGATGCCGGCAGGCAGGTGAGGGGCAGCGCAAACGCCCAAAGATTGAGGGCGAATGCGAACCTGAAGTGATTGCCCCGGGAGAAGGACAGACCGAATGGTGGATGGGCGTGATGGAAAGAAGGCCAATGTCGACCCGAAACTGCTGGAATTGCTGGCCTGCCCGCTGACCAAGGGCCCGCTTACCTGGGATCCGGAGCGCAACGAGCTCATCTCGAGGGTCGCACGGCTTGCCTATCCGGTGCGTGACGGCATCCCGATCATGCTGCCTTCGGAGGCGCGCTCGCTCCCCTTCGAGGACGGATTGCCGCCGCGCCTGGGCGGACCGTCTTGAACTGTGGTGATCCTTTTCGCTATCCCGCCGACATGTCGCAAGATTGTGCACCGCCGCACCGGTATCCCCTATTGAAAATTCCGCCCCTTGGGCATGACCCTTTCTGCCTTCCCCGATAGTGTCGCGATATCCTGCCGGTCGTTTTGCACGACAGGTACATCGGGCTTCTCCTCCAAAAGCACAGACAGCCAGGGCGTCAGATCCTCGACCTTGTCGGCAACGATATGGATGACGTCCGATTCCGACTGCAGTTTGCCGGTGACACGGACCAGCCGCGCGCCCATAACAATGGGCCGGTAGCGGTTGAAGGTTCTTTCCCAGAAAATGACGTTGGCGACCGCCTGCTCGTCTTCCAGCGTCAGGAAAATCGCTTTGGCGTTACCCGGTCGCTGCCGCACCAGGACAAGGCCGGCGACCGAAACGCGCTTGCCGTCCCGAACCTGGCCGAGGCGCGCATTGGGCGTGACGCCGGAACGGTCCAGCCGCTGGCGCAGAAAGGCAAGCGGATGCGCCTTCAGCGACAGGCCGAGCGAACGGTAGTCGTGGATAACATGCTCGCCGAGCGGCATTGTCGGCAGCCTGGTCTCGGGCTCGAGATCGCGCAAGCGGATCCCCGGCTGGTCGAACAGCGGCAGGGTCTCGGCGGCACTCCTGCCGTCGAGCGCGCGGACCGCCCATAGGGCGTCGCGGCGGTCGAGACCGAGCGAACGGAAAGCGTCGGCTTGCGCCAGCTTCTCGATCTCGTCGACATAGAGGCCTGAGCGAAGCCAGACATCGCGAACGGTTGCGTAGCCGTCGCCGCGTCTGGCGACAAACACCTCCATGCGCTCCTTCGACAGGCCCTTGACCTGGCGAAAACCCAGCCGGACGGCATGATTGGTCCGGATGACGCCGCGCATCTGGGCATGGCGGTCGAGGACGCGGGCCGGGTCGAAAGGCGCTTCCTCCAATGCGCAATCCCAACCGGAAAAATTGACGTCGACCTCGCGGATTTCGACGCCATGGTCGCGCGCGTCGCGGACAAGCTGAGCCGGCTGGTAAAACCCCATTGGTTGGGAATTCAGGATCGCGGCGCAGAACACGTCGGGATAGAAGGTCTTGAACCAGCAGGAGGCATAGACCAGCAGGGCGAAGGAGGCGGCATGGCTTTCGGGAAAGCCGTATTCGCCAAAACCCTCGATCTGCTTGAAGCAGCGCTCGGCGAAGTCCTTCTCGTAACCCCGCAAAACCATGCCTTCGACCATCCGCTTGCGATAATTGCCGATCGTGCCGGTGCGCTTGAAAGTGGCCATGGCGCGGCGCAGTTCATCGGCCTCGCCCGGCCTGAAGCCGCCGGCGACGATGGCGATCTTCATCGCCTGTTCCTGGAACAGTGGCACGCCCAGCGTCCTGCCGAGTATCTCTTCCAGCTCCGGCTTGGGATATTCGGGCTTTTCCTTGCCCTGCCGGCGGCGCAGATAGGGGTGGACCATGTCGCCCTGGATCGGGCCCGGCCGCACGATCGCCACCTCGATGACGAGGTCATAGAATGTTTTCGGCCTAAGGCGCGGCAGCATCGACATCTGGGCGCGGGATTCGATCTGGAAGACGCCGATCGTGTCGGCGCGGCAGATCATCTCATAGACATGTTTGTCCTCGGCCGGGAGGGTGGCCAGCACATAGGGCTGGCCATAGTCATCCCGTGCCTCCGGATAATGATCCTGAAGTAGCGTGAAGGCACGCTGCAGGCAGGTCAGCATGCCGAGCGCCAGCACGTCGACCTTGAGGATTTTCACCGCGTCGAGATCGTCCTTGTCCCACTCGACCATCTTGCGTTCGTCCATCGCCGTCTTGATGATGGGCACGATCTCGTCGAGCCGGTCCCTGGTGATGACGAAGCCGCCGACATGCTGGGACAGATGACGGGGAAAGCCCATGATCTCGTTGGCGCATTCGATCACCTGCCTTGTCGACGGATCGGTTTGATCGAGGCCGCCGGCCCTGGTCTCCTTTTCGCCGAGCTCCGAGGTCGACCAGCCCCAGATCGAGCTGGACAGCGCGCTCCTGACGTCGTCCGACAGGCCCATCGCCTTGGCCACTTCGCGCATCGCCGACCGGCCCCGGTAGCTGACGACGGCCGCGGCAAGCGCGGTGCGCTTGGCGCTGTATTTGGAATAGATATACTGGATGACCTCTTCGCGCTTTTCATGTTCGAAATCGACATCGATATCGGGTGGCTCGTTTCTTTCCTCGGAAATGAAGCGCTCGAAAAGCGAGTCGATCCGCTCGGGGCCCACTTCGGTGATGCCGATGCAATAGCAGACCACCGAGTTGGCTGCGGAGCCGCGTCCCTGGCAGAGTATGCCTTGGCTGCGGGCGAATTTGACGATGTCGTAGACAGTCAGGAAATAGCGCGCGTAATTCAGGCGCTCGATCAAAGCGAGCTCTTCCCGGATGCGCTTCGTCACATCGGCGGGAACGCCTGAGGGATACCGTATCGCGGCTCCCTCTCGAGCCAGCCTTTCCAATTCGGCCTGTGGCCCGAGGCCGGATTCCGTCGGCTCGTCGGGATAATTGTATTGGAGGTCACTGAGAGAGAAGCTCAATTCGCCGGCAAAGCGCAGCGTTTCCGCCAGTGCCTGCGGATGCCTGCGGAAAAGCCGCGCCATCTCCATTGGCGGCTTCAAATGGCGCTCGGCATTGGCCGCCAGTTCCAGCCCCGCTTCGGAAACAGGTACGTTGAGGCGGATCGCCGTCAGCACGTCCTGCAACCGGCGCCGTTCGGACGTATGGTAAAGAACGTCGTTGGTCGCCATCAGCGGAATGCCTGATACCTCAGCCATGGCAGCTGCCTGCTCGATACGGAAGCGGTCGTTGCCGTGATAATCCGGCGAAACGGCAAGCCGCAAAGCCTTGCCGAAGCGATCTTTAAGCCGGCTAAGCAAAGTGAGGTCATCATTGGCGCCCGCCGACAGATCCGGCAGGACTGCCAGCGACATGAGATCGCCCCATTCGAAAAGGTCGTCGCGATAGAGAAGCGGTGCGCCCTTTTCGCTTTCGTCGCGCATATTGGCTTGCGTCAGCATGCGGCACAGATGGCCCCAGCCTTTGCGGTCCTGCGGATAGGCGAGAACGTCGGGCGTGCCGTCGCAAAAAACCAGGCGGCAGCCAGGATGATAGGAAAGACCTTCCACCTTGGCCTGCTGCCAGGCGCGCACGACGCCCGCCACCGTATTGCGGTCGGCAAGCCCGATCGACGAAAAGCCCAGGAACTTTGCCGCGACCACCAGCTCCTCCGGTTTCGAGGCGCCGCGCAGGAACGAGAAATTCGACTGGATGCCGAATTCGGCATAGGGAACGGCCGTCAGCGCGCTCATGCGAAGACCCCATGCATGAACCAGCGCGGCGCAGCGTGCGAGGCGCCGTAGAGACCCTGGCGGTAGAGCCAGTAACGGCGGCCGTCGCTATCCTCGATGCGGAAATAATCCCGGGTCGGCGCGTCCTCCTGCCCCGCCGCCTCCCGCCACCATTCCGGGGCGATGCGTTCGGGCCCTTCGGCGCGCGCGACCCGGTAGAGAGCCCGCCGCCAACGGAAATTCATCGGCGGTCCCTCAGGCATTTCGGTGGCCGGCACCTCGATCGGTTCGGGCGAACGGAACAGCCGGATCGGCCGTTCCGGCCGAAAGACAGGCTTGGAGGAAGTGTCTTGTATCTTGCCCGGCTTCTTCGGCGGAGAGACCCTTTGCGGCGCCTCCGCATAGGGAAGCATGGCGACGGCGCGCTCCGGCAGATGACTCTCGACGGCGACCGGTTTCAAAACCGCGCTGTCGCCGAGCCGGGCGCGGATGCGGTCGGCGAAAAGGGCGATGTCGGCGCCGTCGTCGCGCGTTTCGCCGGCGAGATCCGCCTGCTGCATGTCGAAGGCCGCAGCCGACAGGACCGAGAGGCGCACGAGATCGAAGCCATAGCCGGCATCGATGTCCTGTTCGAGCGCGGCAAGCCTTTCGTGAAACAATTTCTGGATCAGCAACGGCTCGCGCAACGGCCGCGAGGTGCCGACGGCGATGCGGCTGACGGCGCCGTCGACGCGGAAAAGCAGCAGCGCCAGCCTTCTTGCGCCCTCGCCGCGGCGCTCGAGGTCCGCCTTCAATGTCGTCGCCAGCATTTTCACCAGCCGCTCTATTTCGTCGGTCAGCATGATGGGTTCTGCGAGATGGCGTTCGACCGAAAGCGGCGCCACCGGCAGGTGCGGCGACACCGCCTCGTCGAGGCGGCCGAGCGCCTGGTCGAGGCGCAAAAGCAGCGAGACACCGAAGCGGCGGGCGAGCGGCGCGCGCGGTGCTGCCATGACGGCGCCCGCCGTGCGCAGGCCGACGCTTTCCAGGCTGGCGCGGATATCAGGCTCGATGCGCAGCGCCGCCAGCGGCAAGGGTGCGAGGAGCGCTTCCTCTTCGCCACCGGGGACAATGCGATCACTGGCAAACCGCGCCGCCGCCCAGGCTGCACCAGGTGTGGCGGCAAGGCCGGCGCGGACAGCGAAACCCTGATGGAAAAAGCGCGACAGGATGTCGTCCAGCATCGACCGTTCGCCGCCGAAAAGATGGGTACAGCCGGTGACGTCGAGGAACAGGCCATCGGCTGCGTCGAGCGCCACCAGCGGGGTGTAGCGGTCGCACCAGTCGGCAAGGCTTTCGAGCAGGCGGCGGTCGGCCTCGGGATCGGCTTCCACCACGTCGACCGAGGGATGCATGGCGCGCGCGTCGGCTATGCCCATGCCGCGCTTCAGGTGAAGCGCCTCAGCCCGCTCGTCGAGGGCGGCGATGCGCTGCGCGTTCCCCTGGCGATGGCTGATCACCAGGGGCAGGTGATCCGACGGCCGGGAACGCCAGGACCGCCCCAGACGCTGCCGCAGGATCCTTTCCGCGGCGAGATGCGGAAACCACAGGGACAGGATTCGCTGCCCGTTCTTCCCCGGTCCTTCTTTCCTCGAAACTGCGTTCATCGGGGTTCCACTCCAGTGTGAATTGTCCTGGCAAGGCCGTGCGGCTCTTGCCGATGCTGACGGTGAAGGCGGGGCGGCCGATCGAGCCGGCGAGCGGCCCGGCGATCGTCTCGCGGGGTGCCGACGGCGCCGCCGACAGGACGAGGCGGACGGGTGCCGCCGTCGGCTCGGATTCGCCGGCCTGGCGCAGCAGGAACACCGGCCGGCCGGCATTCTGTGCCCGGGCGTGCAGCCGCCGCGTCGCGGTGAGGTCCAGCCGCTGCGGACTGCCGCGGATTTCGAGGATGACGGCGGCGAGTGCCGTCATCCGGGCGGCCTCCTCGGCGGTCCACAGCGCATCGAGGAGCCTTGGCGCCTCGGAAAACAGCAATTGCTCCGGCTCGATGCCGAAAAGGGCGTGAAGCCCCCTGGCATAGGGAAAGCCGGCCTCCCGGAAGATTTCCGCGGTGCCGATCCACAGGACCGGCAGTCGCGGCCCCTGTTTGAGGATCAGGCTGACGAGCGACAGGGCGAAGCCGGCGACGGCCCCGGCATCGCGGGTCGCGGCGCCATGGATCTCGCTCAGCGCCGCCTTCGGCAGGCCGCCGCTGAGCGCAGTATCGAGACCTTCGGCGCCGGTGCGCAGAAACGCATCGGGCGGCGCCGCGGCGAGGCCGCGGCGGACGATTGTTAGATCCTGAGGCGGGATGTCCGCTGTTGGATTCCGGGGGGTGACATCAGCTGTTGGATTCCGGGGCGCATCAACGGGGGCTGCGCCGGCCGGCGCCTCCAGACGCTCGGGCAGCGTTCCCTCGATCTTCGCGATCTGGCGGCGCAGGGCAAAAACAGTCTCCCGCGCCACGGCGCTTGTCGCCATGACGGTCAGCTTCCACTCACAATTGTTCCTGTTATGTTCTCTAGCATTCCAGAGGGCGACCGAAGAGTCAAGCGGAGTCATGGGGAATTTATTCCTGTCCTCGCGTAGGCGGCAACCCGCCCATTTGCCGAGCCCGGCTCGAAAGCCTATATGCCGGGATCAGAAGGACAAAGCATGGCCCGCATCTACAAGACCCGCACCTGGCACGACCAGCTTTCGCCGTCGATGGAGGAAATGGAGTTCCTGGCGCTGGAGGCTTACGCCCATCTGCCGGAGGAGTTTCGCAAGCTGACCGGCGAGATCGTCATCCAGATCGCCGAATTTCCGACCGACGAGATCATGGACGATCTGTCGCTGGAAACGCCTTTCGACCTGCTCGGCCTGTTCGAGGGGCGCGGCATTGCCGAACGCTGGAATCCGCAGACCGGCGAGGGGCCGAACCGCGTCACGCTCTACCGCCGCGCCATCCTCGACTACTGGGCCGAGAACGAAGAGACGCTGGGCGACATCGTCACCCATGTGCTGATCCACGAGATCGGCCACCATTTCGGCCTGTCGGACGATGATATGGAGCGGATCGAAGAGGCGGCGGAGTAGGCCGTGTTGATATTCAGGTGATGCCGGCCTGCGAACGGCAGTTCCCTGCGCTTCCGGTGCTCACGTACCCAAAAGTACGCTCCGCTCCGGTTCTCGGGAAACCACCCAGTCTGGTCGCTTCGCGCCCGTCTTCGACTCCGGCGCGGCCTGACCTGAATCTCAACACACCCTGCGTCGGAGCTTTGCAAAATCTACCAGTCGCTGAGCTTGGTGTTGGGCCCGTATTCCTGACCCTCGATATCCTTTACCACGGCCTGGCCGCAGCGCATGGCCTTGGCCTCCATGTCGTAGGAATAGGTCGGCGAGCCGAACAGGTGCCAGCCCTTGTTCAGCGCTGCCGTCACCTTGTGGCAGAAGCTGGAATCGTCGGGACTGGACAGAAAGCGGTAGAGTTTCATTTTTCATTCCTGTCGTGAGTTGCCAATCATGCCCCGATGGCGGCCGCCTTCGCCAGCAGTTTTTTGGCCTGCGCCAGATGCAGCCGTTCGACCATTTTTCCATTCAGCGCAATGACACCCTTGCCGGCATTTTCGGCAAGCGCGAAGGCATCTTTCACCGAGCGTGCCTCGGCCACCGCTTCGGCAGATGGCGCGAAGGCCCGGTTCGCGGCATCGATTTGAGCCGGGTGGATCAGCGACTTGCCGTCGAACCCCATGGCGGCCGCTTCCCCGCATTCGCGCGCAAAAGCGTCCAGATCGCGAAAATCATTGAAGACACCATCGAGCAGGTCGAGGCCGCCGGCGCGCGCGGCGAGCACCATCTGCATCAGCCACGGTGTGAGGTAGCGCCGTTCGGGCGTGGCGAGAGTGCCGGTCTCCTTGACCAGATCGTTCGTTCCGGCAACGAAACAAACCAGCCGCGAGCCCGGATCGCGGCCAAGCTCGGCGATCGGTCCGATGTTGAGCAGAGCCTTGGGCGTTTCGATCATCGCCCATAGTTTCACCTCGTCGGGTCCGAAATTGTCGTCGAGGACGTCGCCGGCTTCCAGAACGTCGCGCGGTGTGTCGACCTTGGGCAGCAGGATGGCGTCGGGCTCGCAGAGTGCCGCCGCCAGCAAGTCCTTGGCGCCCCATTCGCTGGAGAGCGGGTTGATGCGCACGACCATCTCGCAGCGCCGGCCGGGGCGATTCGCGAAGATGCCGGCCAGTTTTTCCCGCGCGGAGACCTTGTCGGCCGGGGCGACGGCATCTTCGAGATCGATGATGACGGCATCGCAGGCCAGCGACGAGATCTTGGCCAGAGCCTTGTCATTCGAGGCCGGGACGTAAAGCACCGAGCGGCGCGGGCGATAGGTTTCAGTCATCTCAGATCTATGCCGCCTGCGGCCGGTCGAGGCAAGCACGCAGGGCAATCGCTTCGGACAGTCATAGCTTGTAATGGATATGAGCCAATCGTCGAAGTTGGCGCCGCCCCTCATCGCCCTGCCGGGCACTTCTCCCCGTATAGTGACGGGGAGAAGGGGCTGGCGCAGCCTCGGCGCCATTCTTGCAACGCTGGTGATTGGCGAAACCGGCGATGAGAGCACCCCTCTCCCCGTCACTACACGGGGAGAGGATGCCGGCAGGCAGGTGAGGGGCAGCGCAAGCGCCCGGAAAGGGTGACGGGGCGGATTCAAACCTGAAGTGATTGCCTGACCCTGCACAAAAACTGCACGAGATTGCGGAAATTCTCCTCAGATCCGCCCCGCCGCCTGCATTTCGATCGGCGACATACGCCGCATGCAAGAGCGAGAAAAGCCCCGTTGGTCCCTGCCGTACCGCCTCCGCTATGACGGTTGGTGGCTCGTCGATCCACCCCGGCCGCACGGTTCGGCGACCCTCTTCCCCTTCATCCGCAAATCTCCCCCCCGGCCGGATCAAAGCCACTGAGAAAATCCGATCATGACATCGTTGCTTACGGCCGCGCCGAGCTATTGCGCGCGATTCGGCGTTGCCGTTCTGCTTGCCGCGCTGGCGGATTTCTTCTTCTATGGGCAGCCCGTCGGCATCACGTTTTTCCTGTTCGGCATCACGCTTGCCGCCGCAGCAGCGGCCATCCAGCCGTCGGCGCTCAGCGCCCGCGGCCTGTGGTCCGCTGCCTTGCTTGTCGGGCTGCTGCCGCTTATCGAAAATGTCAGTGCGCTGTCGGTCGCGATCGGGCTGGTGGCGATGGCCGTCTTTGCGCTTTCGCTGGTCGGGCGGCTGTGGCGCGGCGCTGCCCGCATTGCCGGCCAGGTCGCGCTCTTCCTGCTCGCAGCACCCTTCCGGTTCGTCCACGATTTCTTCCGCTGGCGCAAGGCGGCACGGCGGTTCGGTCGGCGGCGCATCCGTCTCGCGCCGATCGCCGTCTGGATCATGCCGCTGACCCTGGGCGCAGTGTTTCTCGCGCTGTTCGGCGCCGCCAATCCGGTCATCGAATACTGGTTGTCGCTGATCGATCTCCTCGTACTGCTCGACTTCATCGAGCTGCCGCGGCTGGCCTTCTGGCTGTTCGCGCTTGCCGGCGTCTGGGTCTTTCTGCGCCCGCGGCTGCCGCGCTTTTTGCGCCGCATTGCGCATCTTGCGTTGCCTATCCCCCTCGGGGTGACGACCACAAGAGCCGCCGCCAAGCCGGTCGAGGACATCGTCTTCGGCAAGGCCGCCATTCTTCGTGCGCTGGTCGTCTTCAACATCCTGTTCGCGGTGCAGACCGCACTCGACGCCACCTATCTGTGGGGCGGCATCGCCCTTCCCGACGGGCTGACCTATGCCGCCTATGCGCATCGCGGCGCCTATCCCTTGATCGTCACCGCGCTGCTGGCCGCGGGTTTCGTGCTGGCGGCGTTGCGGCCGGGCAGCACGACCTCCGGCGATCCGTTCATCCGCCGGCTGGTCTATGTCTGGGTGGCGCAGAACATCGTTCTGGTCATCTCGTCGATCCTGCGGCTCGAACTCTATATCGGCATCTATGCGCTGACCTACTGGCGCGTCGCCGCCTTTGTCTGGATGGGGCTGGTGGCGGCGGGCCTCGCCCTGATCATTGCCCGCATCGCGCTCGGAAAATCCAATGAATGGCTGCTTTCCGCCAATCTTCTGACGCTATCGGCGACGCTTTATGCCTGCTCGTTCATCAACTTTGCCGCACTGATCGCCAACTACAATGTCGACCGTTCGTACGAGATGAGAGGTCCCGGCACCCGCCTCGATATACGTTATGCCCGCTCGCTCGGCCCCGACGCGCTGCCCGCCCTCGACCGCTTCTTCGACCAACAAAAGAAGACATTCCTCACCGATCTCCGAGACCCAGCCGACGCCGTGACCGAAGCCCACTACCGCGCCGAGCAAAGAAACTGGCGCGCGTGGAGCTTTCGCGATTGGCGGCTTCTGCGCTACCTCGACAGGAGAGGGTCGCTCGTGGTTCCTGACGGATACGAATCTCACGCGCCGGGTCCCTGATTGATGCCGCATAACATCCTAGTCGCCGACGACGATCCGCACATCCGTGAAATCATCTGCTTCGCGCTCGAAAAGGCCGGCATGAAAACGGTTGCCGTAGCCGACGGCGCCGCCGCATTGCAGGCGATCGAACGCCGCGCGCCCGATCTTGTCGTGCTCGACATCGGCATCCCGGAGATGGACGGGCTGGAGGTCTGCCGGCGGCTGCGGCACACATCCGATGTGCCGGTGCTGTTCCTGTCCGCGCGTGATGAAGAAATCGACCGCATCCTCGGGCTCGAAATGGGTGGCGACGACTATGTCACCAAGCCGTTCAGCCCGCGCGAACTGGTCGCACGCGTCAACGTCATCTTGCGGCGCGCTCGCCCGACAAAGGCCGAACAGGACGACGACAGGCAATTCTCGCACGGCAGACTGGCTTTGCTGCCGGCCAGCCACGCCGCCAGTTTCGACGGCAGGCCGCTGGTGCTGACCTCGATCGAATTCGCCATCCTGAAAGGGTTTCTGGCACGCCCGGCGCATGTGCTTGGCCGCGACATGGTGATGGCCCATGCCTATGCCGCCAACATCCATGTCGCCGACCGCACCGTCGACAGCCATATCCGCAACATCCGCGCCAAGCTGGCGGCGGCCGGCTGCACGGATGCGATCGAGACCGTACATGGCGTCGGCTTCCGGCTGGGCCGGTGCGGCGCGTGACGGCGCAGAAATGGCGGCCGCGCCTCGCCACGGTCGTTGTTGCCATCTTGATCATGGTGATGGCGCTGCCGCTGGTCGGCCTGTTCTTCTTCCGGCTCTACGAGAACCAGCTGATCCGCCAGACCGAGGCCGAGCTGATCGCGCAGGGCGCCGTCCTCGCCTCCATCTATGCGCAAGACGTCCGCGCCGCGGGCATCCCGGCCGAGAGGCTCGGCGCGGCCGTGCCTGCCGACAGAGACAATCCGGACTCTCCCTACCGGCCGATCGAGCCAAGCCTCGATCTCGCCTCCGACAGGGTTCTGGCGACACGGCCTGCGGCGACGGCCGCCACCGTCGATCCCGCCTTCACGGCGCTCGGCGCTCGCCTGTCGGGCATTCTTGCCGAGACGCAGAAAACCACGCTTGCCGGCTTCCGGCTGCTCGACCCAAAAGGCGTCGTCATCGCCGGACGCGAAGAGGTCGGCCTGTCGCTCGGCGCCGTCGGCGAGGTTCGCGCAGCACTTGCCGGCCGCTATGCCAGCGCGCTCCGGCAGAGGGTTCCGAACCAGCCGTCACCATCGCTCTATTCGGTCAGCCGCGGCACGAGAGTCCGCGTCTTCGTCGCCATGCCGGTCGCGGTTGACGGCAAGGTCGCCGGCGTGGCCTATCTGTCGCGAACACCGAACAACATCGTCAAGCATCTCTATGGCGAGCGCGGCAAGGTGGTGCTGGCGGCGATCGCCGTCCTCGGCGGTACGCTGCTCATCGGCCTGATCTTCCTGCGCACCGTCAGCCGGCCGATCTACGCGCTGATGGAACGGACAAAGCGCATCGCTGCTGGCGACCGCGAAGCCATCAGGCCGCTCGATCATCACGGCACGCGCGAGATGGCAGCGCTTTCCGACGCCTTCCTCGACATGGCCGAAAAGCTGCATGCGCGGTCGGACAGCATCCAGACCTTCGCCACCCATGTCTCGCACGAGCTCAAATCGCCGCTGACGGCGATCCAGGGTGCGGCCGAATTGCTGCGCGATTCGGGTAGCGCAATGGACGAGGCCGAGCGGCGGCGCTTTTCCAACAACATCGTCACCGATGCGGGGCGGCTCAATTTGCTGGTGCGCCGTCTGCTCGACCTGGCGCGCGCCGAAAATCTTGCGCCCAGCGGCGAAAGCACGTCGGTTGGCGCCGCGCTAGCACTGCTGCCGGCCGAGGACAGGCTGGCGGTGCGCGTCGAGGCGGGCGGCGATATCGGCCTGCGCATCTCGGCCGAGAACGCGGCGATCGTGCTCGCCAATCTCATCGACAATTCGGAGCGGCATGGCGCGACGCTCGTTTCGATCACGGCGGCGAGCGCGGACGGCAAGGCGACGATCCTGGTGAGCGACGACGGCGCCGGCATTTCGGCCAGCAACTGGGGGCGGATCTTCGAGCCGTTCTTCACCACGCGCCGCGATTCAGGCGGCACCGGCATGGGCCTCGGCATCGTGCTGGCCCTCCTGAAAGCGCATGATGGCACGATCCGGCTGGTTGACTCCGAGCGCGGCACGCGCTTCGAGATTATCCTGCCGGCTGCATGAATTGGAGCATTTATCCTTTCCGAAAGCCGGCTTTCGGGATCATGCTCTGGAACTGGAGAATCGAAAAAGTGCGCTACGACGTCGTCATCATCGGTGGAGCCATCGTCGGCTCCTCGATCGCCTATTATCTGCGCGAGGAAGGCTTTTCGGGCTCGATCGCGCTGGTCGAGCGCGACCCGCAATTCGCCCATGCGGCAACGACGCTGTCCTGCGCTTCGATCCGCCA
>NZ_JBVVQY010000045.1:0-23873 GCF_055811615.1 Mesorhizobium sp. WSM4807
GCCATGGCCGCCCCTCGCCTCAGAGTAAGGGCTGTTCTCTCTCCAGAGCTTTTTGCAGAACCTTCAGGACACTATCGGCTCACCGCTGGCGCAAAGGCCGCCATCTCAACGATCGAACGAAGCAGCCTCTCGATAGTCGCCACGGTACTGGCCCATTTAGTCCAGCCACCGCCCCAAAATGCGGGTTCAAAAAAACTCTCGGCGCAAACGATGTCACATTGACCTGCCACGGGTAATTTCCTCCATCTGAGATTAGAGTCCGGCCTCGATTGAAGGACGGACTGATGAAGAGAAAGCGGTTTACGGAAGAGCAGATCATCGCCGTTCTGCGTGAGCATGAGGCGGGAGCAAAGGCGGGCGACCTAGCGCGCAAGCATGGGATCTCCGAGGCGACGCTGTTAACTGGAAGGCGAAGTATGGCGGGATGGACGTCTCCGATGCCAAACGGCTGTAAACCTTGGAAGACGAGAACGCGAAGCTGAAGAAGCTGCTCGCCGACCAGATGCTCGAAGCGTCGGCACTGCGCGAGCTTCTTTCAAAAAAATGGTAGGGCCTGCCGCCAAGCGCGAAGCGTCGCGCTTCTGCAGGCCGTCATGGGCGTGTCGGAGCGTCGGGCCTGTTACTTCGTCGGTGCCGATCGCAAGATGGTCCGCTATCGGTCCCGGCGTCCGCCGGAGACGGAGCTGCGCACAAGGTTGCGCGACCTCGCCAACGAGCGCCGCCGCTTCGGCTATCGACGCTGTTCATTCTGCTCCAGCGAGAGGGCGGGCCACAGGAGTCAATCGCATCTACCGGCTTTACCGCGAGGAGGGCCTGACGGTGCGCAAGCGCCGGGCACGGCGACGAGCGGTCGGCACGTGGGCGCCGATCCTGGTTGAGGCGAAGCCGAACGCGCGCTGGTCGCTGGACTTCGTCCATGACCAGTTCGCCTGCGGGCGGCGGTTCCGGGTGCTGAAAATCGTCGATGACGTGACGCGCGAATGCCTTGCCGCGATCCCGGACACGTCGATCTCCGGTCGGCGCGTTGCTCGGGAACTGACTGACCTGATCGCCCGGCGCGGCAAGCCGGACATGATCGTTTCCGACCACGGCACAGAGTTCACCTCGAACGCCATCCTCGCTTGGTCGAAGGATCATCGCGTCGAATGGCACTACATCGCGCCGGGCAAGCCGATGCGAAATGGCTACGTCGAATCCTTCAACGGCCGAATGCGCGACGAGCTGTTGAACGAGAGCCTGTTCTTCGGCCGCGACCACGCCCGCAGTGCCATTGCCGAATGGAGGCAGGACTTCAACACCGCGAGGCCGCATTCCTGGCTCGGCTGCCAGACCCCGGTGGCCTTCGCCGGAACCCTCGCCGCAACCGGCTCCGACGCTGCGCTCAATGAAGGCTTCGCGTCTCCGCCGGTTGCTCAAACCGCGCCATACGGCGTAACAGAAATGACCCGATCCCTGAAAACTGGGTCGTTCGAGAGTGGAGTTTTCCGCGGTAATACCAAAGGCTCTGAGGGCTGACTCTCTAGCAGGCCTGCTAGAGGTTCCCGCCTCAACTGATCCGTGATTCCTTGTCGCGAGGAGGATTCGGGCGATGGGATCAGCGGTGAAGGTGCGGACGGACTATTCGGCTGTGGCGCTTCGGCGACTGGCGAAGGCGGCGAAGGACGTCAACCAGAGCAGGCGCTTGCTGTCGCTGGCTGGGGTCATGGACGGGATGAGCCGGGAAGATGCTGCACGGATCGGCGGCATGGACCGCCAGACGCTGCGGGACTGGGTGCATCGATTCAACGAGGATGGCCCTGACGGACTGAAGGATGCCTGGTATGGCCGCCCCATGCCGCGCCTGTCGCCGGAACAGAAGGCCGAACTGGCGCAAATCGTCGAGACGGGACCGGACCTGGCGGTTGACGGCGTGGTGCGCTGGCGTCATCGCGGATCGTTTCGGCGTCGCCTATCACGACCGCTACGTGGGCAAGCTGCTGAAGGAACTCGGCTTCTCGCACATGAGCGCGCGGCCGCGCCATCCGGCGCAGGATGCCTGGATCGCGGAAGAGTTCAAAAAAACTTTCCGCGCACGCTAGACGCCCACCTCGCCGATCTGCCGAAGGGCAAGCCCGTCGAGGTGTGGTGTCAAGATGAAGCCAGAATTGGCCAGAAGAACGGTGTCGTGCGGCAATGGGCGCGCCGTGGCACACGGCCCAGGCATCCGGCCGACCAGCGCTATCAAAGCGCATACCTGTTCGGCGCCATCTGCCCGGCGCGCGGCAAGGGAGCAGCCATGGCGCTGCCGTTTGCCGACACTGCGGCCATGCATCTTCACCTCGATGAGATCAGCCGCCATGTGGCGCGCGGCGCGCACGCCGTGCTGCTACTCGACCGGGCAGGCTGGCACACGACCGCCAAGCTGAAGGTGCCGAAAAACATCACGCCGGTGCTGCTGCCGTCGCGAGCCCCGGAACTCAACCCGGTCGAGAACGTCTGGCAATTCTGCGCGCCAACTGGCTCTCCAACCGCGTCTTCGACGGCCACGACGCCATCATCGACGCCGCCTGCGAGGCTTGGCTGAAGCTCATCGCCCAACCCGAAACAATCACATCAATCGGAATGCGAGAGTGGGCTCACGTCGGTCGAGCTTCATGACCGTTGGTATAACATCCCTTGGCTGGGAGGTGCGGAAGACGATGAAGACATCGAAGTTCTCGGACGCGCAGAAGGCGTTCATTCTGAAGCAGGGATCGGACGGAATCCCCGTCGCGGAGATCTGTCGTCGGGCGGGGATCAGCCAGGCGACGTACCTCAACTGGAAGAAGAAATACGACGGACTGCTGCCGACCGAGATGAAGCGGCTGAAGCAGTTTGAGGACGAGAACGGCAAGGTCAGGAGGCTGGTGGCCGATCTCTCCTTGGACAAGGAGATGCTGCAGGACGTCATTCGCCGAAACTGTGAGGCCTGGTCGCAAACGCGAGCTGGTGGCGGAGACGTGTGATGAGTGGAACATGTCGATCCGGCGGGCATGCCGGGTTCTGGAGTTCGACACGTCGACCTATCACTACAAGTCCCGCCGCCGCGATCAGGCCGGCATCGAAGCTCGGATCAAGGACATCTGCGCCACACGGGTCCGCGACGGATGCCGGCGCGTGCACCTAATGCTCACGCGCGAGGGCTGGGGACATCAACATGAAGCGAACCTATCGAATTTACAGGGACTTGGGCCTGCAGATCAGGAACAAGACGCCGAAGCGGCGTGTGAAGGCGAAACTGCGGGAAGGCCGGGAGGAAGCCGTCGGCCCGAACGACGTCTGGGCGATGGACTTCGTCCACGATCAGCTCGCGACGGGCAAGAAGATCCGTGTGCTGACGGTCGTGAACACGTTCTCCCGCTATGTGCCTGTGCTCGACCCGCGGTTCAGCTCGGGCGGAGGGTGTCCAGGGCACTGGAACAGGTCTGTCCGAAGATCGGCTATCCGAAGACGATCCGCGTTGACCAAGGCACCGAGTTCGTCTCCCGCGACCTCGGCCTATGGGCCTAAGCGAAAGGCGTGACGCTCGACTTCAGCAGGCCGGGAAAGCCCACCGACAAACGCCTACACCGAAGCTTTCACGGCCGCGTCAGGGCGGAGTGCCGGAACGCCCATTGGTTCCTGACCCTTCCGATGCCGCTGAAAAGTTGGACGATTGGCGCAGATACTACAACGAGGTGCGCCCGCATGGTGCGATCGGGCACAAGGGCCCGATCTCGTTGCTCAATCACAATGGCGCCGCCAGCCCGCCATCGTGAAAAGGCCCGGAAACTCCACCTTCCGGCGGTCCAAAGAATCGGAGCAGAAACGGCCGAGGCTCTAATCGCCACTGGATGAAAGTTCAGTGGCAGGTCAAGATGGCCGAATTTTTCGTAAGAATGGGCGCTTCTTGCCCGTCGGGAGAGGCCGATGGTGCCTCAGGTATGACGCCTGGATCTCGCTTTTTACAATTCGATAATTCCGAAGTCTACGGCTTTTATCGCAGCGACCGTTCTGCTACTAACATCCAACTTTTTCATTACGTTTTTTATATGGAAATTCACAGTATTCAAAGATATACTTAAAATCTTTCCTATTTCCCACGACGATTTACCTCTCGCCGCCCACATAATGCACTCCCTCTCTCTTAAAGAAAGCTTAGGGACTTCCCCGACGCCACTCGAATTCTCGACCTTCGCGACCCTCAGGTGGAAATGAAACGCCGCAAGTTGCAAGTAGGTGACTATTCTATTGTGGAATTCGCGGTCCCAGGATTGAGCAAAGCTCATGATCGCAAAGCTGCCATTGGGGCCGTGCAATGGAACGCTAATGCCTGACCTTAATCCGAACGTCGCAGCCTCATCGAAAACGCGCCGTTCGTCTTCAGTCGTGCTTGCGTCATTGTACACCTCACTCCATCGGAAGGCGCCCGCCCGCTTTCGACCCGTCTTGATGATAGGATCTATACTATGATAGCCCATTTCGAAATAGCGCTCCTGCCATTTATCAGGATAATTCAGCATGATCGCTGGCTCGCGTCGGAACCGCTTTAAAGATTTTTGGTCGGGTGTAAGAGAGCTATAGGCGATCCACAGGCAATCAAGATTCAGGACAAAAGCAGATAACACGTCGAACAACCGCTTGGATTGAGCAATATTATCGGTCTGGTCGAGAAATCGGCCGAACTCGACGGCAAACGCCTCGCCGGCTGCCCTCGGAAAATGTATCGACGGGACCAAAGAAAACTGGTCGGACACTCTTGTTGCCGGCCCTCGAGGTTGAGAGACCGTAGTCGTCGGCGGGCGTTCCATGGTCTCTGCTCCGCAGCCATTTGCGCCGGATGTCATCACTGATGCACAAAGCTGCCGGCCGCCAGACTGCGGCTCAGCGGGCCGTTATCGGCAGGCCGGCATCGCCAAAGCTCTATCACGTCACCGCAAGGATTAACGTTAATTTAAATTAAGTGTAGGTTGGGTGAGCCTTCTTAAAGTTTAACTTTGTAACAAGTCTTTAATGTCTATAATGTCCAGTCAGTTGACTTCGCGGATAACATCGACATTTGCGCGCGTTCTCCAGACTACGTCAATTAGCTGGCGTGCCACCGCCCTGCTTAAAAAAAGAAGTCGAGACTCAGACCGGCCTCACATCGGCATGCGCGAATAGGCATCCAAGTCGGCCGGCGTACTCCCCTGTATCGTTCTCGCTTTGCGGTTAGTCTGCTCTTTGAGAGCGAGACAAGCAATGAAGCGATCGCTTTTTTTGACAGATCATCGGCATTTTCAAGGAGCACCAGGCCGGGCTTTCGGCGACCGACCTGTGCCGCAAATACGGAATCAGCGACGCGACCTTCTATACTCGGTGCAAGGAGTATGCGCCATTGAGGTGTCGGATACTAAGCGGGCTCAAGGCGCTCGATGAGCGGATGGTGCGCCTGATAATTTCTGGTAGAGTTGAGGATGGCCGTGTCAAAGCCGCGCGGGATGCTGGCAAAGACCTTCTGACGCTCGGTTCGACGAGGCATGCCTGAACTGGGCTATTGAAGAGAGGCGGCCCCCAAAGCCGCGCGTGCGATCTGGCTGGCATTGCTCGCGTCTTTCGCTACCGCTCATCGCGGCCGGAAATACTGCCTGCCCAAGAGGCTGCACCAACTGACCGATGGGCGGTGGTTCCGCATCCTGTGAGTCATCGATGACTCAGCCGCAAGTGCCTGGCTACCATCGCTGAAATTCACTCTGGCGAGCGTCGCCACGAGCTCGATCACATCGCCGAGCGACTCCGCTACTCCGGATTTCCCGGCGCATTATTTCCGCGGATGAGCAGCGAACTATAAGGTGAGCGCTGTTTAGCCATTCTCGACCCAAATGGTTCGCCATCTGCTCCAGGATACATCCGCCCGTGGATCTGGCGCGCCAGGAAAGTGGCGCGCTCATAATCGCCCTCCAAGTGGACGCGCAACACTGAAGAATCAAGCTCTGTCACCGCGGTTCTTGATTCAATGGAGGCCGAGCGAGTGCCCGTCAGCTTGACTAGCCGCACGGCAAAATCAATGTCGCTTAGAACGCATATGCCGGCCCCGCAGTTGTCTTCCATACAGATCGCGCTGATGTCGTGTTGATCAAGAAGCGCGCGAAGGTTGTCGCGTTCTGCGAGGCTGGCGCACGATATTACCGCTGCATCGCGAGCCACTGTGACGGAACGGGCGTTCCCATGTCCTGTTACGATCGTGCCCGTGACGGCTCCGTCCCTGGTGAGAGATTTGCAAACAATGGTGACCCCCTGCTTCTCGGCGTATTCCACTGCCCTGTGGTGCAGTACCTTTGCGCCATGTCGCGACATCTGTGCGATTGTCCTATAGGCGATCTCCGGAATCAGTTGTGCCCCTGGGACGAGATAAGGGTCTGCCGTATAGACGCCCGGAACATCCGAGTAAATTTCGCAAGCGTGCTCTCCTAACATGGATGCAATTACGATAGCGGTCAGATCAGAGCTGTTTCTGCCAAGAAACGTTAACCTGCCGGACTGATCAATTGCCTGGGCGCCCGCGGCAATGACAACTTCGTGCTCCTGCAATGCTGCCATAATTAGCTTTGGATCTACGCTTTCTACTGAGGCGCGACCGAAGTTTGAATTCGTGCGTATTCCAAGGGAATAGCCGTTCAAAGACATTACAGGAATCGCTAGCCGGCTGATGGCGGCCTCCAGCAGGCAAGCACTGAGCATCTCTCCGGTTGCAAGTGCCGCATCGAGGTTCGATGGTGATGCTTGCTTGTTGACGTCGAGCATGACTGCTTTCAGGTTGCCAGTTATTCCCGACATCGCGCTGACCACGGCAACGATTTTGTTTTCGCCAGCCGCCAGTCGGTCGGCGATGTGCCCAGCAACTCGACCGTAGTCTTCAGGATGAAGAAAAGAAGACCCCCCGAATTTCAGAACGGTTGCGCTCATGTTCCACCAATCACGTTGAAAGGAATTGCAGCTGTGGGATGAAGGGTGCGTTATGCTTCACGGCGTCCTCCTGTTGAGATCGCGTCAGGCGGCCTGACTGGGGTAAGTCGGCGATGACCGGCCCAAGACTATGCGGAGATGGGATTCTCAAAACTACTAGGATCGGTAGGTGGGCAGCGATGGATGCACTCGCTGCGCCTCACGCTGAAAAAACCTCCAGCATACCGTGCTGTACTGGAGGTGCATGGGCCGCCGTGGTGCTGGAGGACTATATGATTGTCTGGCGACATGATGAGTGTCCAGTACTTCAGCGCGGCCGGGCGCGATCCGCTGTTTCAGGCGGACGCTCGAGGCGCTCACCAAATCCATCGAGCCCAGGTTGCTCGCTGTTAACGCAGCACCAGAGACCTTCTCGTCAGGATTTCGAGTTTCCCGCGAAAGCAGCCATCACGTGCGGCGGAATCTGCGGCGGCATGATCGCCTCGATCCTTTTGACGATCGGCTCGATCGGCTCGTCGGCAGTTTCCGCCGCCGCGCGGCAAACGCATTTGGGTCGCCGGCATCGCGGCATGGTTGGGTCCGCACTGGTGCGCCGGCTGTCCGGCTTGCCCGAAGTAAAGATTCTCACGGTGGACAGTGGTGATCTCGACCTGACCGATCGCGCAGCGGCGACCGCATGGGTCCGGGCACAACGTCCCGACCTAGTTTTCATGGCTGCCGCCAAGGTCAGGGGAATCTTGGCCAACAACGAACGTCCAATCTCTCGATCGAGCTTTCTACGATTGCGGCCGCATTCGAGGCGGGCGTCGAGAAGTTCATGCTGCTCGGCTCGTCCTGCATTTACCCCAAATTTGCGGCACAACCGATCCAGGAAAGCTCGCTGATGACCGCGCCGCTCGAGCCGACGAATCAGTGGTGCGATCGCCAAAATCGCGGGGGCGATGCTGTGCGACGCTTACCGTCAGCAATTTGGGCGTAGCCTCATCTCGACCATGCCATTCCGCGGCGCCGTCGGGCTTGGAGCGATCGAAGTCAAATTCTCCTTGCCATCCGGACAGTTCCGCCACCAGCTGGTGGAGGCCGAGAACCGATATTTCTTGGCCACTGCCGACATTGATCGGCCCGGCGGCATCGTAGTGGTCCATCAGAAAGACGAGCGCGTCGGCAAGGTCGTCGACATGCATGAATTCGCGCAACGGCGACCCGCTACCCCATATTGTAACGCGGTTCCTCCCGGCGTTGCGTGCGTCGACGATCTTTCGAGCGTCGCAGCCGCCACATGGCTCGCAGACGGGTCGAAATTGCCGTTCGGCCCGTACAGGTTTGTAATTCGAGCCGCCTAACAGCACTTGGTTGGCGGCCGCGGATCGAACTGGATAGACATCTACGGAAGCACCATTGCTGTTCAACCAAACTCGTTGTGATCTGGTGAGCTGGTCGGTCGGCAATTCTCATCAGCTAACTTTTCGCACATCTAGACCAGTCTCTCCATCGAAAGCTGATCACCGGAGTACGGACTCATACCGACCAAACTTGCCCTCGTCGCGAGGGACAAGACGGCTACGGTCGGCGTAGTCGGCCTTGGTTGTTTCGGCCTGGCGCTTGTGCTCCGCTTCGTCGATGAAGGCTTTTAAGGTATTGGGCTTCGGCATTGACGAGCATCATCCTCAAAAGGGCCCTCATGTATCGAGTACCTGGGCGAAGTAACGATCAGTTCGAGCGTTGACGCTGGGTTTCAAGCCACCATGGACTTCTCGCGAATCGTCGCGACGGACGTCGTCATCATCTGTGTGCCGACGCCGCTCAGCAAGACTCACGAACCCGAACTCAGCTTCGTCGTCAATGCGACCGGATCGATCGCGCCATTCCTTCGCCGGGCCAAAGTCAGATCATTGGAAACTGCGACCTATCCCGGCATGACCAACGAAGAGATTCAGCCTTGCATCGTCCGTAGCCACGGCACCGCCATTGAGCGAGCGCGAGCGGGCGTGGGCCACACGATCAAGATCGACGCCGACGCGCTGGAACCGGACAGCGCGCTTGCAACCAGCGTCGACGCGGTTCTCCTGGACAACCTGTCGATTGAGGAACTGGCCAAGGGTGGCCAGCCGACCGAGATGAGGTCGACTCCGGCTGGGGCAACGCGCCGGCGCTGTCCTGGGTATTACACGGCCGGATGGATGCCTCGGTTATCGCGCCGTTGCTCTTCGACTTCAAAAGGGGCCTCGGTACTTCGGCGAAAAGTACACGAACAGCCCATCCGAGCGTTTCAGCAAGTGAGAAAGCGCTTTTCATTAAGATCGGGTTTGGCAAGACCGTTTTTCATGGCTTCGAACCATCCTTCACGATCGTATCGGAACAGAATTTGCATTTTTTCGATGTACGATTTTCATGACTGCCCCGCAGGAGCATCAATTTTCAGGTCCGGTGACCGTTTTCAGGAAATTCTCCTTCCTGAACTGCGACGCGGCCGGTGACAGTGCGCTGGTCGGCGCGATTGTGATCGCTTGGCACCAATCTCCCGCGACGACTACCAGCCAAGAAACGCCACGAAGGTAAGATGGACGACCGGAGAATACACGGCAGACGCACGATCGGCGATCCGCCGACAGCGAGCGCGTCTGCCTTCGGCTGTCTCCATCAGCCGAACCATGTCGGCCAGGACCGAATCCTTCGTTGCAGTGGTGGCCTCGATCGTCAGCGGTCCAGTCAGATTGGAGCGTGCCGGCCCGCACGGCGGCACAGGCGCCGATCGGTCGCGGCGTGCGCTCGCCGGAGAGGAGCAGAATCGCTCCCACCCTTGAGCGCGTAGGTCGCATGCTGGGCAGTTCCCGCAACCGAAACCCCAGGCATGGCGGTGCTTGCGGTCGCCGTTGTAGCAGGTGTGGGTTTCCTCGCAGATGAGGTGAACAAGTGCCTCGTTCCCAGGCGCTCCGCCAGCGCCCAGGTCTGCGCCTTGTCGATCCACATCAACGGAGCGTGGATGACAAAGCGTGTCTCCATCCCAAGGTTGAGGGCGAGTTGCATCGCCTTGACGGTGTCGTCTCGGCGATCGGGGTAGCCCGAGTAATCCGTCTCGCAGACACAAATGACCAGATGCCTCGCGGCCGCGAAGGCCAAGAAGAGAAGGCACGAACGTATTGGGAGCCCGTTCTCCTGCATCGCGATCTCGACACCGCGGGTAAGCGCAGTTTCGCTCACCTGTCCAAGCACCGCTATGTCGATGAGGTGATCCTCGCCGAGTCGACTGCTCCAACCCGGAAAGCCTCTGAAGAAACAGTGAACAAGCCAGCGTTGTAAAAGTTGCCGCGCGGATAGAATGCAAGACGAAGTAGGCCGTTAGGGCGTTGGCTCACAGGACCAGTCCCAGGACGCGATAAAAGGTTCTAAAGGGCAACGCCGTTCTCCTGGTTTTGTCCAGTCAGGTCAATGCAGCGATCCTGTCGGCCGCACATCGGACTGGCAGCTCTTCGGGCAGACGCAGGCCCAGGCTTGGCAGCCAATGCAGCCGCAGGCATGATCGACGACCATGATCATTCGATTGAGCTCGCCATCGGCGACCACGAGTGCACGCAGATTGGCTCCGAAGAGCTCCGCGAAATTTGCGTGTTTGCTGCGATTTTCTCCGAATTGGCATCAGGATAGGCGACCAGGGGAGTAGAGTTTCGAACAGCATCGATGCTACTCTGGAACCAGTCAGAGAGCCAAAACAGCGGCAATGGCGGCTTCTCAAATATCCATCTCGCCACGCCACCAAAGATCCGATCACGCAGCCGGCGGCGACCTTAGGCGCTCATGACTATCATGTCGGCAGACGTGTCGATCGCGTGCTGCGCGAGTACAGTGGCGACCGATTGCCCGGCGCTCTGCAACCTGTCGACCGCCACCACCCGAATACCGTGCCGAGCGAGATAGGCAGCAATGTAGGCTCCCGGCTCGGGGCCATTTCCGTGGCTCGCCTCCGGATCGACTACGGCAAGACGAACTTCCTCCGCACCGGATAGGAGATCCAGCGCTTCGCGAACCGCCCGGGACGCTTGGACTAGCGAATTCCAGCCGACCAGCACGCGCCATGGCCTCAGAGTCGCCTCAGCGCCCCTTCGCACAATAAGCACCGGCTTTCCCGTTTCGGACAAGCTGCCGTTGATAACGAGACGTCCGAGAGTATCGTCGTTGAGAAGTGCGGGGCCGACGATTGTGACGTCGGCGCAGAGCGCCCGCTGTCGCACCACACCACCGACACTGGCCTGACTGCAATACTCGGTATCGACGTGACCGGGAAGCCGCATGGCTCTCAGCAGTGTCTCGATTTCCCTGGACTGTTTTTCCAGTCTGCCGATGTGCTGTGAAAGTCTCTCGATTTGCCAAGACCGTTTTTCCAGTCCGGCCATGTCCAGTGCGCGTTGTTCAGGACATCCGGTGACGCCAATGTGGATCAGCGAAGGCGTGGCAGATCTGATGATCAGTACGGAAAGACAGGCGCCAACTTCGGCACACAAGCTCGCAGCTGTTCTGACGTCCTGATCGAAGTGGTCAGATCCCGTCACACTGAGCACGGTTTTAAAAGGCATCTGGCTGCTTCTTTCTGAGTATGTCGTACCCGTAAGCGCGTTCGAAGCCGCTAGACTTGCGCTCCAGCACGACGGAGATGGGGAGTGGCAGCGCACCGATGCCTATTCACCGTCGGCCTCCTCGAGCGAGTAGCCGTCGGACCTGATGGTAGGAATCACGCTGCCGGGCGAGGTCCCCTTCAGCTCTTTTCTGGTCCGGCTGATATGGACATCGAGGGTGCGTTCGATATGGATATTGTCCGGTCAAGCTGCGGCGATCAACTCGTCCCGGCTGAACACCTTGCCGGGAATCTAGAGCAAAAGCCGCAGCAGTCTGAACTGGATCGGTCCGAGGTGGATTGTCGTGGCCGTTACCGCGGACTCGGCGGGCATCGACGTTCATCTCAAAGCTGCCACAGCGGAGCAATCTGCCGTTCGCAATCCCGTTTGAACCCGGCTTCACCAGCGCCAGCTTTGCCCGTGGACAGTCGAGCAGCTTCGCTGGTGCGATTTGCCGCACAAAGCTCTCAATGCCTGACTTCAAGAGATCGAAATGTTGGTTCTCGGCGCCGGGCGCGATCAGAGCAATAACGAGCAGACCGGCGGTTCGGGGGTCCCCCTTGAGCTGGGCAAAGATGGTGAATCCTGTCGCGCTTGCCGGCTGGCAGTCCAGCACTACCGTCCGCGGCTCCCGTTCAGTGGCCGATGCAAGCGCCTCCTCAGCTCCGCCGGCCAGTTCAGTCGTGAAGTCATCCGCCTCCAGGAGTTAAATAGAACTCCGTATCATGCGAACAGATCAGGACGAGTGGCTTCATCGGCGCTGCCCCGTTTGAAAACATCAATTTTACTCGGCCGCGTGGGTTGAGTCGGCATAGAAGTGTCGCCCTGGCCGGCGCAGACGCCGAGGATTTCACCCGCCTCGTACATGCCGTGAAGGTGCATGACCTCGCGCCAGCAGACCTCGAGGCAGCGATCGCAACCGATGCAGGTCGTCGTGTTGATAGCGGCCGCTCGCGGGCCACGGAAGAGCTCGTCATCTTGAATTCTCCACTGCAGCTAACTCTCTCCCTGCAGCGTCCAACTCAGCAAAATGTCGAACGTTTTTCCGGCGACCGCCTTGATCTAGGTCAAGTTGACTGGTCCCCGGCGAGGTCGTGCAGTTCCATCTTCGCAGCTCCCGCGCGCGACTGCAGTTTCCGGACCTTCTTTTGGCCCTCAAGGTCTGACATGATCCCCTTTCTCGAGACCCGGCCCCATCACGCCTATCCCGAGGTCGCACGAGCTTCGATGGCTGCGATCGCAGCGTCGACCAGTTTCGTATCGGCCTCGGCGAGTTTCTGGAACGTCTCGAAGCCGAACCGGTGGACGTCGCGCAGGGTCTTCGACAAAACGGACCAACCGCCCGGCCGTGAAAACCACGCGCCCGAAGCCCTCAGGGCTGATCTCCATAATCGGCGATGCCATCCGGCCGGAGCGCTCCTCGATGGCAAGCCCGTCGGCGGCTTGGAAAATCTCGAGCCTCCACAGCACGTCCGGATCAGGATCGCCGATGATCGGGATCGCACGCCGCTGTTCCTTGGTGACGATGAAGTCGGCCAGCAGTTCGGCGTCTGTTTTGACTTCCCATAACCCATAGGAATCCTGCGCGCGGATCAGTCGCAGAAGGCATTTGACAAAAGGTTGCAAAGGCCGCCCCGTTCTCGTTGATAGCGGAGTTAACCGTGGCATCAGACATTTCGTTTTCTCCTCATTCAGCCCTCGTCCTCGAACGATCGTTTCTCACCGGCGGCGCCTACTTCCGCCAGCAACTTGCGTAGCTATGGCGGAGGAGCCTTCCTGAGCATCGCTTGGGTCCGCGACAGTACGTCTTCGATCGATTGAGGGTGCGGCACTTTGATCGGAAGGATTCTTGCCGAAACGAGCTTGGCTGCCGAAGGCCCGCCAATTGCCAAACAAACAGGAGATGACAGCCCCTCAATGCCTCCACTTTCGGCGTGATGCGGTCATCGCCCTCGGTCCGATGTTTGCCGCTCTCGTCGGAACGTCATCGAAGGCCACGGCTTCCACGAAATTCCAATCGTCACGCGTCACGTCGTAGACGGCAAAGCGCCTGGCCGACCCAAAATGGGCGTTGAGGCCCTTAAGGCCTTGCGTGGCGATCGGTATGCGCAATGCACCGGCTTGTGGTCCCGGCGTCAGTGAGTGAATCTCGTCAGTGACGAGCGAGAGGCGACGAACGGAGCTCATCTGGCATTTCTCGGTTGCGGAATGGATCTAGTCGATCAGGCGTCGGTGCGTGCTGGCTGGCCTGGAAGATGGGCGTACAGCACCCTTGATCCGGCCGGAAAGAAGCCTTTCTGGATGAGGTCGATCATCCCTTGCATCGATTTGCCCTCGTAGACGGGATCCGTGATCATCCCCTCAAGCGTGCACACAGGCGTATGGCCTCCTTGGTTTCATCGGACGGAATGCCATAACAGGGGCCCGCGTAGTCCTCGAGCAACACGACGTCATCCTCGACGATCTCCGTTCCGAGCTCGATGAGGGCCGCTGTATGTGGGCAATGCCAAGCACCTGCGCACGGGTCTGGGCGGGGGTGGCGGAGGCGTCGATTCCGATCACATTGCGCTGTCGACCGTCCTTGGCGAACCCGACGAGCATGCCGGCCTGTGTTGAACCGGTGACCGTGCAAGCCACGATGCTTGAAGGCCAACCCAAGCTGTTTTTCCTGAGCGCGCACTTCCTCTGCGAACCCCACATAGCCAAGGCCGCCATTCGGGTGAACTGATGCGCCCGCTGGTATCGGATAAGGTCTGCCGCCCCTTGCCTTGACCTCGTCGACTGCTTTTTCCCAGCTGCGGCTGATACCAATGTCGAAGCCCTCGTCGACCATATGCACCTCTGCTCCCATGAGGCGGCTCAAGAGAATGTTGCCGACCCGGTCGTAGACGACATCCTCATGTGGTACCCAGCTCTCCTGGACCAGCAGACACTTCATGCCGATCTTGGCGGCGACCGAAGCGACCATGCGTGTGTGGTTGGGCTGCACGGCGCCGACAGTGACGAGCGTATCGGCATCTAACGCGATCGCGTCGGGAACGATGTATTCGAGCTTGCGCAGCTTGTTTCCACCGAAGGCGAGACCAGAATTGCAGTCCTCGCGTTTGGCGTAGATTTCCACCTTGTCCCCGAGAAGCTTGCCGAAGCGCTCGAGCTTCTCGATGGGTGTAGGCCCGAAGGTGAGCGGATAGGGTTCGAACTTTTTCAGCAATGTTTTCTCCAGAAAGCGGGCATTGCGCCTGAACCAGCTCCGGCCTGAGATGGCGTTCTTGTTTGAAGCCAGCGATGTTCTGAGGCGGTGCAGGGAGCCTCATCATTATCGCCAGCGGTTTCGTTCGATCGAGATGAAGCAATCCGCGTGCCGGGCGTTGCGGCGATCGACGCCAATGCCTATGGAGCCGAACACTGCATCCTCCGGCTTAGATCGGCCGGAATACAGTCGCCTCTGACCGTCCCAAGTATCCCCTCAATCAATCGCCTCACCGTTCATGGTTCATCAAGCGACATGAATCTGACCTCTGATCTTGGTACGGCGCCTCAAGGGATGAGCAGCGATATGCCGAGCATGTGGTTGCGTAGGGGCATATCTGACACTCATCTCTAATCTCACCATCATCTGGCGACTGGCATCGAAATTTCTGGGAACTCCCGGAAACGCCAGCGCTTTGACGAGTTCTGTGAGCGCCGCCAGACCGCCAGACCAGAACCAACACGCTTGCGAAATAGACGATCTGAAGCAGCAGTGAACAGGCCAGCATTGCAACGACGACTGTGCCGATCGAATGTGAAGCGATGTAGACAGTCACAGCGCTGCCGAAGAGGACCAGCCCCAGGAGCCGGCAAAAGCTTATGAATCGCAACGGCGTTCTCCCGGTTTTTGGTCGCGTCAAAACCAAGCTGCTCACGCCGCGATATGGTCGGCCGCGACATGGGTCTGGCAGTTCTTAGGGCAGACGCGCCCGCAGGCTCCGCAGCCAATGCATCGGCCGGCATGGTCGACGACCATGATCATGCGATTGAGCTCACCGTCGAAGTCGTCGTCCTCACCCGCGCAGATGCCGAGGATTTCGCCCGCGTCATCGACGCCGTAAAGATGCATGACCTCGCGCGAGCAGACTTTGAAACAGCGGCCGCAGCCGATGCAGATCTTGCCATCTATGGCGATCAGATATTCCGGCACCCATGTGGAGCCGTCGCGGCTGATGAATGTGCTCCTCATCGCAAAGTCTTCATTTTGGCGAGCTCTCTCCTGGCACCATCCAACTCGGCATAAACGGCATGCGTTTTCTCGGCGACTTCCTCTATCTCAATCCATTTGACCGGGAGACCCTCGGCAAGGTCCCGCAAGTTCGTCTTGGCAATTGCCGCCCGCAGTTGAAGCTTTCGGACTTTCTTCGCCATCTCATCCAGGTTTGACATGATCCTTCCTCGAAAATCGGTTTCTTCACGCCCGCGCCACGTCGGGATAGGCAATAGCTGCAGTCGCATCGTTGACCAGCTTCGCGCCGGTATCCGCGAGTTTCCGGAGAGTCTCGAAGCCGAACCGGTAGACGCCTCGACAGACCGGCGAAATGCCCGACCGTTAAAAGCACGCGCCCGGAGCACCGGTCGGTTTTATTTCTGTTGTTGACTATGTCATCACGCCTGAGCGCTCCTCGATCGCAAGCTCCACTACGGTCTAAAACATGTCGAGCCTCCACAGCGCGTCCGGATCCGGATTGCCAATGATTGGATATTCCGGCGCAGTTTCCTTGGTGATGTTGAAATCGGCCAGCAGCCCGGTGTCCGATTTCCATTGGCATGAGCCGTGGAAGTCCTGAGCAAGGATCAGCCGCAGGAGGCATTTGACTAACGGGCGGGGCAAGGGCCTCTCCGTCCTTGTTGACGGCAGGGCCAAGCGCTGCGTGAGACAATCGTTTCCTCAATTTCAGGTCTCGTCCTCAACGGAGGATTTCTGCTTTCGGTTACGCCGACTTCGGGCCCGCTTGCGCAGCCGATGTCCGCCTAGCCAGGCCGATTCCACGTAAATGCTGCCCCTGTGGCCGACCTTGAACACGTCCTGGACTGTGACGTCTTCAACGACGGGCCAAATTCGCGTCGAATATCGCGGCCGCGGCGATTCGGTTGGAGGTCATTAAGGTCCGAGCCTTGACCTGCAGCAAACGATCGACCCTGTGCTCCATGCATAGTTACTGCGGGCGCGCCGCAGAAACTGGGCGAATTGACCAGGGTTCCATTCCACTTGTCATCCCTACACCTTGCGGGCTGAAGCTCATAATGGGTTCGCCACGCAGCCAGTCGTCCACTTAGATCGGAGGAGCCGGGGACTCGCGACGCAACATGTTGTTCTCCATTCCCACACCTTTCCTGACGTTTATGCGCGAGCTGGTTCTTCTCTCAGAAACGGAACACACCGGTTAGGAGACCACAATGTCTTGCGTGTTCTCATGCGATCAGCCCTCACTCAGCTTTGCCGATCTCAACCAGCAAACGTCGTGCCAGCGCGCTTAGCCCGCAATAAATGGATGATTCGGCCTCGAAAACCTCACAAGCCCAAGACGGCCGGTTGTTTTGAACCCGACATGTTTTCTGCCGCTGTCAGCTTTTGGACACGCACCATGGGTCAGACGCTTGAGGGCGAGAACCGCTTGGCTATCTGCCCTGCGGTAATGTTGGCGTCGGCTCATCTAGCATCATTCGGCGCCGGCGATGCGCGGGCGATCTCTACAACTGACTCCCGTATGCAGCGCCTGGCTGCTAGCTCATGCCTGATCTTTTCTCCTAGAGCCGGGCCGACGAGGCCCAGCGCGTCGAGTGCCGTCGAGTGCTTCCACCAGATCCCGCGTATGCTGTTTCGCTAGACGCCGGATGCAGCTTGCCGCATGCACCTTCCAGATCTTCGTGACAAAGGTTGGGAAGCGTTGCAGGTTCCTGTACTCCACCGCAGTGCTCAGGGTTTCGCGTCTGCTTCCGCTGCGAGGCGAAGCGGATGCCCCGTCGTCGCGACGGGTAAGCCCGACGATGCCGTTGAAAGCTCGTGGATCTCACCCGGCCCCATGCGGAACGTGACATCGCGCAGGACACGGGGTCACGACGTAAGTCTTTTCGATTCGGTGGCCTGGATCAAATGTGGCTGGGCTTATCGCTTCTGCCCATGGGGCGCCACATCACTGCCACCGAGGGCGGTATTCGAGTCGCAAATGACCACGCCCCGCGATGAAACCCCGAAACCGGGATCGACAGCTCGACCGGGAACGCACCATGGGATACGACCATTCCAAAGGCCCCACGCTTGCCCCAGTCGTCGACCAGAGCGGGCGTGATCTGTCGCCGAGGTCCAGGCTGTCTAGAAGCGCGGCCACCGCCCCATGTGATGATTGCTTGCAGCGTGTACTCAATTCACCACCCGATTGGCATGGCGGCGGGCATTGCGTTCGATCCGCGCGGCGTTGAGCGTCGACAACACGCAATGCTGTACCCAAAGTACGGTTGTTCTGCGCTGGCTCCCCTTCTCCAGCCAGGTATCGAGCGACACGATCGGCTCACGTTCGAGCGCGACCATACTAATCTGCGCCGCAGATGGCCCGTCGTCCTTAGAAGCTCGATTGGCTCGAATAGGCATTCGGCCAGCAAATAGGGGCCGGTCATTCCTATAGACGAGAGGCGTTGTCCCGCCATTGGGCGCTATCCAGGGCGCGCTAGGCTGACCCAGCGCCCCGAACCGCATGACCTTCTCGACCGGCTGGCAATAGGTCGGAAATTCCGCGATTCCGAAAAAGTTGGTCAGCGCAGTGAAGCCCGCTCGGCATTTGCCAAACGAATGGCAAGCGCTCGAAAGCTGTCAACCGAGCGATCCTCCAAGGCGCGGGCCAGCGTCTCGACGATATGTTGGTTAAGGCCGGCCAGTGTTAGTGACTATGGTCTGGGAGTGGCCTTCGGCAGCCAGTGGTAGCGAGTAAAGCTTCGGCATCATCAGCTTTGATTGCCGCCCAAATCTGGTCGAAATTACGATAGGCTATTATGCCTCCTCCTCATTGAGAACAGGAATCTCTGCTCTGGCATAGAACGCCAGCATGGGTCCGAGATCAAAGGTCGTTGCGGGCGCAAGCCTCTGGACCGACCGCGGCCATGTTTCGGTTGACACGCCGCCGACGCCTCGCGCGAGCGTGCTGGCGAATCGGGGCATCAGCGGCGCGAGCGTCTGTGCCAGGATCGCAGCGGCCGTCGTCTGAAGGGCGAGCGAAGTGCGGGTGCGGGCGGGATACAGACGTCGCGCCGCTTCATAGTCTTGCGCCTGTCGGTAGACTACACAATCGCTCACGAAATCGCAGGCCTGCGCGGCCGCGCGGCGGATCGAGAAGCCATCGTCCGAATAGGCGCGTTCCATCGCCGCGCGATGGATCTCTATCCGAGCAAAGAAAGCGCGATCGGCGGGAGCCCAGTCGCCTGCGTCGGGCACACAGCCGCCAAAGTTCTGCTTGATTTCCCGGTGCAGCGCATCAAGCCAATTCAGCCAGATCCCTTGGAACACCTCGTTCTCGGTGCGGCGTAACGCGTCCAGCGTGAAGTTCGTCCGCTCACCTTCCGGGCGTGTCAGGCCCAAATGAAGACGAACGACATCGACTGTCTTTGGGCCCAGAACCTCTTTGCCCCAGACCGCATGGCCGCGGCTGGTCGAGAACTTCTGGCCGTCGAGCAGGTAGAACTCGTTCACATGATACCGGATGCGCGGCGTCCAGTGCGAGAAGATTTCAGCATAAAGCGCCGGATAAAGTAGGGCGTGGTAGAAGGAATTATCGAAGCCGAAGAAATGAACAATCTGCCAGTCATTGCTGGGCAGCGCCGCATTCCAGTCTCGACCGAGCGAGCTAGCTAGCGCCTGGATGTTGTAAAGAAAACCAAACGCCATCTCTGGCCAGACCCAGGTCACCTGCCCCGGGAACCCCTCGGCCGGTAGCCCCCAGTCCGACGGGTGGGTGATGGGCACTGAAAAGTCGCCACGTTGGCGTAGACGCGCGAAGAGGTCCATGATCCGAATGGGGGCGCCTGACGCCCTTAAATGCCGGTCGATATTGACGTAGCACCGTTCCAGCGCAAGTTCGGGACGGCGCACGGAGCCGACCACCGGCGCCTCGGCCGAGTGCCGCGACCGGACCGCACCTAGGTCGTGGCATAGGTTCGGCGCGCCGCATTCCTCGCAGATGTTGCCACCAGCGGAGCCGCCGCAATCGGGGCAGAGGCCGCTTACATCCGGTTCGTAAAGGTAGTCGCCTGTCACAGCATCGAGGAGCGCAGGGCTCTGGCGCAGATCTACCGCCGTGCTGCTCAGAAGACTACGGAAACACGCGGCCTGAAACTCTGCATAAGCGTCATCGCCCAAAGTGGGGAGGAAGCTGTGGACCTCACAGTCGAGAAGCGCAAGCGTGGCTCGAATCTCGTCGGCGTAGTGGCGCGCCACCTTTGCGGGCGTCGATTGATCGGCATCGGCACGCGTGGCGACGTAGCTCTGGTAATCGTCGCTTCCAGTCAGGTGATAGGCTTCGACCTCTTTCATGCGCAGGAAACGCGTGTAGACATCGGCGCCAAAATAAGGGCCAGAAAGATGCCCCAGATGCAGATCGCCATTAGGCGTCGGCGGCGTGGAGAAGACGAAGATCGGCCGGCGGGGAGTCGCGACCTGTGCAGCAGCTTCGAGGGCGGCCTTGCCGTCGCGCCAGTAGACATCGACGAAAGTTAGGTCTTCGTCCCCATCGTTGCGCAGCACATGTGCTTCAAAAGGGTGAAACAGAACGACATCGCCGGCTTTGACCGAGATTTCCCCAAGGTCGGTCCTGACCTTGCCCGCTCCAGACATGACCACGAAGGCCTCGATTTCGTCGTGCCGATGGGGCTCGGATGTGACGCCCGGTGCAACCTTTCCGAATGAAAACCCGGTGCCAGCGCTTCCCGTTCCAAGCGTGGCCATGTCGATACCGAACGCCCGCGACAGTTCCGTTCGAGAAAACGTGTATTTGCGCATGACGAATCTCAGCTGTTGAAGCAGCGGTATGTTCGCTGCCAAAGCAGCAGCCTCTGCTGCACGTTGCGGAGAGAGGCGGTAACCCGACCCATTGGCGCCCCCGCCAGAATAATCCGGCTCTGGCCGCCCAGACGGGCTACACGGGTGCGCCAGTAGGGCTGTAGGCGTAGGACGCCCGGCGACCAGCCCACAATCGACATGCCCAAGCGTCGTGACGGGCTGCGGGTGATGCTCCATTAGCCGGCAATCAGAACCCCATGCTCCCCGCGCATATTTTTTGCGGTCGATCAGTCCGTGTGCATGCCTCGTTTGGCACCGTGAGCTCAATCTCGATAAAAAATGCCGTTTGGGGGCTTGAGTCTGTCGAGATCGGCCACTTTGCCCTCGGGCGGATTAAGAGCGCGCTTAAGCACGTTGTATTCAGCGCGGGCCGGTCCACCGGCTGAAGCACGCTGGAACACCAAGTAGAGTGTCCGCCTGGAACGATTGCTTTTGTTCGGTTTTGAGTAATGCGGTGCGTAATCATCGAAGATGAAGATGTCGCCAGCCTTCCATACTACCGGTTCCCAGGAAAACATTTTGGCGACTTCAGGATCCATCACCCCGCCGGCATCCATGGGAAATACTCCCTTCTTGTGGTTGCCAGGGCTGAAGAAAAGTCCGCCGTTGTCCGGGTCGGAGTCGTCAATGCCGATGGCAACGACCGCATGGACCATCCGGTCGGGCACTCTGTGTGGAATGTGATAAATGTCTTGATGCGGGCGATAGCCGCCGCTGTCGGGATAGTGGAAGATCAGCAATTCCTTGAGCCTGCGCGAGCCTTCGCCGAGCAATTCCTCGACCGCAGACTTTATGCGCTGATCTTGTAGTAGCAAATTGCGTAATGGATCATGGAATTCGAGAAAATTCTCGACCTTAGAGGTGACCTTTCGATTGTCCGTCGTTTTCTCGAACCACATGAGCCATTTATTATCGCTAACATCCCAGCGTGATACATCTTCAACAAAGCTGGAGATACGTTCCAGAGCTGCGGGATCGAAGAACCTTTCGAGCCTGACATATCCGTCTTTCTGCCACTTTTCTCTTTGTGCATCAGTCAACATGCGAAAAGCCTCCTGTTGGAAAGACCGGTTGGTCGAACATTCCGGTTAGGGCAATCGGGCGCTGGTCAGGTTGTGGGTCGACGGAAACAGTACTCCACGGCATATGGGCGACGCTAAGTGCGTCTCGCTCTCCAGCCTCCGCTGCAGTGAAGGCGGAATCATTCCTTGGATGGCCACCGCCAATGATCCGCAGTCGGCCGGTCATATCCCGCTGCCCATTACTTCTGCGACGGTGTCGGACCAGCTCTCGACAGAGGTAGGGCTGATGAAGCTGGGATGCTCGGGGTTGGCGCGCGGCGCGCGCCCCAGAAGGCTGTCGAGGATGCGACGCGCTCGCCAGGCCAGCAGGCTTAGATTCGGATCAGCCAGCCCACGCTGTCCTAGGCTCGCGTTCTGTACGAAGATGCGTCTGTCACGCGGTCCGTCCCAGCACACCGAAAAATCTTCGCGAATAGCCAATTCGTTGTCGATCTTTTCCAGCCGGTCCGCCATCGGTTCCAAGAAGCATGGCACCGCGTTCTCGTAACCGGTGGCCAGGATGACGATGTCGGCCGTGACTTCTTCGACCTCCTCCATGCCGTGCTGCAGGGTGAGTCTGTGGCCCGCGCCGGCGTTGATGCAGTGCGAGACAGTGCAGCCCGGCCGCAGTGTGATATCGCATCGGTTTGGCTCTAGAAACGCGTGGCGGTATAGCGCCTGATAGATCGCGCGCAACGTGCTTTCCGAAATGCCGTCCGAAGCAAGCACGAAGCGCCGCAGGAACAGCTTGCGCTGCGACTCGCTCATTGCCGCGAAACGATCCGAAAAGCAGGGCATGAACAACTCGTTTGTGAACGGGCTGTTGTCGATGGGCAGGTAGTTTTCGCGCTGCGAGACCCAGGTTATCCAGACAGGCCGCCGTTCTTTTGGCAGACCAACAAGGTGCAACAGCACCTCGGCTCCGGACTGTCCCCCGCCGACCACGCAGACATGCTTTTTGTGCACCTCAGGATGAATGTGCAGCAATTCAGATGAGTGGAACAGGTTGCGTCCAGTCCAGCCCTGAAACTGAGGCGGAATATGCGCCTGCTTGCCAATGCCGAGCACGACGTTTCTGGCGCCGAGAACCGCGTTATCGGTGTGCACCCGAAACGCGCCGTCAAAGCGGATTTGGCGCACCGTTTCGCCGCCGCGGACAAGCGGGTTCCTGTGGAAGGCCCAGTTCAGGTATTGCTCGAACTCAGTTCTGAGCACGGCCTCGAAGAACTGTGCATTCAGGAAGTGGTACAGACGCCCGTTCTCGTGCAGGTAGTTTACGAAAGTGTAGGCTGATCGCGGATTCACCAGCGTGACCAGATCCTTGAAGTGGCTGACCTGGAGCTCCGAGGAATTGAATGCGATGCCTGGGTGCCAGCGGAAGTCGACTTGCCGATCCAGGAACAGTGCCCCTTGCCCGATTTGCTCGTGTATCTGACACGCAAGGCTCAAATTAGAAGGCCCAGCACCCACTCCAACGCAAGAGAGTTCCACTTGCCTTGCTCCTATAGGTGTTTCCCAATTAGGCGATGTTCGCGGCGAATATCGGCCATGGCCATTGGGCTTACTGTCCATGCGGGCATTCTCGACCTCGGTGCTGCTGGATTTGCTAGAGTTTGATCGCGCATTCGTATTGTCGGGTATGAAGCCCATGGATCCCGGCTAGGTGATGAGATCGACAATCATGTCCACGATTTGTGGGCGTGGACGGGATCGACGTATCTCCGCCCGCTTCGATGATCGCGTCTCGGTCAGCGAGATGCTTTCCAACCGGGTTTTAATCGGGCGAAGTCGCCCGCCTCCACCATGATGCGCCCATCGCTGACCGACTTGGCGGTTAGCGAGGCGCGGCCTCGAATGCGGCGACAGCATTTTTCCCTGAGCCTGCTCATAGGAGGGCGTCCGCTGATGTGTTCGGAAGATCCTCTGCATCAAACGTGCCAGAAGGAAACTTTCAGGAAAGCAACGGTTAGCGGGTTTGTGATCCTGTCGGGTATCCGACAATGAGGGGAAACCTTCGCCGGTGGCCGATTTGCCGCGTCGCCCGCTCTTGCCGGCATGCGCCAGCACGTTCCTCATGAAGTGGACGCGGCACCGCTGCCAGGTGGCGCACAGCACCTTGGTGACGGCCGCCTTGATGCCTTCATGGGCATCGGAGACGACGAGCTTGACGCCGCGCAGGCC
>NZ_JBVVQY010000046.1:0-9867 GCF_055811615.1 Mesorhizobium sp. WSM4807
GTCTTGCCATGATCGACGTGGCCAATCGTGCCAATGTTCACATGAGGCTTTGTACGCTCGAATTTACCTTTTGCCATGTGATGTCTCCATTCCTGCTCGCCCGTGCGGGCTTTGAATTAAGTTAGCGCTGCAACCCGTTCTGGTTACGCGTATTTCTTCTGGACTTCCTGAGCGACCGCGGTCGGCACCGGCTCGTAGTGATCGAACTGCATCGTGTAGGCCGCGCGGCCCTGGCTCATCGAGCGCAGGTTGTCGACGTATTTGAACATGTTGGCGAGCGGCACCATCGCGTTGATAACCACCGCCACGCCACGGGCTTCCTGGCCCTGGATCTGGCCGCGACGGCCGTTCAGATCGCCGATGACGCTGCCGACATAATCTTCCGGCGTCACCACTTCGACCTTCATGATCGGCTCGAGCAACTGCACGCCAAGCCTGGGCGCCGCTTCACGGAAGCAGGCACGGCCAGCGATTTCGAAGGCCAGAACGCTGGAATCCACGTCGTGGTAGGCACCATCGATCAGCGTCGCCTTGACGCCGATCATCGGGAAGCCGGCGAACGGACCCGACGTCATGACGCTGTTGATGCCCTTTTCGACACCGGGGATGTATTCCTTCGGCACAGCGCCGCCGACAATCTTGGATTCGAACAGGAATTCGCTGCTTTCCGGATTTGGCTCGAACAGGATCTTGACGCGGGCGAACTGACCCGTGCCGCCGGTCTGCTTCTTATGGGTGTAGTCCTGTTCTTGGCTGCGGGTGATCGTCTCGCGATAGGCCACCTGCGGCGCGCCGACATTGGCCTCGACCTTGAACTCGCGGCGCATGCGGTCGACGATGATGTCGAGGTGGAGCTCGCCCATGCCGGAAATGATCGTCTGGCCTGATTCCTCGTCGGTCTTGACGCGGAAGGACGGGTCCTCGGCGGCCAGGCGATGCAGCGCAAGGCCCATCTTTTCCTGGTCGTTCTTGGTCTTCGGCTCAATCGCGATCTGGATGACCGGATCGGGGAATTCCATGCGCTCGAGGATAACCGGATGCAGCGGATCGCAGAGCGTGTCGCCCGTGGTCGTGTCCTTGAGGCCGGCCAACGCGACGATGTCGCCGGCGAAAGCCTCTTCGACGTCGGCGCGCGAGTTCGCATGCATTTGCAGCATGCGGCCGATGCGCTCCTTCTTGCCCTTGACCGTGTTGTCGACCGAGATGCCCTTGGTGAGCTTGCCCGAATAGATGCGGGCGAACGTGAGCGAGCCGACGAACGGGTCGTTCATGATCTTGAAGGCAAGCATCGACAGCGGTTCGTTGTCGTCGGCATGGCGCTCGATCTCGGCGTCGGTCTTGGCGTCGACGCCCTTGATGGCCGGAACGTCGGCCGGCGACGGCAGGTATTCGACAACGGCGTCGAGCAGCGGCTGCACGCCCTTGTTCTTGAAGGCCGAGCCACAGAACATCGGGTAGAATTTCACCGCAATGGTGCCCTTGCGGATCAGCGCGCGGATCTCGTCATTGTCGGGCATCTTGCCTTCGAGGTAATTCTCAAGCGCCGTCTCGTCCATTTCGACGGCGGCTTCGATCATCTTCTCGCGGTACTCTTCCGCACGAGCTTTGAGATCGTCCGGGATCTCGACGACGTCCCAGGCAGCGCCCAGCGTTTCGTCGCGCCAGACCAGCGCGTTCATCTCGACGAGGTCAACGATGCCCTTGAACTCGGTCTCAGCACCGATCGGCAGTTGCATGACGACGGCATGCGCGCCGAGGCGCGAGCCGATCATCTCGACCGAGCGGTAAAAATCGGCGCCGATCTTGTCCATCTTGTTGCAGAAGATCATGCGCGGCACGCGATACTTGTCGGCCTGGCGCCAGACGGTTTCCGTCTGCGGCTCGACACCGGCATTGGCGTCGAGCAGCGCAATGGCGCCGTCGAGCACGCGCAGCGAACGCTCGACCTCGATGGTGAAGTCGACGTGGCCGGGGGTGTCGATGATGTTGAAACGGTGCATCTTGCCGTCACGACCCTTCCAGAAGGTCGTGGTCGCGGCGGACGTGATGGTGATGCCGCGTTCCTGCTCCTGCTCCATCCAATCCATGGTGGCAGCGCCGTCATGGACTTCGCCGATCTTGTGCGACTTGCCCGTGTAGTAGAGGACGCGCTCGGTGGTCGTCGTCTTGCCGGCGTCGATATGCGCCATGATACCGAAATTGCGGTAGTCTTCGATTTTATATTCGCGGGCCATGGGAGGTGCCTCTTCAGTCTCGTTCGCGCTTTACCAGCGGTAGTGCGCGAAGGCGCGGTTGGCTTCTGCCATCTTGTGGGTGTCTTCACGCTTCTTGACGGCGGTGCCGCGGTTGTTGGCCGCGTCCATGAGCTCGCCGGAGAGGCGGTCGACCATCGTGGTCTCGTTGCGGTTGCGGGCGGCGGCGATCAGCCAGCGGATGGCCAGCGCCTGACGGCGCTCGGGGCGCACGTCGACCGGAACCTGGTAGGTGGCGCCACCGACGCGGCGCGAACGCACTTCCACATGCGGCGCGACATTGTCGAGCGCCTGATGGAAGACGGTGACCGGCTCCTGCTTGGTCTTGGACTGGACCTGGTCAAGCGCGCCGTAGACGATGGTCTCGGCAACCGACTTCTTGCCGTCATACATGACGGCGTTCATGAACTTGGTGACGATCAGATCGCCGAACTTCGGGTCCGGGTTGATCTCACGCTTTTCTGCACTGTGACGACGGGACATTTTTTCTCTGCCTCAATTCTGCGTGGTGGCCTGGATCCCGGATCGTCGCTTGGCGCCGTCCGGGATGACCTTGGCTACGCTTCGGTCACTTCGGACGCTTGGCGCCGTATTTCGAACGGCGCTGCTTGCGGTTCTTCACACCCTGCGTGTCGAGCACGCCGCGGATGATATGGTAGCGGACGCCCGGAAGATCCTTGACGCGGCCGCCGCGGATCATCACCACCGAGTGCTCCTGAAGGTTGTGGCCTTCGCCGGGGATGTAGCCGATCACTTCAAAACCATTGGTCAGGCGGATCTTGGCCACCTTGCGCAGCGCCGAGTTCGGCTTCTTCGGCGTCGTTGTGTAGACGCGTGTGCAGACGCCCCGCTTCTGCGGGTTCTGCTGCATGGCCGGGACCTTGTTGCGCTTCACCGGCGCAATGCGCGGCTTGCGGATCAGCTGGTTGACGGTAGGCATTAAACCCTCTTGTCTCTCAATTCCGTGTCTCGCCCGGTCAGGGCCGCTCAAAGCGTCATTTCCATAGGCAAATTCGGGCCACAAACCGCGCCTCGCGGTCTTGCCCGAACAAATGGCAGAGGAAGCGGAACCCGCTTCATGCACGCCGGAAATGTCTTTTCGCTCGTAAAACGAACCCTGTTTGAGACAAACTCCAAAGCGTGTCGCTTCGGAAGGGAGAGCCTCACATCGGTTCTGACTGGGCGGCTTCTACTCGCAAGCCTGTTGCCCGTCAACCCCGGAGCGCCAAATATTACGCTGAAACCGAGGCTTGGCAGCCATGCGAAAAGCGCATGTAATTTTCTTTCGCCATTTTGCAAGAGGAGGGAAGAAAGTGACCGGCTTTCGGCTGTTGCGCGGCCATGCTTCATGCGAAAAAGAGGCATGAACAGCACAGATCCCCTCGCCCGGAGGAATCATCCCGTGAACGACAATGATGAGCGCCCGGTCACCATCATCACCGGCCGGGCGTGGAAGAGGAAAGACGGCAAGCCGGAAGGCGTCCACGTCATGCTGGTCGCGCCCGACGACGATTCGGCGGTGCGCCGGGCGCTCGAATCGCTCTCGGCCGAAGGTTACGCCGAGGCTGAGCTCGATCAGATCGGCGACCTGGACGGCGTGCCCGACGACGAGCCGCACCTGTCGGCGTATCAAGGCGCGCTCGAAGGCGAAGTGTCGATCGTCACCTTCGACGTGCCAGTCTGAGGCAGGGCCAGTCTGAAGCAAGGCCAGTCTGAAGCGGGCTCTATCTCGGCCCGCCGGGCGAGCCTCCCGCGACTTGCCCGGCATCGGTTCTCTGCTAAGAGAACCAATCGCTGCCAGGAGCAGTGCATTTTCAAATCCGTGGAGTCTCCCATGTCCTCGAACAGCAACCCTATCAAGCTCGGCATCGTCGGGGTGGGAAAGATCGTCCGCGACCAGCACCTGCCAGCCCTGGCCAAGGACCGGGACTACCGCCTCGTCGCCGCGGCCAGCCGGCACGGCAAGGTGGACGGGATCGCAAATTTTCCTGATATCGAGGCGATGCTGGACGCGGTGCCGGAGCTTGAGGCCGTATCGCTCTGCATGCCGCCGAAGTTCCGCTACGACGCCGCGCGGACAGCGCTGGCGGCGAAAAAACATGTCTTCCTGGAAAAGCCGCCCGGCGCCACGGTCAGCGAGGTTGAGGATTTGAAGGCGCTAGCGGTCGCGAACGGCGTCTCGCTGTTCGCGAGCTGGCATTCGCGCTATGCCCCGGCAGTCGAGGCCGCGCGCGATTTTCTCGGCTCGACCACGATAAGATCGGCAGCCATCAACTGGAAGGAAGACGTGCGCCGCTGGCACCCCAACCAGGACTGGATCTGGGCCCCAGGCGGCTTCGGCGTCTTCGATCCCGGCATCAACGCGCTGTCGATCGCGACCCATATATTGCCGGCGATGTTCATCACCTCGGCAGTTCTCGATTTTCCCGAAAACCGCGCCGCACCGATCGCCGCCCATATCGCCTTTCGCACCTCGAACGGCTTGCCGGTGGCGATGGAACTCGACTGGCGCCAGACCGGCCCGCAAAGCTGGGACATCCTGGCCGAGACGGACAATGGCGCGATGGTGCTTTCGGGCGGCGGCTCAAAACTCGCGGTCGACGGCCGCGTCGTTCACGACGAGCCGGAAGCCGAATATCCGATGCTCTACAGGCGCTTCGCCGAGATCGTGCGCGCTGGCGTTTCCGATGTCGATCTCGCTCCCCTCCAACATGTCGCCGACGCCTTCATGCTGGGTAGGCGCAATATGGTGGAAGCGTTTTTCGATTAAGCCGCGGAGCTGTAAGGAGTGGCCTTCGCTCCGGTCCTGACCATCTTGCAAGCGTCGCGCCGCCCCTCATCTGGCTGCCGCCATCTTCTCCCGTGAACAGGGAGAAGGACGCCGTCATCAAGGATTTCGCCAATCTCCAGCGTCGCAGAAGAGCGCCAAGGCTGCGGCCAGCTTCTTTCTCCCCGTTTACCGGGAGAAATGCCCGGCAGGGCAATGAGGGGCGGCGCCGGACGATCGAAATAAGTCGCGAACACTCGACGACGCCTCCTCCCACTCCGTCGCCAGCGGCATAAGTTTTCCAACTTCAACACACAAAAAAGCCGCCGGGTTGCCCCGACGGCTTTGTTGCCTGAGATCTGTACCGCCGCGCTTACTGCGCGGCGGAAGCCATGTCGGTCAGCATCTGATCGGCGACCTCGACGCCCGACGCCTTGCGGCGCTCGTCGATGATCAACTCGTCGCGCGAGGTGGCGATGCGCCGGATCTGGCTCATCGTGCCGCCGGTGCCGGCCGGGATCAGACGGCCGACGATGACGTTTTCCTTCAGCCCCTGCAGCATGTCGGTCTTGCCGGCAACCGCCGCTTCGGTCAGCACCCTGGTCGTCTCCTGGAAGGAGGCGGCCGAGATGAAGGACGGCGTCTGCAGCGAGGCCTTGGTGATGCCCAGAAGCACCGGCTGGCCTTCGGCCGGCTTCTTGCCGTCCTCGACCAGGCGCTCGTTGACCTCTTCCAGCTCGATCACGTCGACGTGGTCGCCCGGAATGTAGGTCGAGTCGCCCTGCGCAGTGATCTCGACCTTCTGCAGCATCTGGCGAACGATCACCTCGATGTGCTTGTCGTTGATCGACACGCCCTGCAGGCGGTAGACCTCCTGGATCTCGTTGACGAGGTAGGACGCAAGCGCCTCCACGCCCTTGATCGCCAGGATGTCGTGCGGCGCCGGATTGCCGTCGAGGATGTAGTCGCCCTTCTCGATGACGTCGCCGTCCTGGAGATGGAACGGCTTGCCCTTCGGGATCAGGTATTCGACCGGCTCAAGCGTCGAGTCATGCGGTTCGATGATGATGCGGCGCTTGTTCTTGTAGTCGCGGCCGAAGCGAATCGTGCCGTCGATCTCGGCGATGATGGCGTGATCCTTCGGGCGGCGTGCCTCGAACAGTTCGGCAACACGCGGCAGACCGCCGGTGATGTCCTTGGTCTTGGCGCTTTCCATCGGGATACGCGCCAGCACGTCGCCGGGGCGAACCTGTGCACCCGGCTCGACCGAAAGAATGGCCTCGACCGAGAGCAGGAAGCGGGCGTCGCCGCCCTTCGACAGTTTGCCGACCTTGCCCTTGGCGTCCTGGACGACGATCGCCGGCTTGAGATCGTTGCCGCGTGGCGTCGAACGCCAGTCGATGACCTCGCGCTTGGTGATGCCGGTCGATTCGTCGGCCGTTTCCTGGACGGAAATGCCGTCGACCAGATCCTCGAACGCCACCTTGCCCTCGATTTCGGTGAGGACCGGGCGGGTATAGGGATCCCACTCGGCGATGCGCTGGCCGCGCTTCACCTTGTCGCCATCGTCCACGAAGATGCGCGAACCATAGGTGACACGGTGTGTGGCCCGCTCCTTACCGGCCTCGTCGAGGATCAGCACCGCCATGTTGCGGCCCATGACCATCTGCTGGCCGTCGGAGTTGCGCACCACGTTGCGGTTGCGGATCTCGACCTTGCCCTCATACGAGGCTTCAAGGAACGACGAGTCCACCACCTGCGCCGTACCGCCCATGTGGAAGGTACGCATGGTGAGTTGGGTGCCCGGCTCGCCGATCGACTGCGCCGCGATGACCCCGACAGCCTCGCCCTGGTTGACCGGGGTGCCGCGAGCCAGATCGCGTCCATAGCAGACCGCGCATACTCCGACCCTGACGTCGCAGGTCAGCGCCGAGCGGATGCGGACCGACTGGACGCCGGCCTGTTCGATCTGCTCGACGTCGCGCTCGTCCATCAGCGTTCCGGCCTTGACCAGAACCTCACCCGTGACTGGATGAGTGATGTCGTCGAGCGCCGTGCGGCCGAGAACGCGCTGGCCGACGGAAGCGACGACCTGGCCGGCATCGACGATCGGCTGCATGGTGAGGCCTTTGTCGGTGCCGCAGTCGACGGAGTTGACGATGCAGTCCTGCGCCACGTCGACCAGACGGCGGGTGAGGTAACCCGAGTTCGCCGTCTTCAAGGCGGTGTCGGCCAGACCCTTGCGGGCGCCGTGGGTCGAGTTGAAGTACTCGAGCACGGTCAGGCCTTCCTTGAAGTTCGAGATGATCGGCGTCTCGATGATCTCACCGCTAGGCTTGGCCATCAGGCCGCGCATACCGGCAAGCTGGCGCATCTGGGTGGGCGAGCCGCGCGCACCGGAGTGCGACATCATGTAGATCGAGTTCATCGGCTTTTGACGGCCATTGTCCTCGAACTCGACTGCCTTGATGCGGGCCATCATCTCGTCGGCGACCTTTTCCGAGCACTTGGCCCAGGCGTCGACGACCTTGTTGTACTTCTCGCCCTGCGTGATCAGGCCGTCATTGTACTGCTGCTCGTATTCCTTGGCCAAAGCCTCGGTGTCGGAAACCAGCTTGATCTTGGCATCCGGGATCAGCATGTCGTCCTTGCCGAACGAAATGCCGGCGCGGCAGGCGTGGCTGAAGCCGAGGGCCATGATGCGATCGCAGAAAATGACCGTCTCCTTCTGACCGCAATGGCGATAGACGGTGTCGATCATCTTGGAGATGTTCTTCTTGGTCATCTCCTGGTTGGCGGTCTCATAAGGCACGTTGACGTTCTTCGGCAGAAGCTCGCCGATGATCATCCGGCCGGGCGTGGTGTCGTAGATCTTCGACACGACCTTGCCATCCGCATCGACCGTGCGGAAGCGGCCCTTGATCTTGGAGTGCAGCGTCACCGCCTTGGTCTCGAGTGCGTGCTGGAGTTCGCCCATGTCGGCAAACACCATGCCCTCGCCCGGCTCGTTCTGGTTGACGATCGAGAGATAGTAGAGACCCAGAACCATGTCCTGCGACGGCACGATGATCGGCGCGCCGGAAGCCGGGTGCAGGATGTTGTTGGTCGACATCATCAGCACGCGGGCTTCAAGCTGTGCTTCCAGCGACAGCGGTACGTGAACCGCCATCTGGTCGCCGTCGAAGTCGGCGTTGAAGGCCGTGCAGACCAGCGGGTGAAGCTGGATAGCCTTGCCTTCGATCAGGATCGGCTCGAAAGCCTGGATGCCGAGGCGGTGCAGCGTCGGCGCACGGTTCAGAAGCACCGGATGCTCGCGGATGACCTCGTCGAGAATATCCCAGACCTCCGGACGCTCCTTCTCGACCAGCTTCTTCGCCTGCTTGACGGTCGAGGAATAACCCTTGGCGTCGAGACGGGCATAGATGAAGGGCTTGAACAGTTCGAGCGCCATCTTCTTCGGCAGGCCGCACTGGTGCAGCTTGAGCTCCGGACCGGTGACGATGACCGAGCGGCCGGAATAGTCGACGCGCTTGCCGAGCAGGTTCTGGCGGAACCGGCCCTGCTTGCCCTTGAGCATGTCCGACAGCGACTTCAACGGACGCTTGTTGGCCCCAGTGATGACGCGGCCGCGACGGCCGTTGTCGAACAGCGCGTCGACGGCTTCCTGCAGCATGCGCTTTTCATTGCGCACGATGATGCCGGGCGCACGCAGCTCGATCAGCCGCTTGAGGCGATTGTTGCGGTTGATGACGCGGCGATACAGATCATTCAGATCCGACGTGGCGAAACGTCCGCCGTCCAGCGGGACGAGCGGGCGCAGGTCCGGCGGGATCACCGGAACCACTTTCATGATCATCCATTCCGGACGGTTGCCGGACTCCATGAAGTTCTCGACGACCTTGAGCCGCTTCAGATACTTCTTCTGCTTGAGCTCGGACGTGGTCGAAGCCAGCTCCGAACGCAGGTCGCCGGCGATCTTCTCCAGGTCCATGCCGGCCAGAAGGTCGTGGATGGCCTCGGCGCCTATCATGGCGGTGAAGCTATCTTCGCCATACTCGTCGACGGCCATCATGTACTCTTCCTCGCTGAGGAGCTGGTGCTCCTTCAGCGCGGTGAGGCCAGGCTCGGTGACGATGTAGTTCTCGAAGTAGAGAACGCGCTCGATGTCCTTCAGCGTCATGTCGAGCAGCGTGCCGATACGCGACGGCAGCGACTTCAGGAACCAGATATGGGCGACGGGCGCGGCCAGCTCGATATGGCCCATGCGCTCGCGACGGACGCGCGACAGCGTGACTTCGACGCCGCACTTTTCGCAGATGACGCCCTTGTACTTCATGCGCTTGTACTTGCCGCACAGGCACTCGTAGTCCTTGATCGGACCGAAAATGCGCGCGCAGAACAGGCCGTCACGCTCCGGCTTGAAGGTGCGGTAGTTGATGGTCTCCGGCTTCTTGATCTCGCCGAACGACCAGGACAGAATCTTCTCAGGGCTGGCGAGCGAGATCCGGATGGAATCGAACACCTGCGCAGGCGCCTGGGGATTGAAGAGATTCATGACCTCTTGGTTCATGCCGTTCTCCTTTTCGGGGTCCTCGAAAACCCCTTGCATCTAGCGCGGGCCAAACGCCCGCCGACTTGATCGGCCATCGGCCGAAGAAACTTTCTTGTTTGAGCATGATCTTGGCCGAAAACCGGTAACCACTTTTCGGGATCATGCTCGGCGTGGGGGGGGGGGGGGCGCCCCCCCCCCCCCCCCGGCCGGCGCGCCCCGGGCCCCCCCCCCCCCCCCCGGGGCGGGGGGGAGGAGGGCCCCCCCCGGCCGGCCCCGCGCGGGCCCCCGCGCCGGGG
>NZ_JBVVQY010000046.1:9877-23081 GCF_055811615.1 Mesorhizobium sp. WSM4807
TTTGCCGCGCATTCCGTCCATCTATTTTTTTTTTTTCGGCTTTTGCTGTGCCCTATCCGGGACACCTCTTTTTGGGCGTGTTGGGCGGGGCGCGGTCCCGTCCCCCCCGCGCGCACGTCGTGCTCACTCGGCCGCGTCGGGCAGCCGAACCGGGTTGTCGTCCAGCTTGGTGTTCTCCAGCTCGACATTGAGGCCCAGAGACCGCATTTCCTTGACGAGAACGTTGAAGCTCTCGGGAATGCCGGCCTCGAACGTGTCGTCGCCTCTGACGATCGCCTCGTAGACCTTGGTGCGGCCGGCGACGTCGTCCGACTTCACCGTCAGCATCTCCTGCAGCGTGTAGGCGGCGCCGTACGCTTCGAGCGCCCAGACCTCCATCTCGCCGAAGCGCTGGCCACCGAACTGCGCCTTGCCGCCCAGCGGCTGCTGGGTAACGAGCGAGTACGGCCCGATCGAACGCGCGTGGATCTTGTCGTCCACAAGGTGGTGAAGCTTGAGCATATATATGTAGCCCATTGTCACTTTGCGATCGAACGGTTCGCCGGTGCGTCCGTCATAGAGCTGCGACTGGCCGCTGGTGTGCAGGCCCGCCTGCTCCAGCATGATGTTGATGTCGGCCTCGTGCGCGCCGTCGAACACCGGTGTCGCGATGGAGACGCCGCGGCGCATCTGCTCACTGAGGCGAACGACGCTCTCGTCGTCATAGTCGCGGATCGGCTCGTTGCGGTCGTTGGCCGGCATGAAGCTCTCGAGCGTCTTGCGCAGCGGCTTGATGTCGCCGCCTGTCTTGTACGCGTCGATCAGCTCGCCGATCTTCCTGCCCATGCCGGCGCAAGCCCAGCCCAGATGCGTCTCCAGGATCTGGCCGACATTCATGCGGCTCGGCACACCCAACGGGTTGAGCACGATGTCGGCATGCGTGCCGTCCTCGAGGAACGGCATGTCCTCGACCGGAACGATCCGCGACACGACACCCTTGTTGCCGTGCCGGCCGGCCATCTTGTCGCCAGGCTGCATCTTGCGCTTCACGGCTACGAAGACCTTGACCATCTTCATGACGCCGGGAGGCATCTCGTCGCCGCGCTGCACCTTCTCGACCTTGTCCATGAAGCGCTGTTCGAGCGCCTTCTTGGAATCGTCGTACTGGCCACGCAAGGCTTCCAGTTCGCTCTGGAGCTTTTCGTTCTCCACAGCAAACTGCCACCACTGCGAACGCGGATACTCGTCGAGCGTGTCCTTCGACAGCTTCGAGCCTTTCTTGAAGCCCTTCGGCCCGGCAATCGCGTCCTTGCCGACGAGTACGTCGGACAGGCGCGAATAGACGTTGCGGTCGAGGATCGCCTGCTCGTCGTCGCGGTCCTTGGCGAGGCGTTCGATCTCCTCGCGCTCGATCGCCATGGCGCGCTCGTCCTTCTCCACACCGTGGCGATTGAAGACGCGCACTTCGACGACGGTGCCGAAGGTTCCGGGCGGCATGCGCATGGAGGTGTCACGCACGTCCGATGCCTTTTCGCCGAAGATGGCGCGCAGAAGCTTTTCTTCCGGCGTCATCGGGCTTTCTCCCTTCGGCGTGATCTTGCCGACCAGGATGTCGCCCGGCTGCACTTCCGCACCGATATAGACGATGCCGGCCTCGTCGAGGTTCTTCAGCGCTTCTTCCGAGACGTTGGGAATGTCGCGCGTGATCTCCTCCGGCCCGAGCTTGGTGTCGCGCGCCATGACCTCGAACTCCTCGATGTGGATCGAGGTGAAGACGTCGTCGGCGACGATGCGCTCGGACAAGAGGATCGAGTCCTCGTAGTTGTAGCCGTTCCACGGCATGAACGCGACCAGCACGTTGCGGCCGAGCGCCAGATCGCCGAGTTCGGTCGATGGACCGTCGGCGATGATGTCGCCCTTGTTGACCCGGTCACCCATACGCACCAGCGGACGCTGGTTGATGCAGGTGTTCTGGTTCGAACGCTGGAATTTCATCAGGCGGTAGATGTCGACGCCCGACTTGCCGGGATCGAGATCTTCCGTAGCGCGGATGACGATACGCGTCGCGTCCACCTGGTCGACGATGCCGCCGCGGCGGGCGCCGATGGCGGCGCCCGAGTCACGGGCGACGATCGGCTCCATGCCGGTGCCGACGAACGGCGCTTCGGCGCGCACCAGCGGCACGGCCTGACGCTGCATGTTGGAGCCCATCAGCGCGCGGTTGGCGTCGTCGTTCTCGAGGAACGGGATCAGGGCCGCGGCCACCGACACCATCTGCTTCGGCGACACGTCCATCAGATCGACGTTTTCGCGCGGCGCCATCATCACTTCGCCGGCATTGCGGCAAATGACGAATTCGTCGACGAAACCACCATTCTTGTCGAGCTCGGCATTGGCCTGCGCGACGTGGTGCTTTGCCTCTTCCATCGCCGACAGATAGACGACCTCATTGGTCAGCTTGCCATTGACGATCTTGCGGTACGGGCTCTCGATGAAGCCGTACTTGTTGACGCGCGCGAAGGTGGCCAGCGAGTTGATCAGACCGATATTCGGGCCTTCCGGCGTCTCGATCGGGCAGATGCGGCCGTAATGCGTCGGGTGCACGTCGCGCACCTCAAAGCCGGCGCGCTCGCGGGTCAGACCACCGGGTCCAAGCGCCGAGAGACGGCGCTTGTGGGTGATCTCCGACAGCGGGTTGGTCTGGTCCATGAACTGCGACAGCTGCGAGGAACCGAAGAACTCGCGCACGGCGGCAGCCGCCGGCTTGGCGTTGATCAGGTCCTGCGGCATCACCGTGTCGATCTCGATCGAGGACATGCGCTCCTTGATCGCGCGCTCCATGCGCAGCAGGCCGACGCGGTACTGGTTTTCCATCAGCTCGCCGACCGAACGCACGCGGCGATTGCCGAGATTGTCGATGTCATCGATCTCGCCCTTGCCGTCGCGCAGTTCGACCAGCGTCTTGACCACGGCCAGGATGTCATCCTTGCGCAACACGCGCACGGTATCCTCGGCCTTGAGCTCGAGGCGCATGTTCATCTTGACGCGGCCGACGGCCGACAGATCATAGCGCTCGCTGTCGAAGAACAGCGAGTTGAACATGGCTTCGGCGGTTTCGAGCGTCGGCGGCTCGCCGGGGCGCATGACGCGGTAGATGTCGAACAGCGCGTCCTGGCGGCTCTCGTTCTTGTCGACGTTGAGCGTGTTGCGGATATAGGCGCCGACATTGACATGGTCGATGTCGAGAACCTTGATCTCGTCATCGCCGGCGCTGAGAAGCACCTTCAGCGTCTTTTCATCGATCTCGTCGCCGGCTTCGAGGAAAATCTCGCCGGTCGCGTAGTTGACAATGTCCTCGGCAAGGTAGTTGCCAAGCAGATCCTCGTCGGTCGCCTTGATCGCCTTGAGACCCTTTTCGCCGAGCTGACGGGCCTGGCGGGCAGTGATCTTCTTGCCGGCTTCGACGACGACCTCATTGGAGTCTGCATCGACCAGGTCGCCAACCGCCTTGAGGCCGCGGAAACGCTCGACGTTGAACGGGATGCGCCAATGGTCGCCAGCGCGCTTGTACGTGATCTTGTTGTAGAAGGTCGACAGGATCTCCTCGCCGTCCATGCCGAGCGCCATCAACAGCGACGACACCGGAATCTTGCGGCGGCGGTCGATGCGGGCGTGCACGACGTCCTTCGAGTCGAACTCGATGTCGAGCCACGAGCCGCGATAGGGGATGACCCGCGCGGCAAACAGCAGCTTGCCGGACGAATGCGACTTGCCCTTGTCATGGTCGAAGAAGACGCCCGGCGAACGGTGCATCTGCGAGACGATGACACGCTCGGTGCCGTTGACGATGAAAGTGCCGTTCAAGGTCATGAGCGGCATGTCGCCCATGTAGACGTCCTGCTCCTTGATGTCCTTGATCGACTTGGCGCCGGTATCCTCGTCGATATCGAACACGATGAGGCGCAGCGTCACCTTGAGTGGCGCGGCATAGGTCAGGTCGCGCTGACGGCATTCGTCAACATCGAATTTCGGTGCTTCGAACTCGTACTTCACGAATTCCAGCATCGAGGAGCCGGAAAAGTCGGAAATCGGGAACACCGATTTGAAAACCGCCTGCAGTCCCTCGTCAGGACGCCCGCCCTTGGGCTCCCAGACCATCAGGAACTGGTCATAGGATGCCTTCTGAACCTCGATCAGGTTCGGCATCTCCGCAACTTCCGGAATCTTTCCGAAGAATTTGCGTACGCGTCTGCGGCCATTGAAAGTTTGTGTCTGGGCCATCGTCGCTCCTTAGCTCGATTCTCGGGGCGAGCCTCGCCGCGGCTCGCCTTGCATTCTCGGCCACCTCGCCGGCGGCCTTTATTTGTTCACCCGCCACCTGTCGGTGGCCGGCCAAAACGGGAGAAAACCCGTTTCCTGAAGGCCGGTTCACGGCCCTCAGGAAAGAGGTTTTCGTACTCTTCGCGTTACGCAGCCTCCCTTCGCGCCAAGGGAGTGGCGGACGGCGCGAAGCCGCCCGCCGATATCAAACGCTTACTTCAGTTCGACCTTGGCGCCGGCTGCTTCCAGCTGCGCCTTGAACTTGTCCGCGTCGGCCTTGGAAACAGCTTCCTTGACCGGCTTCGGAGCCGCCTCGACCAGGTCCTTGGCTTCCTTGAGGCCAAGACCGGTGATGGCGCGAACTTCCTTGATGACGTTGATCTTCTGAGCGCCCGCCTCGGTGAGGACGACGTCGAATTCCGTCTTTTCCTCGACCGGAGCAGCAGCAGCCGCGGCACCGCCAGCGGCGGCAACCGCCACCGGAGCAGCAGCGGAAACGCCCCACTTTTCTTCCAGAAGCTTCGACAGCTCGGCCGCCTCGAGGACGGTCAGCTTCGAAAGGTCGTCTACGATCTTTGCCAGATCAGCCATTGCAATATTCCTTCATAGGGTTCGAACGTGTGTTTGTGATAGCGAGGAACGGCCTCATGCCGCCTCGTCCTTCCGGGCGTAAGCGCCGATGACACGCGCGACCGAAGCCGCAGGCGCATTGACGATCTGGGCGATCCGGGTTGCCGGCGTGGCGATCATGCCAACCAGCCTGCCGCGCAGCTCATCGAGCGACGGAAGTGTGGCGAGTGCCTTCACACCGTCGGCGTTGAGCGAGGTGGTGCCCATTGCGCCGCCGAGAATGACGAGCTTGTCATTTCCCTTGGCGAAATCGGACGCGACCTTCGGCGCCGCAATCGGATCCTCCGAATAGGCGATCAGCGTCTGTCCCTTGAACAGGTCGATGATCGATGCGGAGTCCGTGCCCTGAAGAGCGATTTTGGCGAGACGGTTCTTCGCGACTTTGACGGTGCCACCGGCGACACGCATTTTCGACCGAAGGTCGTTCATTTGCGCGACGGTGATACCGGCGTAGTGGGCCACGACGACTGAACCAGCGCCCGAAAACGCTTCATTCAGGCCCGTGACGAGTTCGCGTTTTTCCGCTCTGTCCACTGCCTATCTCCAGTTGACCCCAATCCTGTTAACGGGAACATTCCCATTACGAGGACAGGCGTCGGGTTGCCTTTTTGCCGGTCGGGCCATCCAGTAACGGATCTCCCGAACGACGCTCGAGGATCCTGCCCCCTTTCGCCACACCAGCCGGCAAGCCGAATGGTGCGCAGACAAAAGGCAAACACGGTTCGAACCTTTCATTGGAGCAGTCGCTCCTTTGTCCGGTCTTCACCCGTCTCATGCAGGCCCACATGAATTAAGGCCCCCCCTTGAACTAAGGCTTGGGGCCGCCCGCAATCTCGGACAGGATGTCCGGAAGCCTTCCGACTTCCGGTACCGGGCCGCCAAGATAAGTCGGAGGCCCGGAATTCTGTTTGCGGATCAGCCCTTTAGCGGCCGATCCAAATAGTTCGTATCAGGACGCCGCCAGCGTCGAGACGTCGAGCTTGAGGCCCGGGCCCATCGTCGAGGTGACCGACACCTTCTTGACGTAGTTGCCCTTGGCACCAGCCGGCTTGGCCCTGTTCACCGCGTCGGCGAAGGCGCGGACATTCTCCTCCAGCGCCTTGACGTCGAACGAGATCTTGCCGACGCCGCCATGAACGATGCCGGCCTTCTCGACGCGGAACTCGACCGCGCCGCCCTTCGATGCCTTGACGGCGGCGGTAACGTCGGTGGTGACAGTGCCGACCTTCGGGTTCGGCATCATGCCGCGCGGGCCGAGCACCTTGCCCAGACGGCCGACCAGGGGCATCATATCCGGCGTGGCGATGCAGCGATCGAAGTCGATCGTGCCCTTCTGGACGATGTCGACCAGATCCTCGGCGCCAACGATATCGGCGCCGGCCGCCTTGGCTTCCTCGGCCTTGTCGCCACGCGCGAAAACGGCGACGCGGACGGTACGGCCGGTGCCGTTCGGCAGATTGACCACGCCACGGACCATCTGGTCGGCATGGCGCGGGTCGACACCCAGGTTCATCGCGATTTCAACGGTCTCGTCGAACTTCACCGAGGACCGGTCCTTGAGCAGCTTCAGCGCATCACCCAAGGCATAGGCCTTGTTGGGATCGATGCCTTCGCGGGTCTTCGATACACGCTTTGCAATCTTTGCCATGATCTCAGCCCACCACTTCCAGACCCATCGAGCGGGCGGAGCCCTCGACCATGCGCATGGCCCCCTCGATATCGGTTGCGTTCAGATCCTTCATCTTCTGCTCGGCGATGGCGCGCACCTTGTCGCGGCCAATCGTGCCGGCCTTGACCTTGCCCGGCTCCTTCGAGCCCGACTTCAGGTTCGCGGCCTTCTTCAGGAAGTAGCTCACCGGTGGCGTCTTCATGACGAAGGTGAACGACTTGTCCTGGTAGTAGGTGATGACGACCGGAATCGGCGATCCCTTTTCCATTTCCTGGGTCTGCGCGTTGAACGCCTTGCAGAACTCCATGATGTTGATGCCGCGCTGACCAAGCGCCGGTCCGATCGGGGGCGACGGCGTCGCCGAGCCCGCGGAAACCTGGAGCTTGAGCTGGCCTGCAATTTTCTTAGCCATCTCTTTCCTGCCTTTATCTCATGCCGGCCCCACTATCTGGGCAACACCGGCGGTTGCAGTCTGGTGGTGCGGTTCCTGCGGCCGGCTAAAGCCGCATTCGCCTCCCACCCGTTTTGGCCGCGATTTCCACGCCGCCTCCCCTCACCGCCGCATGGGCGATAAGGATTTCGGATCAGCCTTTTTCGACCTGTCCGAATTCGAGATCGACCGGCACGGCGCGCCCGAAGATCGAAACTTCCACCTTGAGCCGCGCCCGCTCCTCGTCCACTTCCTGGACGAAACCGTTGAACGACGCGAACGGACCGTCCGAGACGCGGATCGCCTCGCCGATCTCGAAAGTGACCGACGGCTTCGGCCGCTCGACGCCTTCCTGCACCTGGTTCAGGATGCGCTGCGCCTCGGCCTCGGTGATCGGCACCGGCTTCGAGTCACCCAGAAAGCCGGTGACCTTCGGCGTGTTCTTCACGAGTGAGAACACCGCGTCGGTCAAGTTAGCCTTCAGGAGCACGTAGCCCGGGAAGAACTTACGCTCGGCATCGACCTTGCGGCCGCGGCGTATCTCGACGACCTTCTCGGTCGGCACCACGATCTGCTCGATGTCAGCGGACAGGCCCTTCTGCTTGGCCTTGTTCTCGATGTCCTCAGCGACCTTTTTTTCAAAGTTCGAATAGGCGTGGACGATGTACCACCGCGCAGTCATCTCAAGACTTCTCCGTAATCGCCGGACTTAGCGTCCAATGCCCAGAATCTGCTCGACCGCGAGGCCCATGAGCTGATCGGCAGTAAAGAAAAAGATCATCGCGATCACAGCGAACGCCAGAACCATCACCGTCGAGATCATCGTTTCGCGACGCGACGGCCAAGTCACCTTGGCGGTCTCCGCGCGAACCTGCTGGAGAAAGACGAAAGGATTTGTGGTTTTCGAAGCCATGTGCCGCCTGTCTGCGAGACCCGTTGACCGGATCTCCTGGATGATCCCGCTGGCCGGGATGTGCCGCATGAGTCTGTGTTCGCGCCGAATCAGCGCAATCATTTCGCCCATGCAAATCGGACGCGTAAAGCCGGATTCCCAGCTCCACGCGTCGCGTGTCTGTTTCGTCTACATAAAACCGATTCTTGATCCACGCAAGTGGCAAGTGTCCGCTTTATGACAAACGCCGCATCGGAACCATCCAGTCGTCCCGTCCCGGCTATGGCGCTCTTATGCCTCAAAACAGCCTATATGGCAAGCCACCGCGCGATTTTCAAAAGGCCGATGCGTAGAAGATCAGACATTTTCATGAATTGGCCATTTCGAAAAATGGCACGGGCAGCAGGGCTCGAACCTACGACCTGCGGTTTTGGAGACCGCCGCTCTACCAACTGAGCTATGCCCGTATCGCGCGCTGCTATTTCATAAAGCGGACAAGAACTCAAGTCGAGTTTTTAGGCGTGGCCGCGACGAGCTGCGATCGTCGAAATCCGAGGGCCAGCGCCCAGGCGCATATGAGAAGTTCGAGAGCAAAAGTCCAATGCAGCATGAAGCTCATGACCCAATTGCGGTACATGGCCGGAACCGTGACGAGTTCGAGCGCATGCCGGTCGAACGGCATTAGCCACATTATAGGCGAGGCCACGGTGTCCAGGATCATATGCATCATTGCGGCGGCAAAGAAGGCGCCGACTAGGGCCAGATATCGCTGATCACGCCATTTCGCGAGCGACAATGCGACAAGGCCGGCCGCTGCCCAGAAGAGCGGCCAATGCGTGATGTAGGTGTGGTGATGGGTCTGGCGGCCATCGACAAAATGGAAGTAGAGCATGTCGATATCCGGGAAGACGCTGCCGAGCATAGCAGCCATGATCCCCGATCTGCCGGGCCAACGGTTTCGCGCGAAAGTACCGAGTATGTAGCCAGCCGGAAGATGAGCGATCAGCATCGCCAAACCTCGTTCATTGCCGAATCGCTCGAACGTCGCGGCATATTGTGGCGCATTCAGGAAGGGTCACCCCGCTTCGCCCCAAGCGGGCTAGGGAGAGGGCTATTTCTCGGTCGGCGGCTTGTACGGGCCGCCGGGCACGCCCCAGCCCCAGGCCGGCATCGGTTCCGTCTCCGGGTCGCAGGTCTCGCCAAGGTTGGAGTTCATCTTCGCCAGCCGCGACCCCCATTCGACATAGGCAGTGAAAGCCGAGCGGAATTCCGGATCGTCCGGCAGCCCGACTTCATCGGCGGCATCAACGAGCAGATTGACCCAGCGGCGGCGCTGTTCCTCGCTCAGATGCTTGCCGAGATGGTGCATCACCATCTCGCGGTGGCCGCCATGCTCTTCGCTGTAGGTCTTCGGTCCGCCAAAGACCTCTCCGATGAAGGCCGCGACATGGGCAGGATGGTCCGGCGACATGTTTTTGAACACCGGGCCGACGATCGGATCCTGAAACACCTTGCCGTAGAAGGTTTGGGTCAGGCGGTTCAGCGCTTCGGTGCCGCCGGCCCATTCGAACAATGTCGGGACGTCCTCGTTCATCACCGATCCTCGATTGCAACTGTCAGCGACGATAGCGGAACGATCGTGCGGAGCTCAACCTGCCTCGATGGCCAGTTTGGGCCGGCTGCGGTGTCTGCACCTTACAACTTGACCGGCGCGTCGGCCTGAACCTCGGACGTCGACACTACGCGGCAATTCTCCGGCTTTGGCTCCGATTTGCAGATGGTCGGACCGGTAAATTCATCGACCGATTCAAGCCCGGTCGTCAGCCCGACTTTCAACATCATGTCGGGTTCGAGCTGCCGATGGCGCGAGGCCGGCACCGACCGCATCGCCACCAGCAGGCCGGGTCCGACTGCCATGTCTTTGAGATAGGTTTTGACCCGCTGCTCCAACCCCATCGAATGCACGATCAACTGCGCGCGAGGACCGACAAGGCGTCTGACACCGCCGGCAAGCATGATCGGACAGGCCGCGCCACATTCGCCGCTCGCATCGATCGTGAGCCCGACATAGACGCCATCCTTGGCGGTGCAATCCGCCTTGTCCGGCTCGCATCCAATGAAGTCCGTCCGCGCAACCGCCACGCCGAGCTTGCGTTCTCGGATCAACCTTCCGGCGGCCACAGCGCCGAGCACGTCACCTCCCGGCGAGTTGATCACCACGGGCAGTCGCCGAGCACCGATAGTGTCCAGCAGTTGGCGCAGCCGTTCCGGCGTTTGAGCGCTGATCGTGCCTTCCGCCGAGATCCATTCGGGGCAGTTGGGATCGCAGAGAAAACTTCTGCCGCGAACCAGAACGAAGCGCATATCGCCAACATCGGCCCGGTGCACGGTTTCGGGTTCGACCGACGCGGCGGGAGCGGGCTTGGCGTACGCCACCACGTCGCCGGCCGGCGCCGGTATTTCTCTACAGTTCGCGGCCACCGGATCGGTGTTGCACAGGGTTGCGGCGGTCAGCAGGTCGACGGCATCCAGGCTGGTAACCAGCTTCGTCTGCAGCATGTCGTAGGGGGTCAGTTGCTGAATGGTGCTGGCCGGCGTGTTCTTCATCGTCTCGAGCACGGCCTGGCCGACGCCCATTTCGTTCAGATAGGCCGCCAGTCTTTTCTCCACCGACTTGCTCATCTCGTAGGTCTTGTAGCTGCCGGCGTTCTTGCGGCCGACGATCTTCTTGCTGAGGATTTTCTTCTTGCCTCTCACCACGCGATAGGTGGTCCGGTACTGCAATTTCGTGCGGATGTAGGTCGTGGTGATCTGATGGACGCCGAGATGGGCCCATTGCCCGACCACGCGCCTGATGCCGCCGGCAAACATCAGCGGACAAGCGGAATTGCAGATGGCGCCGTCGGCATAGGCATTGCCGAAATAGCGAGCGCCCTTGCCGTCCTTTTCCTTGCAGTCCTTGGCATCGGGCTGGCAACCGGTGAACTGGGTTTTGCCGACCGCGATATCGAGCTTGTTCTTGCGGAGCAGCCGGCCAAGCGTCAGCGCCGCTTCGACGTTGCCGCCGGGAGAATCCACGACAACGGGCAGTTTTCGGCCACCAAGCCCCTTGAGTGTGCGTTTGAACAGGGCCGGCGTGCCGGCTTCTATCGAGCCTTCAGCCGATATCCATTCCGGGCAGGTCGGTTCGCAACCAGGCGCGCTGCTGCGGACGGCGACAAACCGCATCGTCGGGCCAAGATCCGGCGCGGATTTTTTGGTGTTCGCCGCGAAGGCAGCGTGTTCCATAACTAGGAACGATGCCAGGCAGATCACCCCAAGCATCCACCATGTCTGGCTATTCAGACGGTGCCATAGAACCATTCGGGCAAGCCCCCCGCAATGCAAGCTATACTAGTTCAGCTTTGAAAGCTTGCAACAGGTTTTGCGACGCCGCAGGCGGCGGCTGCACCCAAAAAAGAAAGACCGGCGGCCCGAAGACCGCCCTTTCGTATTCGATATCGGCCGGCAACGCCGGCGCCGACTAATGGCCGGCGCGAAGCTACAGCCTCGGGGGCGCCTCGGCGGCGTTGGCTGACGGCGTAACCCTGCAATTGTCGGGCTTCGGCAGCGACTTGCAGATGGTGTCGCCGGTCAGTTCGTCCACCGATTGAGAACCCGTCGTCAGCCAGTGCTGGAGAATCGCGTCGGGTTCGAGTTGGGCGGCCCGAGGACCGCCCTTTTCTGTCTCGATCTCCGGCTGGCGCAACCAGTCGCATACCCCGGCTGATCATGGCTTCATGTCCGATGATGTGTACGGGCCACTCGCCACGCCCCAACGCCAAGCCGGCATTGGTTCCACCTCAGGATCACAGGTGGAGCTCGCCCCAGCTACCGGCGATCCCCCTCCGATGCAGGCTATGAGAGTTTGCGGGGGATTGCCGTACGACCCTTCGTCGCCGGCATTGGTCACCTGCGTGGCCGGCTGAGAAATTAGGACTTGAGCCGGTTGAGAAGGTCCGGCCTTCGCCTCGATCGCTGCGGCCTCGGGCGGCTTGGCATTCGCAGGGATCTCTCTGCAGTTCGCCGGCGCAGGACTCCGCCGGCATATGCCCGCCTGCGTAAGTACGTCGAGAGAGCCCGTGCTGGTGACCAGCTTCACCGTGAGCATGTCGGCGAGGGCGGTCTGCCGGATGTCGCTGGCGGGCGTGGCCTTCATTCTGTCCAGTACCCTTGGCCGACACCCATCTCCCTGAGATAGGCCGAGAGCCTCCTCTCAAGCGCCTTGTTCATCTCATAGGTCTTGTAGCTGTCAGCTTCAGTACGGCTGATGACCTTGGTGCCGATGACCTTCTTCCGGCCGTTCACAATTCTGTATTTGGTGCGGTAATATACTTGTTCGCGCCGATATGTAGTGGTGATCTGATGGACGCCTAGATGGGCCCAACTGCCGACCACGCGTCCGACGCCTCCGGCTAACATCAGCGGACATGCGGAGTTGCACATGGCACCGCCGTCGGACGCAATGCCGAAATATGCGGCGCCCTTGCCGTCATTGGCCCGGCAATCCTTCATCCCGGGCCAACAATCGAAAAACTTGGTCGTACCGACGGCGATATCGAGCTTGTTTTTGCGGACTATTCGACCGAGCCGGAGCGCAGCGTCGACATTGCCGCCCGGGGAATTGACGATGATCGGCAGTTTAGGCGGCCGAGCGTCTTCAATATACGCTTGAACTGCACTGGCGTGCTCGCCGAGATGGCGCCTTCTGCCGAAATCCATTCCGGACAATTAGGCTCGCAACCGGTCGCATTGCTGCGCACGACGACGAGTTGCATCTCCGAAAAACCATCGGACGAACTGCCCGGAAGGTACCATGACTTCGGATCCCATGTCTTCGGATCGGACACATCCTCGGCCTTCGCAGCGAAGCCAGCCATCGCCATGACGACCACCAGCGCCAGACTAATCAGCCCGCGCCACCACCGTGCCATACTGTCTGAACGGCGTCCCGGAACCACGTTTGGCAAAAGCCCCCTCGATGCAACCTATACTAATTGACATGGCGGGGCTTGCAACAGCTTTTGAAATGACGGCGTGCCCGCTTCAACGAGACCGCCAGGCAAGGCTTCAACGCAGAAAGGGCGGCCCGAAGACCGCCCTTCCCTGTCGATCCGACAAATGCCGGCGTCGATTACTCTTTGATGGTGACGACGATGCCGGCACCGACGGTGCGGCCGCCTTCACGGATGGCGAAGCGCAGCTTCTCTTCCATGGCGATCGGCACGATCAGCTCGACATCGAC
>NZ_JBVVQY010000047.1:0-21347 GCF_055811615.1 Mesorhizobium sp. WSM4807
GTGGGAGAAGGTGGCCGAGCCCACGGGTCTTGCCTCCGGCAAGCCCGAGGACAGGCTCCGCTCGGTCGGATGAGGGGGTGTTTCAGCTTGGCACCAACAGCGCTCCGGCCAACACCCCTCAACCGTCTTGGCGCCGCGCGCCAATCCACCGCCCGGGGCGAGTCATCGGCCTCGCCCGCCCTTCGGGCCCCACAAGGGGAGAAGGAAGAAGGCGCCGTCGGTCAGCTCAGGTGTTGAACTTGAACAGCATGATGTCGCCGTCCTGGACGACATACTCCTTGCCTTCGTCGCGCGCCTTGCCGGCTTCCTTGGCCGCCACTTCGCCGCCCAGCGTGACGAAGTCATTGTAGGCGATGGTCTGGGCGCGGATGAAGCCGCGCTCGAAATCGGTGTGGATGACGCCTGCCGCCTGCGGCGCCTTGGCGCCCTTGTGCACGGTCCAGGCGCGCGTCTCCTTCGGCCCGACGGTGAAATAGGTGATGAGCTGCAGCAGCTCGTAGCCGGCGCGGATCACCTTGTTCAAGCCGGGTTCCTCAAGGCCCAGCGTTGCCAGGAATTCCATTTCCTCGTCATCGCTGAGCTGTGCCACCTCGGCTTCGATCGCCGCGGAAATCACCACGGTGCGGGCGCCTTGTGCGGCAGCCATCTGTTCGACCGCTTTGGTGTGCGCGTTGCCGGTAGCGGCGTCGGCCTCGGCGACATTGCAGACATAGAGCACGGGGTGCGACGTCAGCAGGTTCAACCCCTGCAGGATGCGCAGATCCTCCGCGGAGATACCTTTGAGCAGGATGCGAGCCGGCTTGCCGGCCTGCAGGAGTTCAAGAGCTGCTTCCATCATCGGAAGCACGGTCAGCGCCTCCTTGTCCTTGCCGGAAGCGCGCTTGCGGAACTGCACTATGCGGCGCTCGAGGCTGTCGAGGTCGGCGAGCATCAGCTCGGTTTCGACGGTCTCGGCGTCGGCGACGGGATCGATGCGGCCCTCGACATGGGTGATGTCGTCATCTTCGAAGCAGCGTAGCACATGGACGATGGCGTCGACCTCGCGGATGTTGGCCAAAAACTGGTTGCCCAGACCTTCGCCTTTCGAGGCGCCGCGCACCAGGCCGGCAATGTCGACGAACGAGATGCGGGTCGGAATGATCTCCTTCGACTTGCCGATCGCCGCGATCTTTTGCAGGCGCGGGTCGGGCACCGCCACTTCGCCGGTGTTCGGTTCGATGGTGCAGAACGGATAGTTGGCGGCCTGCGCCGCCGCCGTCCTGGTTAGCGCGTTGAAAAGCGTCGACTTGCCGACGTTGGGCAAGCCAACGATGCCGCATTTGAAACCCATTTTTATCCGGTCCTATCGGGAAATCGAATTTGATGAGGGCTATGGGCGAAAGGGGTGACGAACGTCAACCCCTTCGGCCCCGATCCGTGGCGAGGCTCATTCCTTGCCCCCAAACAGCTTTTTCAGCATGGCGGCCATCGGACCGGTTTCGGGCAGCTTGACCGCCGGCTGCTGCGGCCGCGCCTGACGGACGTGGCTTTGTGTTTTTGGCGCCTTGGGTGGCGGGCGGTCGTCGTCGCCCGTCGGCGTGAGCTTGTCGCGCAAGGCCAGCGTCACGCGATTCATGAAGGAATTGTCGTCGCCCTTGGCAAGCAGTCCGGCAGCGTCGGCGATGGTGTCGAGCAGCACGTTCAGCCACTCGCGGTCGCTTTTGGCGAAATCGCCAAGCACATGGCCATGCACCATTTCCTTGGCGCCGGGGTGGCCGACGCCAATGCGCACACGGCGGAAATCCTTTCCAATATGCTGGTCGAGCGAGCGGATACCATTGTGGCCACCGGAACCGCCGCCGACCTTGATCCGCACCTTGCCGGCGGCAAGGTCGATCTCGTCATAAAAGACGGTCAGCGCCGAGGGGGTGAGCTTGTAAAAGCGCAGGGCTTCGCCGACCGACTGGCCGGACAGATTCACGAAGGTCTGCGGCTTGATCAGGACGACCTTTTCGCCGCCAAGCGTGCCTTCGGCGATCAGGCCCTGAAACTTTTTCGACCAGGGCGAAAAGGAATGGCGGCGGGCGATTGCGTCCGCCGCCATGAAGCCGACATTGTGCCGATTGTCAGCGTATTTCGCGCCCGGATTGCCGAGGCCTGCAAACAGCAGCATCGTCACCTCCAGGCGGAAAGGGATTACTTCTCTTCGGCGGCAGGAGCCGCTTCGGGCTCAGCCGTTTCGACCGCCTCTTCCTCCGCCTCCGGCTTCATCGCCGCGGAGCCGGCGATGGTTGCGACGGTGAAGTCGCGGTCCGAGATCACCGGCTTGACGCCGGCCGGCAGCTTGACCGCCGAGATGTGGATCGAATCGCCGATATCGGTGCCGGTGAGATCGACGGTGATGAATTCCGGGATCGCATTGGCCGGGCAGTGGAACTCGACTTCGTGACGCACGATGTTGAGCACGCCGCCGCGCTTGATGCCGGGCGACTTGTCCTCGTTGATGAAGTGGACCGGCACGTCGACATTGACTTCTGTGTCCTTGCCGATGCGCAGGAAGTCGACATGGACCGGAAAGTCCTTGACCGGGTCGAGTTGGTAATCCTTGGGCAGGACCTGGATCTTCTTGCCGTCGACATCGATCGTGGCGATCGTGGTCAGGAACCCGCCGCCATGGATCTTGTAGTAGATGTCCTTGTAGGTCAGCGCAATCGCCAGGGGAGGCTGCTTGTCGCCGTAGATTACTGCAGGCACTTTACCGTTGCGGCGAACTGCACGGGCGGACCCCTTACCGACCTGTTCGCGCGCTTCGGCCTTGAGCTCGTAAGTATCGCTCATGGCATTTCCTTTCGCGTTGTTCTGGAGCGTTCGCGGCCGGCGAGGTGCTTGGGCCGTAAACGTCGAAAGCCGTCATGGCCCTACATGATCTGGTCCAAAATCTTTTTGGGATCACGTTAGGCCGGACAGCCTTCCGCCGCGTTGCCTCCAAGGGTGTCTACGCGGGTGGCGGCTCTATAGCGGAAGGTGGGGCAGGGTGCAAGCCAAAGGCGGATGGGCAGTATCTCGCTTTGAATCTCGGCCTTGCTCCCCCATTTTCAAACATTTGGGGTTGTATCTTGAAAGCCGACCGAAATCGATCGGTGTCAGACCGGAAACAGGCGTGCCGAAAGCAACGCAGCGACATACAGCCCGACCCCGAAGGACAAATGAGTCTTGAGGCCGCGCAGACGCGCAGTGTTCGGATTGGGCGTTTTCGAGGCTGCAATTCCGGCTCCAAAAGCTGGCTGCATTATGAAGAATGGGGCGATGACAGTGGACATGCCGACAAGAAGGGCAGGAAGCAATCATGGCGGTCCTCGTCGGAACAGGAGTCGCATCGGGAGCAGCTGAGTGGTGTGGCCTTGTGACCCCGACGATCAGCACCCGTCGTAGCTGTGACCGGGAGCAACGCCGACCGAAGCGAACGGCACCAAGAATAAGCCTTCACCGACTGATACTCAAACATGGTCACCATCCGTTGGCAGAGCTGTGCTCTCCAAAGGCCACGGATCGCAAGCCAACAACTGAAGCTTCACCCGATCGTGGCCTCTTCCTTGAGCTTCCTCGCTTCCTTCATGTTGGGAAGAAACACCGTCAGCAGCCCAAGCAGCGGCAGGTAGGAGCAGACCTGAAAGACGAAGTCGATGCCTTTCATGTCCGCGACGACGCCGAGCACGGCGGCGGCGATGCCGCCCATGCCGAAGGCGAAGCCGAAGAAGATACCGGCGATCATGCCGACGCGGCCCGGCACCAGCTCCTGGGCGAAGACGACGATGTTCGAGAAGGCCGAGGACAGGATCAGGCCGATCAGCACCGTCAGGATCATCGTCCATTCGAAATTGGCATAGGGCAGGGCCAGCGTAAAGGGCAGCACGCCGACGATAGAGAACCAGATCATCGCCTTCTGTCCGTAGCGGTCGCCGAACGGGCCGCCGAGCAGGATGCCCAGCGCCGAGGCGCCCAGGAACAGGAACAGCATAACTTGCGACATCTGCACCGAAACGCCGAATTTATCGATGGCGTAGAAGGTGTAGTAGCTGGCGAGGCTGGCCATGTAGGCGTTCTTGGTCAGCACCAGCAAGGTCAGCACCGCCAGCGCGCCCATCACCCTGCGGCGCGGGAAGGGCGAGACGAAGCCGGCCGCCTTGCGGTTGGCGAGCGAGGCGCGCAGGCGGCTGTACCAGCCGCCGACCCGCCACAGTACGAGGATGCCGATCAGCGAGCCGGCGGCAAACCAGGCTATGCTGGTCTGGCCGAAGGGCACGACGATGAAGGCGGCCAGCAGCGGCCCGATGGCCTGGCCGAGATTGCCGCCGACCTGGAACAGCGATTGCGCCAGGCCGAACCTGCCGCCCGAAGCGAAGCGGGCGATGCGGGAGGATTCCGGGTGGAAGATCGCCGAGCCGATGCCAATCAGCGACGCGCCGATCAGCAGCAGCCAATAGTGTCCGGCATAGGCCAGCACGATCAGGCCGATCAGCGAGGACGCCATGCCATAGGGCAGCGAATAGGGCATCGGCCGCTTGTCGGTGACCATGCCAATGAGCGGCTGCAGCAATGACGCCGTCACCTGGAAGGTGAAGGTCAATAGACCGATCTGCCAGAAATCGAGACCGTAATTGCCCTTCAGCAGCGGATAGATGGCCGACAGCAGCGACTGCATGACGTCGTTGACACAATGGCAGAAGCTCACCGCAAGGATGACGGTGAAGGCCGTCGCTTGCGCCGAAGTGTGGCTGGCCGTCGCCGGCGTGGCGGCGGTGGTGGCTGTCGTATCGGTCAAGGCAGGCTCCATGGTCTTTTTGGCGGACGCTGCCGCAGGCGGCCCTTATGGCCCCGCTGCCTTATAAGTCACTTGCCGGGCGACTTCTTTCGTGGTTTGGTCCAATAGTTTCGCGAGTGGGCCAATACCCAATGCCGCATGGCAACGAAATCTTCAAAGCGGGCGACACCGATCTCGGCCAGTTCACCGATCTCGGGCAGTTGCATCAGCGCCGCTGGCAGTGGCTGGAGCAGGCCGTCGGGCCGGCGGTGGCCCTGCCGACCGAATATCCCGACGGCTACCACGTGCCGCAGCATCGTCACAGTCGCAGTCAATTGCTGCATGCGCTTGTCGGCGTCGTGCTGGTGACGACGCGGCATGGGCGCTGGATGGTGCCTCCCGATCATGCGATGTGGATTCCTGCCGGCACCGAGCATTCCGTCGAGATGCTTGGCGACGTCAGCATGCGCTCGGTCTATGTGATGCCAGACGCCATTGCGGGGCTGCCGCATGGGCTGCGCGTCGTCGGCACTACAGATCTGATGCACAGCCTGATCGTGGAATCGGAAAAGCTGCCGCAGGGCGCCGAGTTGGAGGGGCGCGGCGGGCTGATCATGAGCCTCCTGCTGCATGAAATCCCGAACCTGCCGGAACGGCCGCTCGGCCTGCCTTTTCCTTCAGATCCAAGGCTTGCGGCACTCTGCCGGCGCTTCGTCGCAGCACCCTCGCCGCACGCGACAATCGACGAATGGGCCGATATCGTCGGCATGAGCCGCCGTTCCTTCACCCGTGCCTTTCATCGCCAGACCGGATTGTCGCTGTCGACATGGCGCCAGCAGGCCTGTCTGTTCGCGGCCTTGCCGAGGCTGGCCGACGGCGAGCCGATCACAAGGGTGGCGCTCGACCTCGGCTATGACAGCGTGCCGGCCTTCATCACCATGTTCAAGCGCATGCTGGGGGCATCGCCGCGCGGCTATATGCGCGGGTCAAGGGACAACATCAGGGTGTCGACGAACGGATAGCGCATGACCCCGAACCTTCGGTTCGGAAAGGATCATGCGCAAATTCAAAGTGCTACAGCGTCCTTTGCGCGTCCGCTGGACGCGCGGCGCTGTAGCGCTGGCAGATTTCAGTCGAACAGGCTCGACACCGATTCTTCGGTCGCCGTGCGCGAGATCGCCTCACCCATCAGGTCGGCGATGGAGATGACGCGGATGTTGCTGGCGTCGAGCACCGCCTGGGTCGGCTGGATGGAATCGGTGATGACCAGTTCCTGCAGTTTCGAGGCGCCGATGCGGGCGATGGCGCCACCCGACAAAACGCCATGGGTGGTGTAGGCGGTGACGCTGGTGGCGCCGGCGGCAAGCAGCGCATCGGCCGCATTGCACAAGGTACCGCCCGAATCGATGATGTCGTCGATCAGCAGGCAATCCTTGCCGCGCACGTCGCCGATGACGTTCATGACTTCCGATTCACCGGGGCGCTCACGACGCTTGTCGACGATGGCAAGCTGGGCATCGATGCGCTTGGCGAGCGCGCGGGCGCGGACCACGCCCCCGACATCCGGCGACACGACCATGACGTTGGCAAGCTTCTTGTATTTCGCCTTCACGTCGCGGGCCATGACCGGCACCGAGAAGAGATTGTCGGTCGGGATGTCGAAAAAGCCCTGGATCTGGCCGGCATGGAGATCCAGCGTCAAGACGCGATCGACCCCTGCCCGCGTGATCATGTTGGCGACCAGCTTGGCCGAGATCGGCGTGCGGCCCGAGGCGCGGCGGTCCTGCCTGGCATAGCCGAAATAGGGAATGACCGCCGTGATGCGCTTGGCCGACGAGCGCATGAAGGCATCGATCATGATGAGCAGTTCCATCAGGTGATCGTTGGTCGGGAACGAGGTGGACTGCAGGACGAAGACATCCTCGCCGCGCACATTCTCCTGGATCTCGACGAAGATTTCCTGATCGGCGAAGCGCCTGACGCTGGCTTTGCCCAGCGGGATGTTGAGATAGCGGGCGACCGCTTCGGCCAGCACCCTGTTGGAATTGCCCGCGAAAAGCTTCATGCACCGTTCCTGGTGAAAGGATGGAGACTCTGGCAGACTCTCTTGAGCCCCTTAGTCGGGGCTTTTAGCGGCCCGTGTCGGTATTGCAAGCGTCGTGATCGGGAATCCGCCGGCTAATCTCAATAAACGTCGACGACGAGGGAAGCCGGCAACATGTCAGCCCGCCTATCAGCCCGCTTGGCCGCCAAGCCATGTGGCGAACTGGTCGATCGTCTGGTCGGCGATTGCCTGCATGGTCTCCGGCGCGACAGCAGCCCAGCCTTCGCCATCATTGACCGAGGGCGCCTTCTGCTGACCGTTGATGCGATGCAGCCGGTTGCCTGCAGGGTCATAGACGTCCCAGACATAGATGACGGTGGTATCCTTGCCTTCCGACATCGTTGAGAAATAGCCTTTCAGCACATGCGTCGGGGTCTGGCCGGCGCTGCCTGCCAAGGTGATGCCGCGCTGCTTGGCTCGCGTTTGAAGCGCCGCGGTCAGCGGTGTCGCGGCTTCCACCGAGGCGCCGACGATCGGCGCTACCTGCAGTCGGGTTCGTGCGATGACGGCGGCGCTCTTTGCGGGCGGCACGGTCGTGGTTGCAGGCTGCGCAGGGGAGGAAGGCTGCGTTGCTGCGGAAGGCTGCGCGGTCGTTGCCGGTGTGGTGGGCGTTGCAGCCGTGCCGGTTCCGGCTGTCGGCGACTGCGGGGCGATGGCCGAGGGTTCGAGAACGTCCTTCGCGTTGGTGCAGGCGGCCAACGTCAGCGCCGCGAGCAATGACACGGTCGTCACGTGCGATCGCCTCATTCCCTCAAAACTCCCTGGCGATGAACGCCCTTTGCATCCGTACCATTATGGATTCATTGCACAATCAAGTCGAGATCATGGCGGGACAGCGGTTTCGGCTGCGATTCAGTCGTCAGATAGGTGCGGCCGAGCGTCATTGCCGTCTCGGTTTCGGAGTCCATGATGATCATGTGGGCGAACAGCGTCATGTTTGGCGCAATGGGTTCCGGATTGCCCTGATAGAACATCGGCATGTCCATCCATGATGGGGTGAAGCGGGCGCCGAGCGAATAGCCGCAGGCGTTGAGCCGGTGTTTGGTCAAGTTGTGCGCTTCGAGCGTGCGGGCATGCGCGTCGAACACATCGCCGAAGGTATTTCCGGGCGTCATCGCCTTTTCCACCGCCAGAAGTGCGGCGCGCGCAGCATCGAACAGTTCCTGGTGACGTTTCGACACCTTGCCGGTCAGCACCGTGCGCATCATCGCCGCATGGTAGTGGTGGAAGACGCCGGCCCATTCGAGCGTCAGCTGGTCGTTCTTGCTCAGCTTGCGACGGCCGGCCTTGTAACGGCAAAGCAGCGCGTCCACGCCAGAGCCGATGATGAACTCGTTGGCCGGATAATCGCCGCCGCCGGCAAGGATCGCGCCCTGCATGGCGGCAAGGATCAAGGCTTCGTCGCCACCCTGCTTGATCAGCGGCAGGGCCGCGTCCAGCGCGTCGTCGGCGAGATTTGCGGCCTTTTCCACCTTGGCGATTTCGGCCGGGCTCTTGAACAGGCGCAGCCGGTTGACGATGCCGGAAGCGTCGGCGATCTGGCCAAAGGTCTGCAATTGCTCGTCCAGGCGCCGGCCATTGTAGGCGGTCAAGCCGTGGGTGTCGTATTCGACGCCGATGCGGGCGCCGAGCAGGTCGAGGTCGTTGAGCAAATTGCGCAGGTCGATCGCCGGATTGGCGCCGTCGCGATCGGTCCACAGCACGATGTTGTCGATGATCGAGGTGTGGCGCGCCTGGCGCAGATCGGCCGAGCGGGTGAGCAGGATCATCGAACCGTCTGCCTTCACCACCAGGCACTGGAAGAAGCAGAAGCCGAACGTATCGTAGCCGGTCAGCCAGTACATGCTCTCCTGCGCAAACAGCAGGACGGCATCGAGCTTCTTCTCGGCGATCTCGATCATCAGCCGATCGCGCCGCGCGTCAAATTCCGACCGTTCGAAATGCAGCGCCATTATTCTGTCTCCAAAACGATTGCCGAAATCTGCCGCCCGTAATCCGGCTCCTTGCGATGCGTGGTGCGCCGGTAGGAATAGAACAGATCCTCCTCGGCGTAGGTGCAGCGGCCGAGCCAGTCGGCGTTCACGCCGGCCCGGGTCAGCCGATCGACCGTATAGAGGTTGAGGTCGAACATCGCGTGCCCTGTTTTCGCGGAAGGCGCGAAATAGCTGATATTGCCGGGGTCGGCCTCGATGAAGCGGGCGACGAATTCCGGGCCGACTTCATAGTTTTCTGGGCCGATGGAAGGACCAAGAACCGCAACGATGCGCTCGCGCCGGGCGCCGAGGCCCTCCATCGCCGCAATGGTGTTTTCCAGCACGCCTGACAAGGCGCCTTTCCAGCCGGCATGGGCTGCGCCGATGATACGCGCCTCGGCATCGGCGAACAGCACCGGTCCGCAATCGGCGGTCGAGGCGCCGACGGCGATGCCCGGCCGGTCGGTGACGACGGCGTCGGCCCTCGGCCGCTCGCCGGAAAAGGGCTCCCTGGCGATGACGACGTCGGGCGAATGGATTTGATGGGCGGTCAAGAGATGGCTTGATGGCACGCCCATCCAGTCGGCGACGCGGCGGCGGTTCTCGGCTACTTGCGTCTGGTCGTCGCTCGAGCCGGTGCCGATGTTGAGGCCCCGATAGATGCCGCTGGAGACGCCGCCCACGCGGGTGAAATAGCCGTGGCGAATGCCTTGCGCCCGCGCCTTTTCCAGCAAGGGCGACCGAACAGGATCCGGTTTGGTCTGATTCAGCATGGCGGCGTTGTTGTCCGTGTGGGCGATTTCGTCAAGCGACAGTCCAAAAATCGGCGACAGTCCAAGATGGGCTACAGTCCAAAGATCGGCGACGGTCTGAAATTGGGAGAGTGGGAGAGGCGGCAGCGAAAAGTCAATCCGCTGTTGCAAAGGGTGGAACGGCGATGCCGGCAGGCAGGACGGCAAGCACCTTGAAGAGGTCGCCCATGGCTTGCGGGCCGGCGAGGCGTTCGACCTCGCCTGCAATCCTTTCACGAGCCGCCTCATCGGCATTGGCGCCGAGCTGGCCGGCCCGTTCGAGAAGGCCCATTTCCACCAGGAATTCGCCTTGCGTGGAAAGATGGGCATCGAGGCCATGCGCCCGCACAATCGCGGCAAGGGCGGCGAAATCGACATGGGCGGTGAGATCGGCTTCGCCCGGATTGGCCAGCACATCTTCGTGATCGTGCTTGCGCAAGGCCTGCAACGTGTCGCCGATCCCTGGTCGGAGATAGCCATAGTCGAGGAAGAGGCCGGCGCAACCGAGCCCGGCCAATCGCTCGGCGATGGTCGCCATCAGCGCGGCTCGGGCCGGCGCGACCTCGACGATCGCGCCCTGTGGTGCGTTTTCGGCATCGTTCGGCAACAGCATTGGATCGACCGAGCCGGCGCCGGCGAAGAAGTGCAATTCGTCCGCGCCGTCGAGGCCGACCATCCGTTCGCGCCAGCCTGTTCCGGCGCGGACGAACTGGCGGATGGGCACCGCGTCGAACAATTCGTTGCCGACGATGAAAAGTTGGGTCTGCGGCAGCGTATCGATGCTTTCGTGCCAGCCGATCGCGGCAGGCGTGGCGGCAAGCGTTTGCTTCTGGACATTGGCCAGCCGCGGGCTGGTCTCGATCATGGCGAACGACGCACCGGCGGTCAGCGCCGGATCGAGCCGCGAAAGCGTGCGCAGCATGTCCTTCATCAGCGTGCCGCGGCCAGGGCCAATCTCGGCGATGGTAACCGGCATCGGCTGGCCGGTCGCCAGCCAGGCTTCGTAGAGCCAGACGGCGATCAGCTCGCCGAACATCTGGCTGATCTCCGGTGCGGTGACGAAGTCGCCGGCAGCCCCGAACGGCTCGCGCGTCGTATAGTAGCCGTCCCGCGGATCGAACAGGCAAAGCGCCATGTATTGGTTGACGGGGATCGGCCCCGCCGCACCGATCAGCTCGACGATGCGGGTTTTCAGCCGGGTCATACCGGCTGCGATTTCGTCACTGGTCTAGGGCGACGTGCGTCCATCTGGAAAGTACGCTCTGGCGTTTTGATTCTACGCATCGTGCTTTCGCAAAATCGATGCCGGTTTTTGGACCGATTCGGTAGCCGTCGCCATCGCCCAGATGCCGGCCAGCAGCATCGGAAGCGACAGCACCATGCCCATCGTCAGCCAGCCGGTGCCGAGGAGGTAGCCGAGCTGCTGGTCGGGCTCGCGGAAGAATTCGACGAAGATGCGCGAGAGACCGTAGCCGGCGATGAAGGCGCCGCCGACGAAGCGCGGCGTCTTCAGCTTCAGCCTGGAATGGGTGAGGAAGCGCAGGATCAGGAACAGCACCAGGCCTTCGAGCAGCGCCTCGTAGATCTGGCTCGGATGGCGCGCAAATGGCCCGCCATTGGGGAATTCGACCGCCCATGGCACGTCGGTCGGCCGGCCCCAGAGCTCGGAGTTGATGAAATTCGCCATGCGGACAAGGCCAAGGCCGACCGGCACGCCGGCCGCCACCACATCGAACAGCGACCATGTGCGAATGCCGCGCGACCAGGAAAACAACGTCATGGCGAGAATGACGCCGAGCAGCCCGCCATGGAACGACATGCCGCCCTGCCAGACGGCAAGGATATCGAGCGGATGGGTGATGTAGCGCGGCAGGTCGTAGAACAGCACGTAGCCGGTGCGCCCGCCAAGCACCACGCCGATGGCCGCCCAGACGATGAAGTCGTCGAGATCCTCGGGCTTCATTGGCACGGTGCCGTCGGGCCAGAGCCTCGCATTGGTGACGAGCCGCTTGGCATACCACCAGGCAAAGAGAATGCTGACGATGTAGCCGACGCCGTACCAATGCACCGCCAGCGGCCCGATCTGGACGATGACCGGGTCGATGTTGGGGAAGGGCAGGGCGGCCAACGGCAGCATAAGATATTCGCTCAACAGGATCTCCCGGTTGCGATCACGTTCGGGCGCGGACCATGCGGCAGGGTTTTGGCGGGGTCAAGGCGACGTGGATGCTTGCATTCCGCGTCGCGCGCCACTACGTCAAATCGAGCAAGCGAGGATTTGCCATGTCGACCGGACCGAACCGCATTCTCGATGAATTCGCCAAGCTGATGACCGACGCTGCGGGCGCCGCGCAAGGCGTGCGCCGCGAGGTGGAAACCGCCTTCAAGGGGCAGGCCGAGCGCGTTCTCAACTCAATGGACCTGGTGCAGCGCGAAGAATTCGAGGCCGCCCGCGATATGGCGGTAAAAGCCAGGGAAGAAAATACCCGTCTCGCGACGCGCCTCGAAGCGCTCGAGGCGAAGCTCGCCGAATTGACCGGACAGGCAACACCTGCGGCTGCGGCAAAGCCCAGATCAAAAAAATAATCGTTAAACTTTTCCACAAAGCACAATCGCAAAAAGCGCTTTGTCGTGAATCGCTTACCGGCATTGCGTGAATCTTTGTGACAGCGGCTTTCCACATGCGAATGACGCAGTGCGAAAAATTGGGCTGGTCACGCGACTCCCGATCAATAGACTGAATTTGTTGCATGATTCGGAGCAGGGTCATGCGCCGGGCGGTGGGGTCCGGTCTGGGGTCTTTGGCGTTGACGAAGTCCCGGCCGTCCGAGTTCTAGACAAGATTGTTCGTTGTGTGTGCCTCTCCCGCGGAGCGTGTGGTGGCGCTCCGCTCCCAGGACGACAGGAAGCATTCCATGGAACTTCTCGAACTCGAATTCTCGCGCGAAATCCATCCGGTGGATGTTATCGAGCAGGTGGCGCACAACAACGACTGGTCCTTCGAACGGGCCGGCGACGACGAGATTTCGATTTCGGTTGCCGGAAGCTGGACCGACTACCACGTCTCATTCTCCTGGATGGAAGATTTCGAGGCGCTGCATCTGGCCTGCGCTTTCGACATCAAGGTGCCGGAGGCGCGCGCGCTCGAAGTGATGCGGCTGCTTTCGTTGATCAACGAGCAGATGCTGTTCGGCCATTTCGACCTCTGGGAGCAGGAGGGCGCGATCATGTTCCGCCAGTCGCTGCTGCTAGCCGGCGGGGTCGAGCCGTCGAGCCAGCAGGTCGAGGTGCTGTTGTCGTCGGCGCTGGAAGCCTGTGAATGCTATTTCCAGGCGTTCCAGTTCGTCGTCTGGTCGGGAACCTCGGCCAAGGATGCGCTGGCCGGCGTCCTGTTCGAGACCTACGGAAACGCCTGAGCCAGGTCCTCAATGAGTTCGAGCAGCCAGCGCAAGCCCGAGATCAGCTTCGCCGATTTCGACCGTGTCGATATCCGCGCCGGCACCATCGTCGAGGCCGAACCGTTTCCCGAGGCGCGCAAGCCGTCGATCAAGCTGAAGATCGATTTCGGCCCTGACATCGGGGTGAAGAAATCATCGGCGCAGATCACCAAATATTATGCGCCGGAAACGCTGATCGGCCGGCAGGTGTTCGCGGTGGTCAATTTTCCGCCGCGGCAGATCGGACCCTTCATGTCGGAAGTGCTGACGCTTGGCTTTCCCGACGAGGAGGGTGCTGTCGTCCTCGGCGCAATCGAACGCAAGGTCCCTGACGGCGGCCGATTGTTCTAGCTTCGTCATCCACGGGCGGGGCGGGAGCGAAGCGGACGCGCAGACCCGAGGATCCATGCCGTAGCAGTGGTCGAAGAATAGGACGGTCCAGAATCGCGTTGTTCTTTCCTTGGCCGCTCCTGTGGAGCAAGTGCGGCTCGCCGCCGCCTCAGCCCAACAGGTTCTTCACCGAAGGGGCCGCTCGCAGGTCACGGAATGGATCCTCGGGTCTGCGCGTCGGCTTCGCCGCCGCTTCGCCCGTGGATGACGAAAGTTGGTGTCAGTTTTCGCTGGGTGCCCAGCGCCTCTCCAACCGTTTCCAGGAACATTTCCGCGCAGGCTTTCCAGCTATAGCGCATCGCCCGTTGGCGCGCCTCGGCGCGATCGACGTGGAGCGCGGCGAGCGCGGCCTCACGCAAATCGTTTGACACCGCTCCGCCGACGCCGTCGCCGACAATGTCGATTGGTCCGGTCACCGGATAGGCTGCGACCGGCGTGCCGCTGGCCAGCGCCTCGATGATGACATTGCCGAACGTGTCGGTGCGGCTGGGGAAGACGAAGACATCGGCCGAGGCGTAGATTTCGGCCAGTTCGTCGTTCGGGCGGTGGCCAAGGAAATTGGCATCGGGGTATCTGGCCTTGAGCCTGGACAACTCCGGCCCCTCGCCGACGATCACCTTGCTGCCGGGCAAATCCAGATCGAGGAAGGCGGCCAGGTTCTTTTCGATCGCGACGCGGCCGGCACAGAGGAAGATCGGTCGCTGGAGTCCCAGATCCTTCTTCTTGTCGGGCCGGAAATGGTCGGTGTCGACGCCGCGCGTCCATGGTCTCAGCTTGGTGAAGCCGCGCGCCGACAAATCGTCCGCCAGCGACTGGGTGGCAACCAGCGTGCCTTGTCCGGAATTGTGGAAATCGCGAAGCCAGCGATAGGCCCAGGCTTCCGGTATAGGCAGCCGCGCGCTCAGATATTCCGGAAAGCGCGTGTGATAGCTTGTCGTGAACGGCCGGCCTGCCTTGCGGCAATACTGCCGCGCCATGATGCCGAGCGGGCCCTCGGTGACGATATGGATGTGATCGGCGTTGCGCGCTTCGATCAGGCGCGCGACGCGGCCTGGCGTCGTCAGCGCCAGCCGGATGTCCGGGTAGGTCGGCAGCGGCAAGGTGCGAAAGATGTTCGGGGTCAGGAAGTCCGTCTCGACGTCGAAGGATTTCAGGGTTTCCGAAAGCCGTTCCAGCGTGTGGACGACGCCGTTGACTTGCGGGCGCCAGGCGTCGGTGACCATCAGGATGCGCATAGCAGGCCTTTGCTTGAAAGGTCGTCGGTTTCCTTGATGCGAGGCCGCAAGGCCGAATCAATCAGGATCACGCGCTTCATGCGCGCTCTTCAGCATGGATTCATGACGGGCCGATGAAGGCATAGCCGATGGCCGTCTACAACCATCGGAAAGCAGCACATCGGCCCGAAAATCGAATTCGATTTTCGGAAAGCACGATGCGTAGGTTCAAATTGTTAGAGCGTACTTTGTGGTCCAATTGGACGCAGGTCGCTCTAATCAGGCCGGAACCTTGATGACTGCGCGCAAGCCGCCGAGCGGGCTCTTGTCCAGCATGATGTCGCCGCCATGGCTGCGGGCAATGTCGCGTGCGATGGCAAGGCCAAGGCCGGTGCCGCTGGCGTCGAGATTGCGGGCCTCGTCAAGCCGCACGAAAGGCTTGAACACGTCCTCACGCTTTTCGGGCGGAATGCCCGGACCGTCGTCGTCGATGGTGACGAGCAGTGAGCCGCGGCCGTGGTTGGCGTTGATCTCAACCGTCTTGGCATAACGGAAGGCGTTGCCGACGACATTGGACAACAGCCGGGCAAAGGCGTGGGGCCGCACATGCACATTTGGATCGCCGGCGAGGGCGGTCGACAGTTTGCGCTTGCGCAGCGTGGCCTCCTCGCCGAGCTTGTCGAAATAGGCTTGAAGATTGAAACGGCCGGCGTCTTCCGTTGCCTCGCCGCGGGCAAAGGCAAGATAGCCTTCCAGCATAGACTGCATGTCATCGATGTCCTGGCCGAGCGCCTCGGTGTCGGCCTTGGTCCCGGTCAGCGCAAGCTGCAGCTTGAAGCGGGTGAGAATGGTCCTCAAATCGTGACTGACGCCGCTCAGCATGGCGGTGCGCTGTTCGAGTTGGCGTTCGATGCGTTCGCGCATCTGGATGAAAGCAAAGCCGGCGCGGCGAACCTCCTCGGCACCGCGCGGACGAAAATCGAGCGGCATCGGCCGGCCCTTTCCGAAACTTTCGGCGGCCTCGGCCAGCGTCAGGATCGGCCGGATCTGGTTGCGCAGGAACGGGATGGCGATCATCAGCAGCACCAGCGAGGTGCCGACCATCCAGATCAGGAAAATGTGCGTGTTCGAGGCATAGGCCTGGCTGCGGCGCACGAAGGCGCGCAGCACCTTGCCTTCGAGCTGGACGCGGACCTCGATGATATTGGAATTGCCGACCGTATCGATCCAGAACGGACGGTTGATCTGATGGGTGATCTCGGACGAGAGAATTTCGTCGAGGATCGAGAAGAACGGCTTTGGACCGGGCGCCGGCAGCGGATCGGGCGGAAGCAAGTCGATCTTCAGCTGCATGCGATCCTGTGCGATGCGGATGATGTTGGCGTAGTCGGCGTCGTTCGGATAGGTTTCGACCAGGTCGACGATGGCGGCAATGTCACGGACTGTGGCCTGCGACAGGCGCTGCGTCACGGTCTGCCAGTGGCGTTCCATGAAGACAAAGGCGAGGACCGATTGCAGCAGGATCATCGGCGCGATGACGATGATCAGCGAGCGGGCATAGAGCCGCTTCGGCATGTAAAGCGAAACGAGGCGCCAGAACCGTTTCCAGGCAAGCGGCACCGCCTTGAGCGCCCGCGTGGCGCGAGCGCTCAAGCCGCGATCTCCCGGCCGTTCCAGTTGTGTGGTCGCCATTCGCCCTTTTTGCTCATCTTCAGCCACTCAGCAAGGGGCTGTGGGCGTCAGTCTATTCCACGCTGAGCCGATACCCAATACCGCGCACGGTCTGCAGCCAGACCGGATTGGACGGATCGCGCTCGATCTTGCGGCGCAGCCTGTTGATCTGGACGTCGATGGTGCGCTCGCCGACTTCGGACTCGTCGCCGACAAGTTCATGGCGCGGTATCGTTTCGCCGGCCCGCGCCGCGAAGATCGCCAGGATCTCCTGCTCGCGGTCGGTCAGCTTCAGAGCCTCGCCGCCGCGCTTGAGCTCCCGCCTGGCGATCTGGAACGTGTAGGGGCCGAAGACCAGTTGCTCGACCTTGGGCGTCGTCGCCGGACCGCCGCGGCGCAGGATGTTGTTGATGCGCAGAATCAATTCGCGGGGATCGAAAGGCTTCGGCAGATAGTCGTCGGCGCCGGCCTCGAGCCCGGTAATCCGGCTGTCGGTCTCGGAGAGCGCGGTAAGCATCAGGATCGGCACGTTCTTGCTTGCCCGCAGCGCCTTGGCGAGATCGACGCCGGTTTCGCCCGGCATCATGATATCGAGCACGAGCAGATCGAAATCGAGGCCGGCGAGCTTGCGCCGCGCTTCGCCGGAATTTCCGGCAACGGTGACGCGAAAGCCGTTTTCGGTCAGATATTGTTTGAGAAGATTGCGGATACGGGTATCGTCATCAATCACCAGCAGATGTGGCGCGTCGTCGTCCGGTGCTGCCGGTCGATCAACCCTTTCAATGGTCTCCATGGCTTTTCCCTGACGTTTCTGCAGGCACAATGTCGATCTGCGCCCTTAGTTCCGGATTGACCATCGCTTCCAGGAAGCGCTCGATCAAGGCGCGTTCGGTGGCTCCGGAATCTTCCAATGCAGCATGGATGCGGCGTGACTGTGGCCGTGCCAGCGCCAGTGCCAGTGCGCGGCCCTTGGCTGTCGGATAGAGCTCGCGCTGGCGGCGGTCGCGCGGACCCTGCAACTGGACGATGTGGTCGGTGTCGATCAGTTGCTTGAGCACGCGCGCCAGGCTCTGCTTGGTGATCTTCAGCACGTCGAGGAGTTCGGCGACCGTCAGGCCCGGCCTGCGATTGACGAAATGCAGAACCCGGTGATGGGCGCGGCCGAAGCCGTAGTCGGACAGGATCTGGTCCGGATCGGAGGTAAAATCGCGATAGGCGAAGAAGAACAATTCGATGATGGCAAAGTCGATGCCGTCCTCGTCGGTGATCGCCGTCCTGATCGGTTTTCCGGCTGGGTGGCTGCGATCCGTCATCTTTTCTCCGTGCGAAAGGGAAATTATGTCAGTACTGTTGACGTAATTTCCCGGCAATGGTAATTTTTGACAAGCTTTTCGGCGGATTGCGAACGAAAAGGCAAGGGGAAGCCGTTTTTCCGGAACTTCCTGTGTTTGCCAGACCTTATATATCCGCCTACGCTTCGAGATACCCGGCCGCCTGGTGCGGCTGACATGAAACACGCAACGGACAATAATGTGCGGGCGGCCGCCCGCGGGAGGTTACCATGGCATCCGTTCCCTTTGACCAAATGGACGGCTTTATCTGGATGAACGGCGAGTTCGTCAAATGGGCCGACGCCAAGATCCACGTGCTGACCCATGGCCTGCACTACGCCAGCGCGGTGTTCGAGGGCGAACGCGCCTATGGCGGCGAGATTTTCAAGCTGACCGACCACAGCGAGCGCCTGCACGAATCGGCACGCCTGCTCGGCTTCAAGATTCCCTATTCGGTTGCCGAGATCGACGACGCCTGCCGCACGCTGTTGAAGAAGCAGGGTTTCCAGGATGCCTATGTCAGGCCGATCGCCTGGCGCGGCAGCGAACAAATGGGCGTTTCGGCGCAAAACAGCCGGATCAACTGCGCCATCGCCATCTGGCAGTGGCCGAGCTATTTCGATCCGGCACAGAAGCTGAAGGGCATCCGTCTCGATCTGGCCGAATGGCGCCGCCCCGATCCGCGCACCGCGCCGTCGAAATCGAAGGCTGCCGGCCTCTACATGATCTGCACCATGTCCAAGCATGCCGCCGAAGCCAAAGGCTATGCCGACGCCATGATGCTCGACTGGCGCGGCCAGGTTGCGGAAGCGACCGGCGCCAATATCTTCTTCGTCAAGGACGGCAAGATCCACACACCCACCCCCGATTGCTTCCTTGACGGCATCACCCGCCGTACGGTGATCGGCCTTGCCAAGGATCGCGGCTTCGAGGTGATCGAGCGCACCATTATGCCGGAAGAGCTTGAAGGCTTCCAGCAGTGCTTCCTCACCGGAACGGCGGCAGAGGTGACGCCCGTTTCAGAGATCGGTCCATACCGATTCGAGGTGGGTGAAATCGCCAAGACTCTGATGAACGACTATTCTGCAGCCGTTCAACCCAAGCACGCGATCGCCGCAGAATAACGAAAGTCACAGCTTTTTTATAAGTAGGGGCGGTTCTCGAGCCGCCCCTTTTATTTAAGCAGTTCTGCATTTGACTTTCGTCCAATTCGGCGTCTCATGATGCTGTCGGCCCGGGAGGCTGGCAGCTATGGAGGGACTGGTACTATGGACATGAACACGCTTCTTCCGATCATTGTTCCGGTGATTACGGGTATCATCGGTGGCCAGGCGGTGGGCGCGGCGCTCAAGACAGCGGCAATGGGGCAGCTTACTAAAATCCTGGGCGGCGCGCTTGGCGGCGTCGGTGGTGCGGCCATCCTCGGCAGCCTGCTCGGCGGTGGTACGATCGATCCGGCTGCAGCCGCAGCGGCAACGAGCGGATTGGGCAGCGCGCTGAATGTGCAGAACATCGTAGGCGGTGCCGGTGGTGGCGCCATTCTGACGGCCATCATCGGCGCGGTCATGAATGCGATGAAGAAGTAAGCCTGGCGGTTTCGGGCTTTTCGCATGGGCGGCTTCGGCCGCCCATTTTTGTGTCGTGGCAGCGGTGGACGCCGTTTACATGTGTCTCTACATCAGGGGCCGACACAGCGAAAGGACGATCATGGGTCAGCTCAATGCCGGTATCGTGCCGGTCACGGCGTTCCAGCAAAACTGCACCATCCTCTTCGATATGGACGACAGACAAGGCGTTGTCGTCGATCCGGGCGGCGACATCGACAAGGTGCTGGCAGTGCTCAAGGATAATGCGATCAACGCCGGCGCGATCTGGATCACGCATGGTCATATCGACCATGCCGGCGGCGCCATGGAACTGAAGGAGGCGCTCGGCATCGAGATCATCGGCCCGCATGAGGCCGACCGTCCGTTGCTTGCCAATCTCGAGAACCAAGCGAAACACTACGGCATCGCCGATCCGGTGCGCAACTGCGTGCCCGACCGCTTTCTCAGCGAAGGCGATACCGTCTCGTTCGGCCAGCACGCGTTCGAGGTCTTTCATTGCCCGGGCCACGCGCCCGGCCATGTCGTATACTACAATCGTGCTGCGAAGTTCGCCCATGTCGGCGACGTGTTGTTCCGCGGCTCGGTCGGGCGCACCGACCTGCCGGGCGGCGACCATGCCGCGCTGATCGCCTCGATCAAGGACAAGCTTTTGCCGCTCGGCGACGACATCGGCTTCATCTGCGGCCATGGTCCCGGCGGCCGCTTCGGCGAGGAGCGCCGGAGCAATCCATTCCTGATTTAAAGCGCGTCGCGTCTGGGGTGCCTCAAGCGACGCGCTTCAATCTCTTCCCTTTGCATACGGACAACAAAAAAAGCGCTGGCCTTGCGGACAGCGCTTTTTTTGGGGCAGGAAAGCCTCAGTTCGCGGTGCAGAAATGCTGTTCGCCGTCATAGCCGATGAACGTGCCGGTGCGGGCGTTGAAAGAGCGATAGCGATCCGAACAATATTCATACCAGCCACGGGTCCATGGCTCTGCGTAGCCGTCATTGTAGACGACCCGCGGTTCCGCGTAGTAGCGGCGCACCGGGGCGGGGCGTGGATAACGACCATAATCGTCGTAGCCGGGGTCGTAATAGCTGGGCTGCGGGTTGTTGAGCGCACCAACGATCAGGGCGCCGGCCGCGAGGCCAAGGACGCCTGCCGCGATCGCATCGCCATTGCCACGATGATGGTGCCGGTGGCGCCAGTCACCAGCGCTGGCCGCTGGCAAGGTCGCGAGCATGGTCGCAGCAATCGCGGCGGACAGGACGGCGGTCTTGAAAATTCGGTTCATGTCGGTCTCCTTCATGCCGGCCCGGTTAATCTCGGGGATGCGGTCCGGCTTTACCGAAGCTGATAGGCGACCGTGGCTGAACGGGGGCTGAACGAAATTGACGGGCTGGGGCCAGCCGATATTCATCGACGGCATGGCGCAAGGCACAGATATCGTACGCTCAACAAGGAGTGGACCTGCGCCACGGGACCGTCCGACGCTGTCTCGAACTCGGCTCAGCCGATCGACAGGTTGACGGCTTTCGGACCCTTGCCGCGCTTGTCCGGCTCGGTGTCGAATGTTACCTTCTGCCCATCCTCAAGACCGGGAAGACCCGACGCCTGCACGGCCGAAATATGGACGAAGACATCCTTCGCCCCATCATCCGGCGTGATGAAGCCGAAGCCTTTGGCATGATTGAAGAATTTGACGGTGCCGGTCTGCGGCATGGGAAGCTCCTTTGATCCCATCAAGTCCAGTCTCGGGCCGGCAAATGCCCGAGTGGAAATTTGTCGTTTATTTTAGCGTCATCGGCAAGAGAAAGTTTTGCGAGCCCTGGCTTGCCGCCACGCCACGAAAAAGGCGCGACGAAAACCGCCGCGCCTTCGAAAACTCGGGTCCGGCCCTGAAAGCCGGTTCAAGGCCTCTGAAGGGCCTCGGGCACATTCCTGGCACGTCCGCGCGGACGTGGGGGGCCGCCCAAGAAAAACCCCCCCGATTGAACCCCCTAGGGGCCAAGGCCAAACGGGGGGGGGACGCGGCCGAAGGTGCCAAGTTGGGCACGAGGCGCGTGGGG
>NZ_JBVVQY010000048.1:0-20570 GCF_055811615.1 Mesorhizobium sp. WSM4807
CCCCCCCCCCCCCCCCCCCCCCCCCCCCCCCCCCCCCCCCCCCCCCCCCCCCCCCCCCCCCCCCCCCCCCCCCCCGCTTCAGTTCTCGTTGTTATGCGTGTCGTTGTCCCAAAACCGCTGCGCACTTTTGGGCGACATGCATCAAGCCTGACCAGCGCTATTCCGCGTTGCGTGCGCATCGAACGGTGCGAGGAGGAGGGGAAAGAACCGGCAAGAAGAACCGCGATCGGGGAGCTATTCGTTGCTTTGTGACGGCAATTATGCTAATAGTTTGGCCATGGTGCTGATTGCGCCGACGACCCGTCGCCGAGGCGGGTTTTTTGTGTCGGGTTTCGGCGCTATCCTTCGCAAACTCCTAATCTTCCGCCTTCCCTTCCCCCCATGCCACACATATATTCGCGGCGGTTCGCGACACGAAACAGATGCCGAAGCGGGAGGCCCCTATGGCGACATTGCAGAATTTCGATGCCGAAATTGCCAAGACCAAGCAGGTCGTGCAGGACATGCGCACGAAAATCGAGCAGTCCGGCACGGTGCTCGACACGCTCGCCAAGACCGACAAGAAGATCGGCGACGCCAATTTCGACCTCGAGAACGCCCGCATCGAGGATGTGCTGAAGCAGCAGAAGGTGATGGAAGGCAACATCGCCGACCTGATCATCGGGCTGGAGGACGCCACCAACGTCTTCGGCGCCGAATTCGAGAGCATGAAGAACTACACCGGCTGGGAAAGCCTCGTCGGCATATTTTCCGACCAGAGCAAGCAACGCATGCGCACCGACCGCGTCCGCAACATGTCGCTGGCCGGCAATCTGCAGGAGCTTCTGGCGAAATCCGACACCATCGTCGGCATCCTCAAGGCGCAGAAGCAGATCCTCGACCAGCGTTACAAGACCTCCGAGGCCAGCCTGTCGCAGGTGATCGAGCGCCGCAAGGCGACCATGTCCAATCTGGAGACCGTGCAGAAGCGTATCGAGGAGCTCAATCCGATGCTGCTCGACATCGAGAACAAGATCGCCGCCTCGATCAGCCAGAAGGAGCGCACCGAGCTCGAAGGCGACCGTTCGAAACTGGCCACGGAGTACAATGAGAAGCAGGCCAAGGAGCAGGAGCTGCTGGCCGAAAGCCAGACGCTGGAGCGCTACACCTCGATGTTCCAGACCTTCGTCGATTCGCTCAACAACCAGATCGCGGCGCAGTCGACGCTGATCAACAAGCTGACCATCGATACCGAGCAGCGCATCGTCCTTTACAAGGCGCTGGAGGACTCGCTGAAGACCGCCGCCCAGCAGGACGTCGCCCACAAGATCAACACGCTGGGCAGCCAGGTCGACAACACCGCCGAGGAGACCATGGCCGGCATCGGCGCGGCCTCGCAGAAGCACATCGGCGATCTCCTCGAAATGCACGAGAAGAACATGGTGGCGACCGCCGACATCCAGCGCCGCAAGAAGCTGGCCGACGATGCCTTTGCCCGCCGCTTCGACGACGTGCTGAAGAAGCACAATGCGGCAAACTACGTGCAGTCGTAATTGCTGCACCCGCATCGCTACCAAGGGCTGGCTGCATGACCCCCGAAAACGAAGCGGCAGCGCGGTATTTCTCGGCGATCACCGCGGCGCTGAGCGGCCTCGAGGTGTTTATGCGCGACGATCGCTCGCCGCTCTACCGGCACGGCATCGTCGCCAAGATCGTCGCCGAATACATCGCGCGGCTCGACAACTCGTTTTCCTGCTGGCGCAATCGGCTGGGCTTCATGGAGACGTTCCGAATTTCGCGCGCCGAAAGCGGCTTTCCGGTCTTCCAGAACGTGCTCGAACTGGAAAACGATCGCCGCCAGGCCGATACGCGTCTCGCCAACATACCGCTGGCCGACGAGTTGCGCGAGGAAATGGCCGACTTCATCCTGCGCCACAAGGAATTCCCCGAGGCGCTGCAGAAGTCGATGGCCGAGCGGCTCTATCTGGAGGGCGTCAGGAGCGAGACGACCTTCGCGCCGTTCACCTTGGCGCAGACGGCAAAAGTCTCGGTCAATCCGAAGACCGGACGGCCTTACTACCTCGTCCATTGGGCCGCCTTCGACGGCAGCGCCAACCTGCCGCTGGTCTATATGGTGACGGTCGAGGATTCCTCCGAAGAGATGATCGGGCAGCTTGTCGACCGAAATGGCAAGCTCAACGACAAGGTCGACATTCCGCTTCCCGTTGACGGGCTGCTCAATCCCGAGCTTGCCCACCGCTTCGACGACTTCACCGAGAAGAATTCCGCCTACAGCCTGTCGCCGGCGACGATCGCGGTCAACCTCGACAAGGACTTCGAGCCGCTCCACCCCAAGCAGTTGCGCCGCGTCGTGCTCGGCCCGTTCTACTCGGCAGGGATCACCGACAACAATTCGACGGTGACCGACATTCTGGCCAAGGTGCGCAAGCCGGAAAACGCCTGGCTGCTGACCTGGACCATCCAGGAGGTCTATTCCAAGGCCGAAAAGCCCGGTCGTAAGGGTCTCTTCTCACGCGAGAAGACGACACAGGAATTCTTCATCGACACCGACGATCTGGAGGCCGCGCGCCAAGGCGTATCGAGTTACGAGAAGCACGCGCTGATCCCGCATGAGGCCTACCAGGCGCTCTACGCCGCCGGCGAGGCGCAGAAGATCTTTTCCGGCTACAAGGTCCACATCCTGTCCAAAGGACAGGTCATCAGTGACGTCTGACCGTCAAACCGCGGAGCATCCTTCATGGACACCGGCCTGACCACGATTTCGGAAGCGGCAATCGAAAAGCACCGCGCCACGGCGCAGAGCTTCATCACCCGCATCGTCGTGCTGGAGGATCCGTCGCGGGAATCCGGAACGGCACTTGCCGGCACCAACCGCCGCTTCGTCTCGACCGTCTCGGTCGGCTCGGCGCGCCGCACACGCGAGGTCGAGCTTTCCAAGACCGTCGCCGCCGTCCATCCCGACGACCAGTTGCTGAGCATTGCACAGCACATGCTGCTGTTTCGCACCCGGCGCGGGCTGGCGATCGCGCTTGCCATCGCTGATGTCTTCGCCGAAGGCTCAGATCTAGAGAGCTTGAAGGCGAAAAACGCCCGCGCCCCGCTCGAAGGCGACGAGGCCGCCACCTTCAAGAAGCTGCTGTCGGCTTCGGCCTATATTTCGGCCTTCAGCCTCGCCTCCTATCTGTTCCAGCTGATCGACAGCGACGGCGAGGCGCCGAACGATACGCCCGAGCCGGACTTCCTGTTCGACACGCCGCAGGATGCAGTGAAGTCGATTGTTGCCGGCCTCGACAGGGCGATATCAGGCGCGAAGGACGACGCCGAGCTGATGACCCGGGCGCGCGCCTTCGCCCGCGTCGCCATCGACGGGCTTTTGGCGCGAAAGGGCCGCTTCGACGGCATCGGTTCGTTCGAGAACGCGCATATCCGCATCGACGTCGACGACTTCACCCTCGACGGCTTCGACGTCGCACCGGGCAAGCGGTCGAAGCCGCTGGTGATGACCTTCAAGAAGCCGGAAGAGGTCGTCGGCAATCACATCGCCAAGTACCAGTCGGTGAAGCTTGCCAAGATGCTGATGGCTTACGATTTCGAGCGCGAGCTGAACCCGTTCGTCGAACTCGGCGGTTTCCTGTTCACCTTCATCGGCGACGGCGCGCCGGGCACCGGCAAGACGACGCTGATCCAGATGATCGCCGGTCTCGTCAACGGCTACTGCCAGGTCGCCGGCTATCCCTTCGCCTACGAGAATTTCGGCGTTGACCAGATCTCCTCTTACCAGGGCAAGTCGGGCCAGAACTGCCGCCAGTTCATCAACAATGTGCTGAACCCGCGCGTCATCGGCTTCGGCACCATCGACGATATCGATCAGGTGGCGGCCAGACGATCCGACGATCGCGCCTCGGCCGGCCAGCAGGAAATCACCGGTGTCCTGATGGACGCGTTCGGGGGCGCCGGCACGGTGGTGCGCGGCAACTGCTCCTTCGGCATGTTCTCCAACTATCCCGAGAACGTCGACGACGCGCTGCGCCAGCGCGCCGGCGCCCGCTGGCTGGTCGATGGGCCGCAGAGCCGCGACGATTACACCGACATCTTCGTGCTGCTCGCCGGCAAGAACCACAAGATCCCGCTCGGCGACCACAAGCTCTACGCCGCCCAGGAAATCCAGCGCGCGGTGATGGAAGCCTATGAAGAGCATGAGAAGCCCAGGGAAGACGGTCTCATGAAGGTCTATGAGCGCTACATGAAGGAGAACGGCGCACCGAAGTCGATGGCCGACATCGGCACCTATCTGCACATGATCAAGGAGGCCGAGCCGCGCTTCACCGGCCGCGCCATCAGGAACGTCACCGACGCGATCAAGATGCGCGCCATGGACATCGAGCTGCCGGACGAGTGGTTCGAGAAGCCGGAAGTCTTCATGCACAAGGGCTACGACGACAAGAAGGCGATGATCGAGGAACTGCGCGGCCCGTTCTCGATGGACATGGTCATGCAGGAGGTCAACCGCTACGCCGACTCGGAGTTCCGCTATTCCGACAAGTCCGACGACGCGGCGGTAACCAAGATGATCCGCGACACCCGCCTGCGCGACCGCGCGGTCCGCGAGATCGAGGAGTTGAAGAAGAAGGGCCTGTGGAATGCGTGAGGTTCTTCCTTCTCCCCGTTCACGGGGAGAAGGTGCCCGAAGGGCGGATGAGGGCAGCGCAATGCGTGGTGGAAACGAACCGAAAGTATCAAAGGCCCGGCAACTTCGGAAAGTTGAAAACGACGCCGAGGAAAAACTCTGGAGCGAACTGCGTGGACGGAGATTGAATGGCCATAAATTTGTTCGTCAACTGCCAATCGGTCCATATTTTGCAGACTTCGCCTGCCGTGAAGCCAATCTGGTTGTGGAAGTTGATGGAAGCCAGCACGCAAATCGATCTCAGGATCGGTACAGGGACGAACCGATGAACCGGAACGGCTGGTCGGTGCTGCGGGTGTGGCACGCTGATGTCCTAGCGAGTCGCAAAAGCTTGTTGGATACGATCGTAGCGGTCCTGGACGGTCGACTGGATAAAAAAATGATCGCTGTCGACGCGAAATTTCTGCCGTCAGCAACTTCAGAGGAAAGATGATGAGCGTCTGCGCCGCCCCTCATCCGCCCTTCGGGCACCTTCTCCCCGTTTACGGGGAGAAGGAAGCATGAGCTCCGCCAGGAAACCCGATCTGCTGCGCGAGAACGAGCTGATCTATGGCCGGCTGCTGACCATCGACGAGCCGCATCTCATCCAGCGCTACAACAAGGCTTTGGTCGCCTTCGGCCTGAAGCCGACGAAGCTGAAAAGCTTCGAGATCGACCGCACAGGCTTCTCGCCGCAGGTGGCCGAGGAATGCGGCGACTATAACTACCTCGATCCCAACGAGATCAACCGCCGTTTCATCATCCTGACCCCGTCGCAGATCGATCTGCCGGTGGTCCACACCGCCTTTTCCAACACCTCGCAACTGATGTTCGAGTTCATGTCGACGAACCAGCGCGCCATCGACGCGCTGACCATCAAGGATGTCATCTACGGCGAGATCGAGGATTCGGTTCCCAAGGTCGACGACATCGAGGATCTGCTGTCGATCAACCAGGTCGAGTTCAAGGTGCTGTCGGCGGAGGACGTGCTCGGCAAGGCCGCCGAACTCGGCAAGCTCGTCGACCAGCTGAAGCAGGAGCCGGACGCCTGGCGCGACAACGCCATGCTCACCCGCATGGTGGAGCTTGCCAAGATCTGCGGCGACATCCGCGAGAACGCGCTGGTGCCGGATCAGGTGATCTTTCGCCACAGCGCCTATTGGACCAGCCATTTCGGCGGGCTCTATGTGTTCATCGACCCTGATATGACGACGGTGATCAGCGACCCGGCAGCACCCGGCTTCCGCCGCTCGCGGCCGTGGCAGGTAAGCTACCTCTCGATCAATGATGCCGACAGGGTGTTCAAGTTTCTCGCCGCGACCGGCCGCATCGAACTGCCGCGTGCCTCATGGATCGAAACATCAGGCTATCTCGAACATCGCGCTGAGATGGTGGTGCGCGCGCTGATCCGCGACGCCGAGCCCGACCGCAACCTGACCGACGTCGACAAGGTCTGGCTGCAGACCTGGATCCACAGCCATGCCGACCTGATCACCAGGGACGGTAATTTTCCCTTTCTCAACGCCGCCAAGCGCGAGATCGCTCACCTCGGCTATCTCAAGATCGAGGACGTGTTCCCGCAGCAGCGTTTCCTGGCGATCCGGGCCAAGCCCGGCCATCCCGACGCGTGGCTGACCAACCAGCTGATCTCGGATTTCGTGCCGCAGGACTTCGTCTCGCGCTACGTGTTCAACAAACCGGGCTTCTACAGGGACTATGACGGCTTCAGCGACGCCTGGCGATCGCATGTTGTGGACGTTCTGAAAACCACATATCTGAAAGACAAGGTGGCGTTTCGCACACGCCTCTACGGCCTTACCGATTGAATGACCGGCTGACTGACGAGGGGGTGACATCGCCATGCTTGATCCGATCGTGAATTTCTTCACACGGATTTTCCAGTGGATCGGCCGCGGTATCGGCTTCGCCATCGGCGTGATCCTGTGGCCGTTCATGTGGGCTGGGCGCTGGTACACGCAGCGCGGCTGGATCCTGAAGGCGGTGCTCGGCCTCGCTCTGCTCATGCTGGTCGGCCTCTACGGCTACTTCATCTGGAACACGCAGGTCTGGAGCAATTTCAATCCCGCGTATGCGCAGGCATATAATTTCACCCAGCCGGCCGGAACCGCCCCGCCGCAGCCCGCTCCTTCTGCCACCGGGGAAACCGCTGGCGTCGAGGGAGAAGTCAAGACCTGCACCAACTCGGCCATTGTCCAGGTCGCGGCCGATCTCATCGATTTCAACGTCAACGAGAACGCCTGGATCTCGTCGATGATACTCTACAAGCTCGGGTTCTTCGGCATGGACTGGGACCGCACGCCGTTTCTCGACAACAAGGCCTCCTTCCAGCGCGGGGTCAATCAGGCCATCCGGCGCACCGCTGTCGAGCTTGTCGACACGCTGGGCCGCGTCCGCGGCACCAGCCAGATCGACCAGAACCTGCAGGATGCGCGCGGCGCCATCACCTTCGACGAGGAAACCTGGTATTTCGGCCTCAGGCCCTTTGGTCCGAAAACCCCGACGCCGAGTTTCTATCGCACGGCGGCGAACAGCCTTCGCGCCTTCAACGACCGGCTGATGAAATGCGAGGTCGTCTTCAACGCGCGTGCCGACAATCTGCTGCAGTTCGTCGACCGGATCGCGAGTGACATAGGCTCGACGTCGGACATGATCCGCGACCGTTCGCAGAACTTCAACAGCGGCTGGTTCGACACGCGCGCTGACGACCGCTTCTGGTTCGCCTACGGCCAACTCTACGGCTACTACGGCATCCTGACGGCCGCACATCACGACTTCCAGCAGATCCTCGACAATCGCGGCCTCACACCACTGTGGAACAGCGTGGAAGGCCAGCTCAAAGCAGCGCTCGCCATCCAGCCTCTCATAATCTCCAACGGTCGCGAGGATGGCTGGATCATGCCCACCCACCTCACCACGATGGGTTTTTATGTGCTTAGGGTGCGATCGAACCTCGTCGAGGTCAGGTCCGTTCTGGATCGGTGAAGGGAGCGAATGGTGAAAGAGGTCTTGGCTTGAAATCACCGCTGTCCCTGGTCGAGATCAGCAAAGTGCCGAGGCAATAGTTCGGCCGCAGATCGCGGAAAGCGGAACCTGACTGCCTCGTCGTCGTTCAACCGCTGGGCGGCAGCCAGCGAGGACACGAGATGGATATCCGGGAAGTTGCTCGAAATTTCTATGCCACGATCGACGCGCAAGGCTGGGATAAACTGGCCAGTCTTGTCTCTCCAGATCTCGCCGTTCATCTCGCCAGCGCCAATCCGATCGGCTTCGATGACTGGCGAAAATCGCTGACCGAGTTCTTTGTTGGATTCCCGGACGGACATCATGTCATCGACGACTTTGTCAGCGAGGCCGACAAGGTGGTCACGCGCGGCTGCTTTCAGGGCACGCACACCGGCATCTTCCATGGCGTCGAACCGAGCGGAAATTGCGTCTCGGTTGGTGTGATTCACATCGATCGAGTCGAGAACGGCATCGTGGTCGAACATTTCGGCCAGCTTGACGGCTTGGGGCTGATGCACCAGATCGGCGCATTCTAGCGCAACCGCTCGAAGCGCCGACCGGCGCTCGAACCCTGTCGCATTCCGTGCATTCCGCGGCTGTTTTGAGACGGCAGGATGGCGCGTGCTCTGGCTTCTATACGGCGCGACAACCCTGCGCGAAGACCCGGGACAGGTCGACCGGGAAACAGCGCATCCTTTCTTCATAGGAAACATAGTTGCATGCAAGTTGACGCCACGGCAGCGACAGGGTTAGAACGTCCCCTCGCCTGCAGTGCCGCCAGGCAGTTTCGAGCAGGCTTGCGACCACACTGATCAAACCCGTCCCCTCCACCGTCCAATCCAGAGGAAAGCCACCATGGCCGAAGTGAAGTCCGACATCGAGATCGCGCGCGCCGCCGACAAGAAGCAGATCCAGGCGATCGGCCAGAAGATCGGCATTCCGAGCGAGCACCTTTTGCCATACGGCCACGACAAGGCGAAGATCTCGGCCGAGTTCATCAAGTCGGTGAAGGCAAACAAAGACGGCAAGCTGATCCTCGTCACCGCCATCAACCCGACGCCGGCCGGTGAAGGCAAGACGACGACGACGGTGGGGCTCGGCGACGGTCTCAACCGCATTGGCAAGAAGGCGATCGTCTGCATCCGCGAGGCCTCGCTCGGCCCTAATTTCGGCGTCAAGGGCGGTGCTGCCGGCGGCGGCTATGCGCAGGTCGTGCCGATGGAGGACATGAACCTCCACTTCACCGGCGATTTCCATGCCATCACCACTGCGCATAATCTGCTTTCGGCGCTGATCGACAACCACATCTACTGGGGCAACGACCTCGGCATCGACATCCGCCGCGTCGTCTGGCGCCGCGTCATGGACATGAACGACCGGGCGCTGCGCGAGATCATCTGCTCGCTCGGCGGCGTCGCCAACGGCTTTCCGCGCGAGGGGGGCTTCGACATCACCGTCGCCTCGGAAGTCATGGCGATCCTCTGCCTCGCCACCGACCTGAAGGACCTGGAAAAGCGCCTTGGCGACATCATCGTCGCCTACCGCCGCGACAAGTCGGCCGTCTACGCCCGCGACCTCAAGGCCGACGGCGCCATGGCCGTGCTGCTGAAGGACGCCATGCAGCCCAACCTGGTGCAGACGCTGGAGAACAACCCGGCCTTCGTCCATGGCGGCCCCTTCGCCAACATCGCGCATGGCTGCAACTCGGTCGTCGCCACCACGACGGCGCTAAAACTTGCCGACTATGTCGTCACCGAAGCCGGTTTTGGCGCCGATCTCGGTGCCGAAAAATTCTTCGACATCAAGTGCCGCAAGGCCGGCCTGAAGCCGGCGGCAGCGGTCATCGTCGCCACCGTGCGCGCGATGAAGATGAATGGCGGCGTCAAGAAGGAAGACCTCGGCAAGGAGAATGTCGAGGCGGTCAAGAAGGGCTGTGCCAATCTCGGCCGTCACGTCGAGAATATCAGGCAGTTCGGTGTGCCGGCGGTGGTCGCCATCAACCATTTCTATTCCGACACCGACGCCGAGATCCAGGCGATGAAGGACTATGTCGCCTCGATGGGCGAAGAGGCAGTCCTGTGCAAGCACTGGGCCAAGGGGTCGGCCGGCATCGAGGAGCTCGCCAGCAGGGTGGTGGCGCTTGCCGAATCCGGCGTGTCGCAGTTTGCGCCGCTCTATCCCGACGCCATGCCGCTGTTCGAGAAGATCAACACCATCGTCCAGCGCATCTATCGCGGTTCCGAAGCGATCGCCGACAAGTCGGTTCGCGACCAGCTCCACGCCTGGGAGCACGCCGGCTACGGCAACCTGCCGGTCTGCATGGCCAAGACGCAATATTCCTTCTCGACCGACCCGAACCTGCGCGGCGCGCCGACCGGCCACACCGTGCCGGTGCGCGAGGTCAGGCTGTCTGCCGGCGCCGGCTTCATCGTCGTCATCTGCGGCGAGGTCATGACCATGCCTGGCCTGCCCAAGGCGCCGTCTTCGGAAAAGATCTTCCTGAACGAGATAGGCCAGATCGAAGGTCTGTTCTGAAAATTTTGAAGGCTGGAATAACAAGGGCGCCGCATCGCGGCGGCGCCCTCTTTTGCTTATCCGCGATAATCTTGCCTAAGCGGCGTTCCTTGCGAGCGCGCGCTGGTTGGAAGCGTGGATCGTGTCGCGTTCGGGCAGCGCGCCGGTCTTCAGGCAGTCGATCCATTCGGCGGTCTTGAGAACAGCCGCAAAGCGCGACTGCAAGACAACAGTCACCACGCGATGGATGTCCTCGGCCGACGCGTAGCCGGCGCTGTTGGCATAGGGCACAGAGCCGGTGGCGTCGGACAGGAACTCCACGGCAAAACCCATATGGACAGCGTGGATGACTGTCGACAGATCGCAGTTATGCGTCATGTAACCGACGACGGTGATCGTATCGATGCCGTTGGCGCGCAACCAGTCCTCTAGGTCGGTACCGGTGAAGGCGCTCGGCAAGGTTTTTTCGACATAATGATCGCGGCTTCGCCTTGATATCTCGGGATGCAATTCGGCGCCATGGCTGCCCTTGGCGAAGACCGGTGACGTTTCCGGCGCCAACTGCTTGATGACCACCACCTTAACGCCCGCCTCGGCCGCCGCGTCCATGGCGCGCACCACATTGGCCACACTGTCGCGGAAGGGCGGGTGCTTGATGGCGAGGTTGCCACCGTCATAGTCGTTCTGAACGTCGACGACGATGAGGGCGCGGCGTGGGGCTTTGCCTTTGGCTGGTTCCGACATGGGTTTTCCTTTCCCGTTGACGCTGATGGGTGGAGGATAGGCTCGGCATCGGCCCGCAAAAAGTGTCCCGATTGACATTGTTCGAAAGAATTGGGACAATTTGAACCTACCCTCATTGGTGCTCATCATGGCAGATCCGATCGTTGCCGCCATCGCCTTCGATGGCATCAGTCCGTTCCACCTTTCCGTGCCGTGCCTTGTATTCGCAGAGGATCGCACGGCGCTCGGCCTGCCGCGCTTCGACTTCCGCGTCTGCGCGATTGAGAACGGGCCGATCCGCACCGATGCGGGGCTGACCATCAGCGTCCCCCACGGGCTTTCCGCGCTCGATGGCGCCGACATCGTCATCGTGCCTAGCTGGAAGAATCTCGAAGTCCTACCGCCAGCGGCACTGATCGAGGCGCTGCGTCGCGCGCACCGGCGCGGCGCGCTGATTGTCGGACTGTGCTTGGGAACGTTCGCTGTTGCGGCGACCGGACTGCTTTCGGGCCGGCGAGCCGCGACGCACTGGGCCTACACGGATCAGCTGCAGGCACTCTATCCCGACATTCTCGTCGAGCCGGAGGTGCTCTACGTCGACAATGGTGATGTCGTGACTTCGGCCGGTGTCGCCGCCGGGCTCGACTGCTGCCTGCACATCGTGCGGGCCCGCTGCGGGGCCGAGGCGGCGCTGCGCCTCGCCCGGCAGATCGTCCTTTCTCCCCATCGGCAGGGCGGGCAGGCGCAGTTCATAGAACGCCCCATCGCCAGGACCGGCAATGCCGACCGCTTCACACAGGCCCTCGACGCGGTGCGCAAGACGCTGGGCGAGACGCACAGCCTGGACAGTGTCGCCGACGCCGCCGGCCTCACTCGCCGGACTTTCACGCGCCGCTTTCAAAAATCGATCGGCACCAGCTTCGGCGACTGGCTGACCGATCAGCGCGTCGCGCTGGCGCAGCGGCTGCTGGAAGCGACGGAAAAATCGATGGATTCGATCGCCTTCGAGGCCGGTTTCGGCAGTGCCACGTCGCTGCGCCAGCACTTCGCGGCGCGGCTCAGAACCACGCCAGCGCAGTACCGGCGCGAATTCTCGAAGAACGCTCAGCAGGAGCTCGTGGCGCAAGCGCCGAGGTGATGGTCAATCGATCCTGCCCCTTCTTGAAAGGGCTTGCGTCATCTGTCATATATGAAGCGACAGATGACGTTAGGAGGCAGGCTCGTGGCGATGGCATTGGAAAAGGCAGCTGCAAAGCCAAAAAACAATGAACTGCAGAAGGTGGCCAGATTGCTGGGCGGCACCCGCATTCTATCGCGGCACCTCCGGAGTGCGTTGGACGCCCATGAGCTGCTTGTGCACGGCCTGCCGGGTTCGGCGCTGGACCATCTCATTGGGCAGCTCGTCTTCATCCAGAAGACGGATTCGCTCGAGAAGGCCGTCGGCATGAGCTTGCGCACCTACCAGCGTCGGAAGGATGCCCCTTCCAAGCCTCTCAGCCAGGATCAGAGCGGTCGAACCTGGAAATTTGCGGAGATCCTGTCGAAAGCGACCGACGTGTTCGGTTCACAGGCGGAAGCCGAGCAATGGCTGGAGCGCCCGGCGATCGGGCTCGACCAGCGTCGTCCCATCGATCTTCTGGCAACCCCGGCGGGTGTCGAGCTTGTGGAAGACTATCTCGAGCGGCTTGAATATGGCGTTTATGCATGACGCCGCTGCCGGCGGTGCTTGGCGGCTCCGACGTCATTGGCTGGCGTCTCGATCAGGCTGCGTTTGCGCCTGCATGGGACAGTGGCGAGGGCGCATACAGGGTCGGCGGACGATGGAACAGCAGGGGCGTGCGCGCAGTCTACTGCTCAATCGATCCCTCAACTGCGATTCTCGAAGTAGCAGTCCATAAAGGTTTTAGGGCGCTCGACACGATCGCGCATGTGATGACGGCGGCAATAATCAGCGATGTCACGGATGTGCATATCGTCGACCCTGCCGCCGTTCCGAACCCTAACTGGCTGCGTCCGGGCATCCCGAGCTCTGGGCAACAGGCATTCGGCGACAATCTTCTCAAACGACATCGGTTCGTGGTGATTCCGAGCGCGGTGTCGCAGAATAGCTGGAATCTGATCTTCGAGGCGAGCGTCGCGAAGGGCGCCTATGCGATGAAGATACAGGAGGCCTTTGCGCTCGATACGCGATTGCATCCACCTCCTGCTAAGTGACCGTGCTAATCTCGCCGCTTCGCTGATCCAGCTGGAACAAAGGATGCTCAGCCACGCCTGACCGGCCGCGCCGGGTTGCCGACAACCCTGGTGTTTGCCGGCACATCGCTCGTCACCACAGCACCCGCTCCGACAATGGCGCCAGCGCCGATGCTGATCCCGCCGAGGATGATGGCACTGCCGCCGATCCAGGCATTGTCACCGATCTCGACCGGCTTCGCGATCTCCAGCCCGGCCTGTCGACCCGCCGCCTCCTTGTGGTGCTCGGCGCAATAGATCTGCACATTGGGGCCGAGCAGCGTTCCCTTGCCGATGCGGACTGGCGCCGTATCGAGGATGGTGCAGCCGGCATTGAGAAAGACGCCGTCGCCGAGAAAGAGATTGAAGCCGTAGGCGCAGTGGAACGGCGCTTCGATCCGGGCGCCCTCGCCCACAGCGCCGAGCAGCGGCTTCAGGGCCGGTCCGACGTCGCCACGTTGCCGGGGCGGCAAGGAATTGTGTTCGAACACCGCGTCGCGTGCGACGATGCGCAGCGCCTCCAGCTCTGCGTCGAGGCAAGTGTACCACTCGCCCGCGGCCATTTTTACGCGCTCGCTTCTGTTCAAGGCGATGCCCTCCTGTCTTACCCTGCTGTTTCAACGTGGTGTCAAAGCACAGTCCATAAAAATCGGGTAACGCCAGACATCGCAGGCTCTGGTCAAATGCCGATCCTATGCTAGCCTACCCCGGCCGGGCTATCCCAGGCCGTGTGATCGAGTGGGATCAATCATGCTGTACATCCTTGCACTTCTGATCGGCGTCGTTGCCGGCCTTCGCGCCATGACCGCGCCTGCCGCCGTCGCCTGGGGCGCTTATCTCGGCTGGCTGCCGGTCGCCGGAACCTGGGCTGGTTTCATGGGCCACTGGATCACCGTCGGCATCTTCACCATCCTGGCCATCGCCGAGCTGGTCACCGACCAGTTGCCGTCGACGCCGAGCCGCAAGGTCCCGCAGCAGTTCGGCGCGCGCATCGTCGTGGGCGCCTTCACCGGTGCGGTGATCGGCGCGACCGGCGGCGCCACCATCGGCGGCCTGATTGCCGGCGCCATTGGCGCGGTGATCGGCACGCTGGGCGGCGCCGAAATGCGTAAACGCCTGGCTGCCGCCTTCGGCAAGGACCCGCCCGCAGCCTTCATCGAGGACGCGGTGGCGATCATCGGCGGCCTGCTGATCGTGGCGGCGGTGGCATGACGGCAAAGACATTCGACGCCATCATCATCGGCGCCGGACAGGCCGGCCCGCCGCTCGCCGGCCGGCTGACGGCGGCCGGCATGAGCGTAGCACTGATCGAGCGAAAGCTGGTCGGCGGCACCTGCGTCAACACCGGCTGCATGCCGACCAAGGCCATGGTGGCCAGCGCTTATGCCGCGCATCTTGCCCGCCGCGCCGCCGACTACGGCGTGACGCTCTCCGGTCCGGTCGGCGTCGACTACAAGGCGATCAAGGCGCGCAAGGACAAGGTGTCGAACGACGCCCGCGGCAACCTCGAGAGCTGGATTGCCGGCATGGACAAATGCACGCTTTACCGCGGCCATGCGCGCTTCGAATCGGCCAACACCGTGCGCGTCGGCGACGACCTGCTGAGCGCCGAGAAAATATTCATCAACACCGGCGGCCGTGCCTCGGTGCCCGACCTGCCAGGCGTCAACGACATTTCGTTCCTGACCAACTCGTCGATGATGGATCTCGACGTGCTGCCGCGCCATCTCGTCGTCGTCGGCGGCAGTTACGTCTCGCTCGAATTCGCGCAGATGTTCCGCCGTTTCGGTTCAGAGGTCACGGTGATCGAGAAAACCCCGCGGCTGATCGGCCGCGAGGACGAGGATGTCTCGGCCGCCATCCTGTCCATCTTCGAAAACGAAGACATCACCGTCCATCTCGGCGCCGACGACATCGGCTTTGCCAGGCAGGGCAGCGACATTGCCGTGTCGTTCTCCGCCGGCAAGGCGCCGGCTGTCGGCTCGCATGTGCTGCTGGCAGTGGGCCGGACGCCCAACACCGACGATCTCGGCCTCGACAAGGCCGGCATCGAGGTCGACAAACGCGGCTTCATTGTCGTCGACGACCAGCTGCGCACCAGCGTGCCCGGCATCTGGGCGATGGGCGACTGCAACGGCAAGGGCGCCTTCACCCACACCTCTTACAATGACTACGAGATCGTCGCCGCCAATCTGCTCGACGACGATCCGCGCAAGGTGAGCGACCGCATCGAAGCCTATGCGCTCTATACCGACCCGCCGCTCGGCCGCTGCGGCATGACCGAGACGGCGGTAAGAAAGTCCGGCCGTCGCGCGCTGGTCGGCCAGCGGCCGATGACCCGCGTCGGCCGCGCCGTCGAAAAAGGCGAGACGCAAGGTTTTATGAAGATCCTGGTCGACGCCGACACCAACGAAATCCTCGGCTGTTCGGTGCTCGGCCCCGGCGGCGACGAGGCGATACACTGCGTGCTCGATCTGATGTACGCCAAGGCGCCGGTCATCACGCTCGCGCGGGCCATGCACATCCACCCCAACGTCTCGGAACTTCTGCCCACCATCGCCCAGGAGTTGAAGCCGCTGGCATAGGCTAGACCGCAAGCGGCAAGCGCACAACGGCGCGGCTTTGGCGCCGCTGGCTGTCGCCGTGGCGGTGATGTCGCAGGTGCTGGAATCGCCAGCTGCTGATGACCGCCGAATAGTTGCGCCCATAGCGCAGCAGGCTGGACCAATCGACAGCGTATCGGCGAAAGGGCATGTGTTCGGCCTCTTTCCTGGAGGCGTATCATGCAGAAATCGATCGAGCGCATTGCCGGCGACAGCGAAGGCGTTTCCTACGAATTCCCAGTGCTCCGCTTTGACGGCAGCGACAAGGCCGCACCTTCGGCTTATCTGCAGGCGGCACTTCATGCCGGCGAACTGCCGGGGGTCGTCGCCATCGACGCGCTGATGCCGATGCTCGAAAAGGCCGAAGCGGAAGGCCGCATCAAGGGCGATATCACCATCGTACCCCAGGCCAATCCGATCGGCCGCGCCCAGTATCATTTCGGCGAGCATCAGGGCCGTTTTCACTTGGGCACCCGCACCAACTTCAACCGCGGCTTTCCGCTGCTGGCCGCGCCTGACCCGACGCTCTTGCCGGACGCCGCGTTTGGCACGGCCGACCAGCGGCTGAAGACGCGGCTGCTGCAGCTGTCGATCGGCCACGACATCGTGCTCGACCTGCACTGCGACGACGAGGGCCTCGCCTACCTCTATGTCCATGCCAGCCTGTGGCCGGCCATGGCGGATTGTGCGGCGGCCATGGGCGTCGATGCGGTGATCCTGTGGGGTGAGGACACCGACGGCACCTTCGAAGGCGCCTCGATCACGCCGTATCTGAACGTCCCTGCCGATGTGGCGCGGTTCGACCGGCGCGTCGCCACCACGGTCGAGTATCGCGGCATCCTCGATGTCGACGGCGCTCTGGCCGGCGCCGATGCCGAAGGGCTCTATCGGCTGCTGGTGGGGCGCGGCGTGGTCCTGGACCAGGCCTTGTCCACGCCCGGCAGCTTCACCGGTATCGTTGCACCGCTCGAAAACATCGACATGATGCCGGCGCCGCGGGCGGGCGCGGTCCTATACGACGTGAAGCCCGGCGACCGTGTGGCAAAAGGCGCACTGCTCGCCACCATCGTTCATGCGCCGGGTGAAGCCGACGGCCGCACGCAGGTGTTCGCGCCGCAGGCGGGCATCATCCTGACACGGCGTTCCCGGCGCATCATCCGTGCCGGCGAAGATCTGCTGAAGCTGGTCGGCGACAGGAAGAGCGCCGATGCACGATCGGGAACGCTGGAGGATTGAGGGGCTCATGCCCTTCTCCATGCCCTCAATTGAATCCAGTTGCGCGGCCGTGCAATCGCCGCTATTGGAATCGCCATGAACATGCGCTCGATCAAGACCGTTTGGTGGTGGGCTCGCTGACAGCGGCCTGTTCGAACGCGCGCGCGTGAAAATAGAAGGTGGCCGCAACGGAATGTCCGGGCGGCCATTTGTTTTTTCACCATGCCCCGGGTCCGTTGCCCCAAGACGCTGAAATAGCCAAGACGCTGATGGAGACGGCAATGACGACGAAAATTCTGGAGAACGGGGCGGAGTGCTTCGTCACGGCGGGTGGCGTGGCGATTACCCGCGAGCGCCATGATCGGCCTTATGAAGGCGCGATCGACGCCTATGTCGACGGGCTGAATGCACGCCGCGGCGCCGTGTTTTCCTCGAATTACGAATATCCCGGCCGCTATACGCGTTGGGACACCGCCATGATCGACCCGCCGGTGGTGATCTCGGCGCGTGGCCGCGCAGTGCACATCGAGGCGCTGAACAGCCGCGGCGAGGTGCTTCTGCCGGTCATCGGCAAGGCGCTTGGCGGGCTTGACGACGTGACGATCGCCGAGACGTCGAAGAGACTGATCCGCCTCGATGTGGCCAAGCCAGGCCGTGTCTTCACCGAAGAAGAACGCAGCCGCGTTCCCTCCGTCTTCACCGTGCTGCGCGCCATCACCGCCTTGTTCAAGACGGAGGAAGACGCCAATCTCGGTCTCTATGGCGCCTTCGGCTACGATCTCGCCTTCCAGTTCGATCCGGTCGACTACAAGCTCGAGCGCCAGCAAAGCCAGCGCGACCTCGTGCTGTTCCTGCCCGACGAGATCCTGGTCGTCGACCACTATTCGACCAAGGCCTGGACCGACCGCTACGATTATTCCGGCGACGGGTTTTCGACGGAGGGATTGCCGCGCGACGAAATCGTCGAGCCGTTCAAGACCGCCGACCGCATCCCGCCGCGCGGCGACCATGCGCCCGGCGAATATGCCAATCTGGTGCGCAAGGCGATGGAGAGTTTCAAGCGCGGCGATCTGTTCGAGGTTGTGCCCGGCCAGATGTTCTACGAGCGCTGCGAGACACCGCCCTCTGACATTTCCCGCAAGCTGAAGAGCATCAACCCCTCGCCCTATTCCTTCTTCATCAATCTCGGCGAGGGCGAATACCTGATCGGCGCATCGCCCGAAATGTTCGTGCGCGTCAATGGCCGCCGTGTCGAGACCTGCCCGATCTCCGGCACGATCAAGCGCGGCGACGACGCCATTTCCGACTCGGAGCAGATCCTGAAGCTGCTCAATTCGAAGAAGGACGAATCCGAGCTGACCATGTGCTCGGACGTCGACCGCAACGACAAGTCGAGGGTCTGCGACCCAGGCTCGGTGCGCGTCATCGGCCGCCGCCAGATCGAGATGTATTCGCGGCTGATCCACACCGTCGACCATATCGAGGGACGGCTGCGCGAAGGCATGGACGCCTTCGACGCGTTCCTGTCGCATGCCTGGGCGGTCACCGTCACCGGCGCACCGAAATTATGGGCCATGCGCTTCATCGAGCAGAACGAGAAGAGCCCGCGCGCCTGGTATGGCGGGGCGATCGGCATGGTCAATTTCAACGGTGACATGAACACCGGCATGACCCTTCGCACCATCCGCATCAAGGACGGCATCGCCGAGGTGCGCGCCGGGGCCACGCTGCTCTTCGACAGCATTCCCGAGGAAGAAGAAGCCGAAACCGAACTGAAGGCATCCGCCATGATCTCCGCCATCCGCGACGCCAAATCAGGCAATGCCGCCGACACCGAACGCGCCACCGCGCGCGTCGGCGACGGCGTCAACATCCTGCTGGTCGACCACGAGGACTCCTTCGTCCACACGCTGGCCAATTATTTCCGCCAGACCGGCGCCAATGTCTCGACCGTGCGCACGCCTGTGCCGGACGAGGTCTTCGACCGGCTGAAACCCAATCTGGTCGTGCTGTCGCCCGGTCCCGGCACGCCGAAGGACTTCGACTGCGCCGCCACCATCAAGCGAGCCCGCGCGCGCGACCTGCCGATCTTCGGCGTCTGCCTCGGCCTGCAGGCGCTGGCCGAGGCCTATGGCGGAGAGCTGCGGCAGCTGCACGTGCCGATGCATGGCAAACCGTCGCGTATCCGCGTGTCGAAGCCGGGCATCATCTTTTCCGGCCTGCCCAAGGAGGTGACGGTCGGCCGCTATCACTCGATCTTCGCCGATCCGGTCCGCCTGCCCGACGGCTTCGTTGTCACAGCCGAGACGGAAGAAGGCGTCATCATGGCCTTCGAGCACAGCAAGGAGCCGATCGCTGCGGTGCAGTTCCACCCGGAATCGATCATGACGCTCGGCCACAATGCCGGCATGCGCATCATCGAGAACATCGTTGCGCATCTGCCGCGCAAGGCCAAGGAAAAGGCGGCTTAGCTCCGGTTTCGGCGGCCGGAAGCAATCAATGACCGCTATCGATTCGAAAAACGCCGCCAAGCGCAAGGTCGCCAGCCTCGCGTTCTGGTCGATCGTCGTCGCTTTCGTCGTGCTCGGCCTGAAGCTGGCGGCCTGGTACATCACCGGTTCCGTGGCGCTGTATTCGGACGCGCTGGAATCGATCGTCAACGTCATTGCCTCTGCCGCCGCATATTGGGCGATCCAGGTCAGCTACAAGCCGGCCGACCAGGATCATCCGTTCGGCCACCACAAGGCCGAGTATTTCTCGGCTGTTTTGGAAGGCGTGCTGATCGTGCTGGCAGCCCTTCTGATCCTCAACGAAGTGTGGTGGTACTGGCGGCATCCCGTCCCGCTCGAACAGCCCTGGACCGGCCTTGCCATCAACGGCGTCGCGACGGTGATCAACGCCTTCTGGGCCTTGACGCTGATCCGTGCCGGCCGTGCCGAGAAGTCGCCGGCACTGGTCGCAGACGGCAGGCACATCATGACCGACGTGGCGACCTCCGTCGGCGTGTTCGTTGGTCTGGTCGGCGCGGTGCTCACCGGCTGGCAAGTCCTCGATCCCGCTCTCGCCGTCATCGTCGCGCTGAACATCCTGTGGCAGGGCTGGCACGTGATCGGCTCGTCGATGAACGGACTGATGGACCGCGCCGTCGATACACACGAGCACATACACATCCGCGACATCATCTCGGCCAATTGCAAGGGCGCAATGGAGGTCCACGATCTCAAGACGCGGATTGCCGGCCGCGCCACCTTCATCGAGTTCCACCTGGTCGTCGACGCCGACATGTCGGTGGGCGCCAGCCACGTCATCTGCGACCGCATCGAAGATGCGCTGAAGGCCGAAAATCCCTCGGTGCGCGTCACCATCCATGTCGAGCCGGACGACGAGGCAAAACTGCCCAAGGGCACGACGGCCGTGCCGTTCGCGTGAAGCTTAGGAGACGCCGGGATCCCTGCCATGACATCAAAAGCGTCGAGCCGGTGCGGAGCCTCTATGTCGGAGGGACAGCACCCCCCCGGGGGGGGGGGGGGGGGGGGGGGGGGGGGGGGGGGGGGGGGGGGGGGGGGGGGGGGGGGGGGGGCCGGGGGGGGGGG
>NZ_JBVVQY010000049.1:0-12816 GCF_055811615.1 Mesorhizobium sp. WSM4807
GCAAAGGACGCTCTAACACTTTGCATTTGCGCATGATCCTTTCCGGAAACCGAAATCGGTTTCCGGGGTCATGCGCTGGTCCGTGAGCACCGGAAGCGCAGAAGACGCCATCAGATGGCCGCCAGAGTAGAGTTTCCAAATGGTCTCTCATAGGTCGATGACGCCACGCTTACGCAGCAGGATCCAGAGGAAGAACGGAGCGCCGGCGATCGCGGTGACGATGCCGATCGGCAGCTCGGCCGGCGCCACGATGGTGCGGGCGACGGCATCGGCCAGAAGCAGCAGGCAAGCGCCAAGCAGGGCCGAGGCCGGCAGCAAATAACGGTTGTCCGGGCCGATAGCCAGGCGCAGCAGATGCGGCACCACGATGCCGACAAAGCCGATGCCGCCGCTGACGGCAACAGACGCCCCGACCGCCGCCGAAACGCCGATGATGGCAGTGTATTTCAGCCGCTGCACGGGGATGCCGAGATGGCCGGCGGTGGCTTCGCCGAGCGCCAGCGCGTTGAGGCCGCGCGCCAGGAACGGCATCGCCGCCAGCGCCAGCACGATCACAGGCCCGACGGAACCGATCTTCTGCCAGGTCGTGCCGGCAAGCGAGCCGAGTTGCCAAAAGGTCAGGTCGCGCAACTGCCGGTCGTCGGCCATGAAGATCAGGATGCCGGTCAGCGCCATGGCAAGGGCCGCCAGCGCAATGCCGGCAAGCAGCATGGTGGCGACCGAGGTTCGGCCTTGCCTGGTGGCGACCTGATAGAGCATCAATGTCGTCGCCAGCCCGCCGCAGAAAGCCGCCAGCGGCAGAGCGAGTGTGCCCAGCACCGAAGTTACCGGCGCCAGCACCGTTGCGCCAAGCACGATGACGGCCACCGCGCCGAGGCTCGATCCAGCCGAAACGCCGATGAGGCCGGGGTCCGCCAGCGGGTTGCGGAACAGCCCTTGCATCACCGCGCCGGAGACGGCAAGTGCGGCGCCGATCAGCACACCGAGAATGACGCGCGGCAGGCGGATGTCGTAGACGATCAGGCGGTCGCGCGCGCTCAGCGCCTCATTGCCGGGTGCTGCACCCAACAGCCAATCGCCAACGACGCTGACGGCCGAGGCATCGGATGCGCCTGAGGTCAGCGACAACAGGACGGCAACGGCAAGTCCCAGGCACAGAAGCAGGATGGCGATACGCGCGCGCCTCGAACGGTCGCCGTCGGATGCTGCCGCCATAGTGCCCGCACCAGCGATCGCTTGATCCACCATCGGGCGCCCGCTCAGTCCGCGGCCTGCCCGCCATAAAGCGAGGCGGCAAGATCGCGGATGACGTCGGCGGTGCGCGGCCCGAAGCCGAGCAGATAGCCGCCATCCATGCGGATCACCTTGCGCGCCGCACCCGCCGGTGTCGACAAGATGGACGGGTTCGCGAACAATTCGTCATCCGATGCGGCAGGGCCGGCATTGTTCATCATCAGGATCACGTCGGGCCTGGCGGTGATGACAGCCTCGTCGGACAATTGCTTGTAGCCGGAGAAGCCCTCAACCGCATTGACACCGCCGGAAAGCTTGATGATGCCGTCGGCGGCAGTGTCGCTGCCGGAAGCGAGGATCTTGCCGCCCTGCATCGACAGCACGAACAGGACGCTCTTGCGGTCCTTGATCGAAGCGGTCTGCTTTTCGGCGGCCTTCAGCTTGGCATCGATCTCGGCTGCCAGCGCATCGGCCTTGGCGTCGGCGCCAAGCGCCTTGCCGACGATGCGGATCTTTTCGAGAATGCCTTCATGGTCGTAACGCTCGGGCACCTCGATGAACGGGATGCTCGTTTTCTTCAGCACGTCGACGGCTTGCTTCGGCCCGCTGCCGTGCAGCGCCAGGATGCCCGACGGATTGACCGACAGCACACCTTCCGGCGACAGCTGGCGCATGTAGCCGACGTCAGGCAGCTTGAGCGCCGCCTCGGGATAACGGCTGGTCGAATCGCGAGCGACCAGCCGATCCTGCTCGCCGAGCGCAAAGACGATCTCGGTGATCGAACCGCCGATGGCCGCTATCTTCGACGGGTCCGCAAAGACCTGCGTGCCTTCGGTGGCACGGGCCGGCAGCATTGCGGCAAGGGCCAGGGAAAGGCCGATCGCCGGCCCAAGCGCCATTCTGAAAGCACGCGCCTGTTTAAGCAAAGGAGCCATTGTCGTTATCCTCAGGCTGCGGTCGGACTTGGAATGCGCGGCAGGTTCTCTGCCAGAAACCGCCAGTCCTCGCGTTCGCTTTCGCCTTCATGGCGCTTGCCGAAGAACTGGATGATCATCTTGCCGTCGGCGCCATAGGCTTCGAGAGACGTGACATGGCCGTCCTTGGTCGGCTTGCGCACGGCCCAGACCTCTTGGATGTGGTCGGTTCGCAGATGCAGGTGGAAGGTCTCGTCCAGCACGTTGATCCAGGGGCCCATCGGCTTGATCGACTTGATCGGGCCCGAATGGATCTGGATGCAGCCGCGACTGCCGACAAAGCACATGATCGGCATCTCGCCCTCGGCGGCATGATGTAACATGGCGCTGACCGCATCATTGTCGAGCAGCCAGGCGTAATCCTGGCCGACCATGCGCATCGCCTGGCGGCGGTCGAGCTTCAGCGTCTTCAGCATGCCGAAGAACTGATGCACGTCGGTCAGCCGGCTCCAGCGGTCGCGCAGATCGTCGACATCAGCGGGAGCGTCGGAAGCCTCGGCCTCGTTTTCAAGCCCGCCTTCTGAAATCGCCCCCTCCTCTGAAATCGCAACGGTCGACTCCTGGTTCGGCGATTCGAGTTCGGCCACAAGCTTCTGATAGGCATAGAGATTGGACGCCGGCCGCAGATGCACCTTGTGCACCGCCTCGCCTGCCGCATCGAAGAACTGCAGGCTGCGCCGGATATCGCCACCGTCGCGCTTTTCGACGGCAAAGCCGTGCGTCCAGACTTTCGGGAAGATGCGCAGGTCGATGTTCTCGCCAAGCACCATGGCATTGTGGTTGCCGGTGACGATTTTGTCGTAGACGCCGATCTTCTCGTGCACAGCGCTTTCGTTGCGGGTCAACGCCATGACCTCGCCGACCGCGTCGAGGCCGGTCAGAAGATCGTTGACGCGCGGTTCGATGCGGACGACGCCGTCGCCGCAATGCGCCGCGACCAGTTCGGCCTCCGAAATGCCGAGCTCGGCGGCGAGGTCGCGCTCGCGCGTCTTCGGATTGTCTGCCCGCGCCCGCCGGATCTCGTGCGGCGCGGGCTTTACGCGCTGGTCCATATCTTACTACCTACTTGTTGAGGATGAGCTTGCCCTGGCGGGTGATCTTCAGCCGGTAGAGCGCCCCGTGATGCTCGATGCCGATCTCGTGCTCGCCCTGGAACAGCGTGTTGCTGGACAGAGTCCTCACCGTCAACGGGACCCGATCGAAACGAGCCGAATTGTCGTCGGAACGGCGGACGCGATAGCGAAAGTCACCGGGATTGTGCGTGTTCATCTGGTTCGATCCCTTTTCTGGGCCGGGCGTCTGGCTAGGCGTTGCGTAGATGCCGATTCATTTCTTGACTTGAAATATCATGTTTATTAGTCAGTGCAATACCGGAGTAAGTGAGTCAAGATTTAAGACGCCGGACACGACGAAAAATGCCAGCAAGCGCCAAGCCAGCCAGCATCGAACCTGGACTTTGGAGTTGGGGCATGGGGTTGGCGACTTGGGGACGGCTGGGTCTGGCGAATAGCAGCCCAGGTCCGGAGCATAGAGGTCCCGCGCATCGAAGTCCGGCGCATCGATTAATGGCAAAGAGCATGGCGGCATTGCTGGCGGGTGCTGCGGCGATCGCGCTGCTCACCCCGTCGTCCAATGCTCAACAGGCCGCCCAACCTGCAACGGAACAGCAGCAGGCCGAGCAAGCGCAGACGCCTGAAGAGGCTGTGCCGGCCGCGGCAGGCGCAACGCTGCTCGACCAGATCCTGGTCATCAGCCGCACCGGCGAGACGGCGATCGATTCCCTGGCTTCAGTCAGCCATGTCGATCAGGAGCAATTGGAACGCCGCATGGCGACGACGCCTAACGAAATGCTGTTGGGTGTGCCGGGTGTAGCGGTCCAGGCGGACGCAAGGCGCGCCAGCTCCAGCATCAACATCCGTGGCTTGCAGGATTTCGGCCGCGTCGCAGTGATTGTCGACGGTGCGCGGCAAAATTTCCAGCGCTCCGACCACGGCACGCAATCCACCTTCTATATCGACCCGGAGCTCATCAAATCCGTCGACGTCATCCGCGGCCCGGTCGCCAACACCTACGGCTCAGGCGCCATCGGCGGCGTCATCTTGTTGGAGACCAAGGACGCGGAAGACTATCTTCGCGACGGCGAGACATGGGCGGCGTCCGCGACCGGGCGCTACGAGAGCAACGGCGAAGGCTGGACGACCAGTGCTGCCGGCGCCTACCGTTTCAATGAAAACTGGGATGTCCTCGGCAACATCGTCTATCGCGACTATGACGACTACAAGGATGGCGACGGCGATACGGAGAACGGCACCGGCTTCGATGTCTTGAGCGGCCTGCTGAAGTCGACCATCCGCCCCAGCGAAAACAGCGAACTAAAACTGGGCTGGAATGGCACGAGCGACGGCTGGAACGAAGTCAGCGGCGGCACGCCGGTGAACGACGTCGACCTGGAGGCGAATACCTTCACGGCGCGCTACAACATCACCGATGAGGACAAGAGCTGGCTCGATCTCCACGTCAACGCCTCCTACAACAAGACCAAGCTGGAGATGACAAGCCTCGTTCCGCAAAACCGGTTTGATCCAGTCACCGGTCTTCCCATCGTCCTGCCGGCGGGTTCGATGTCGACTTTCGATGTCGGCACTTCGGGCATCGACATCTGGAACACCTCGCGGTTCGAGACCGCCGGCATTGCGCATGAGCTGACCTATGGTGGCGACTGGGTTGGCGACGACGTCGAGACGGGTGGCGCCGCAGGCGGCGACAGTTTCTATACCCCGTCGGGCAAGCGAAACGTTTCCGGCGCTTACGTCCAGGACAAGCTCACCTGGGACTGGCTCGAGATTATCGCCGGGCTGCGTTACGACAGCTACAAGCTCGAAAGCGATATCGGCGAAACCTCCGGCGACCGGTTGTCGCCGCGCATCACCGTCGGCGTCTCGCCGTTCGAAACCGCCAGCCTTGCGGGACTGCAATTCTACGGCACCTATGCCGAGGGATATCGCTCCCCGTCGCTGTCGGAAACCCTCATCAGCGGCAACCATCCGGCAGGCGTCAGCTTTCCGTTTCTCCCCAATCCCGATCTGAAGCCTGAAATCGGCAAGACCGTCGAATTCGGTGTCAACTACAAGCAGGACGACATCCTCGAAGCCGGCGACGCGTTTCGTTTCAAGGCGGCCTACTTCAACAACGACGTCGAAGACTACATCGACGGCGTCACCCTGTCGGCCTTCGACCCGACCAGCGGCTGCCCGTTCGGCCCCGGCATCCCGATCTGCTTCCAGTACCAGAATTTCGCAAAGGCCAAGATCCGCGGCTTCGAAATGGAAGGCATCTATGACGCCAGCTGGGGTTTCGCCGGGCTTTCGGCCTCGATCATCGATGGCCACACCATCTCCTATGACGGCGAGCGGGCAGACCTTGTTACCGTCCCCTCTTCCCAGGTCACCGGGCAAGTCGGCTTCCGCTTTCTGGAGGACAAGCTGACCGTCGGCGGCGAGGTGCAGTACAATGGCAAGCCGAAGGGCAACCCTGTGGCCAAGGACTACACCCTGGTCAATGCCTTCGCCAGCTACCAGGCGACCGACAATTTCAAGATCGACTTTCGCGCCGACAATTTGTTCGACGTCAAATACACCAACCCGTTGAATGCATCGGCGACGAGTGTAATTTACGAGCCAGGCGTCACATTGAAGTTGGCGGCGACAATGCGGTTTGGAGGCTGACGACAATGACAAGCTTGACGGCATCGCTTCGCCTGCTGACCTCGGTGCTGGCGATGCCGCTTGTGCTGGGTCCGGCGTGGGCGCAACAGTCCGCGCCAGCCCCTGCTCTCACGCTTGAACTCAATGGCGCACAACCCTCCGACAAGGGCTGCCGTCTGACCTTCGTGGTCAACAACACGCTCGGCGCCGACCTCTCGAAAGCGGCGTTCGAGATCGCGCTGTTCAACGAGGCCGGCGTCGTCGACCGGCTGACCGTGCTCGACTTCAAGGACCTGCCGGCGGGCAAGACCAAGGTGACGCGTTTCGATCTTGCCGGCGCCGACTGCGCCAAGGTCAGCCGCGTGCTGATCAACAGCGCGACCGAATGCGCCGGCACCGGCATCCAGCCGGACGCTTGCATGCGTGGACTGAAGACCGAGACCAAGACCGGCATCGCCTTCGGGGTCTGAAAAGACGGTGGGACTGGAGCCCGCGCTCGCAAGGAAAAATGGTGGCGGGGCCTTTGGCCACTTCCGCTCTGTTGCCGCTAAACGCAAACGATCTTGATTTGACAAGTCCGCACCGGTCGCTGCAGGTCTCGTCGCGAGCCATGCAGATGATCAGTCCTCTCCCCGACGCCAGTGGCGACCTGGCGATTGCGCCGACCGAACCGCTTGCGCCGGTCCGACCGTCAGCCATGAGCCGCAAATGGATGGCAGCGATCATCGCCTCCTGCCTGTTTCATGTCGCGGTGGCGGCCGCTTTTCTCATCGCACCTGGCGGCATGTCCGATTCCAAGGATGCAATCCAGATGGAAGGCGCCGATCAAACCGGCGCCAACGTGGTCGGCAGCGACTTGGAAGGTCCGGGCGCGATGAGCGTTACCTTGGTGCCCGACCCGCAGCCGGCCAAGCCTGAGGTCAAGCCCGAGCCGCCTGCCGACCGGCCCACCGGGGACCGGCCCATCAGGGAAATGGCCGCGCAACCCCCCGCGCCCTTGTCGCAGATTGTCGAACAAACCACTGCCGCGCCAGACATGATGGCCGACACCCCGCGTCTGGACGAGCAGAGCGTGGCGCCGAAGATCGAAACGCCGGCAGAGCCGGCTGCTCCGGCCGAAAGCACCGAGGCACCCCCTGTCGATGTCGGACAGCCGCCGATCCCGACGCCAAGGCCGAGCCCGACACCAGGTCCTGGCAGAGCCGACGAAACGAACGAGGCCCGCGGCGCGGCGGATGGCGAGGAACGCGCCGCGGTGGCTTCCAGCAAGGGCAAGGAGCAGGCAGCGGCAGGCAATGCGATAGAATCCCGCTACAGCGGTGAAGTTCAGAAGAAGCTTGCCCGCGCCAACCGTCGTGTTTCGAAAGCGATACAGGCGAGCGCTCGCAACAATGCCAGGGTCGTTTTCGTTGTCATGGCCGACGGCAGCATCAGCGACATACAGCTTGCCGAAAGCTCAGGTTCTGCGGAGCTTGATCAATTCGCGTTGACACTGGTGCGCAAGCAAGCGCCGTTCCCTCCCATTCCAACCGAAACCGGCAAGTCAAGCTGGGTGTTTAAAGCGCGGATTGGTCCATTTTAACACCCTGCGCCTCATCGTTTCAGGCATTCCAACACACATCATAAACTGCAGTCACGAAAGGACGGCCAATGTACATCGCCATGAATCGCTTCAAGGTCCAGAATGGCTCGGAAGCCGCTTTCGAGGACGTCTGGAGGAACCGTGATTCAAGCCTTTCGCAGATGAAAGGCTTTAAAGAATTTCATCTGCTGCGCGGTCCGGTCAACGAGGCCGAAGGCTACACGCTGTTCGCCTCGCACACCGTGTGGGCAAGCCATGAGGATTTTGTCGCCTGGACCAAATCCGAGAACTTTCGCGCCGCGCACCGCAACGCCGGCTCCACCAAGGTGCACTATCTCGGCCATCCGCAGTTCGAAGGCTTTTCGGTCGTCGAAGGCGCGTGACCTCGAAGCTATCGATCTCCCCCCTTGCGGGGGAGATGCCCGGCAGGGCAGAGGGGGGTGCTGTCCCGCCGACCTGCTGATCAAAGGCATGCCTGCTTCGAAGGCTTTTCGGTCGTCGAGGGCGCGTGAGTAGTCTCAGGCGAACGATCGCCGCAGCGCCCTGACGAAATAGGCGCCGTCGGCGAAGCTGCCAATCTCCCCCCTTGTGGGGGAGATGCCCCGGCAGGGCAGAGGGGGGTGCTGTCCCGCCGACCTGCTGATCAAAGGCATGCCTGCTTCGAAGGCTTTTCGGTCGTCGAGGGCGCGTGAGTAGTCTCAGGCGAACGATCGCCGCAGCGCCCTGACGAAATAGGCGCCGTCGGCGAAGCTGCCAATCTCCCCCCTTGTGGGGGAGATGCCCGGCAGGGTAGAGGGGGGCGCTGTCCCGCCGGCCTGCTGATCAAAGGCATGCCTGCTCCCACCATGACTCTTTCGCAGAACTTGACGCGCACAACTCGATCAATTTGCAGACCGCAACGTTCGGCACATGGCGGGCAGAAAAAAGCAAAGCCGGCGATCCTTCACACCCCCCTCTGTCCTGCCGGGCATCTCCCCCACAAGGGGGAGATTGGCAGCTTCGCCGGCAGCGCAAACCTGAAGCGATTGCCCTGCCCGCGATGAGCGAGCCTTGCGGAATCCTACGCTGCGGCCAGCAGGCTGGCATTGCCGCCCGCAGCCGTGGTGTCGACGCAGACGGCGCGCTCATGCGCATAGGCCGCCGGGTTGAGCACTTCGCTGACCAGCGGCACGATCGGGCCGGCGCGGTCGGCGATCACCTTGCGCACGATACGCGCGGCCTCGGGCGTGCCGGAAAAGGCAACGACGTCGACGCGCAGCGCGCGCGCCTCGACCGGGTCGGGCCGGCCGTCAATGGCCGCCAGCGGTAGGCCCTTGCCGGTCAGCGGCGACAGTGCCGCCGGCGCGCCGGGCGCGACGGCCAGCACCGCATTGCCGGCCGCCAGCGCCTGGATCGTCTGGGCAAGCAGCGTGTCGGCGTCCGGCCCCAGGCAGAGCACGCGGCCGCGCGGCGCCAGCGACAGCGTATTGGCCTCGCCGGTCGGTCCGGGCAAATCGACCTGGCCGAAATCGATGCTGGCGGCGGCACCGATGGCCGCAGCACCCTTGCCGCGCAAATGCTTCCTCAGCACCGCCACCCGGTCCGCCCGCGTCGACCAGCCGCCCAGCGCCGGGTCCGGCAGATTGTCGGCGAGTTCAGTCGCCGTCACCTTGCGGCCGTCAAGAATAGGCGTGCCCGCCTGCGGTCCCTTGCGGAAGCGCCTGAGATAGTGCGGCCCACCGGCCTTCGGTCCGGTGCCGGAAAGCCCTTCGCCGCCGAACGGCTGCGAGCCGACCACGGCGCCGATCTGGTTGCGGTTGACATAGATGTTGCCGGCATGGATGCCGTCGACGAAATGCTGGGCGCGGCCTTCGATGCGGGTGTGCAGGCCGAAGGTCAGGCCATAACCCTTGCGGTTGATCGCGGCGATGACCCCGTCGATATCGTCGGCGACGAAACTGGCGACGTGCAGCACCGGCCCGAACACCTCGCGCTCCATGTCCTCGATGCCCTTGACCCGAAAGACATGCGGCGCCACGAAGCGGCCATTCTTCGGCGCTTCGAGCTTGGCGATCAGCCGGCCCTGCAGGCCCATGTCGGTGCAATAGTCGCGGATCGATTTTTGTGCCTCGTCGTCGATGACCGGGCCGACATCGGTCGAGATCCGCCAGGGATCGCCGAGGCTGAGCGCTTCCATCGCGCCCTTCAGCATCTCCAGCATCTTCTTCTCGACGTCCTTCTGCACATAGAGCACACGCAGCGCCGAGCAGCGCTGGCCGGCACTCTGGAAGGCCGAGGCAAGGATGTCGCGAACCGCTTGTTCGGGAAGCGCGGTGGAATCGACGATCATCGCATTCAACCCGCCGGTCTCGGCGATCAGCATGGCATCGGGCGCTGCAGTCTCGGCCAGTTGCTTTTCAATCAGCTTGGCGACCTCGGTCGAGCCGGTGAAGCAGACGCCGGCAATGCGTGGGTTGGCGGTCAGCGGGCCACCGACCGAGGGGCCGTCGCCGGGCAGAAGCTGGATGACGTCTTCCGGCACACCAGCTTCGCGCAGCAATTCGACCGCGCGGAAGGCGATCAGCGGCGTCTGCTCGGCCGGCTTGGCGATGACCGAATTGCCGGTCACGAGTGCTGCCGCGATCTGCCCGGTGAAGATGGCGAGCGGAAAATTCCACGGCGAGATGCAGGCGATCGCGCCGCGCGCTTGCGTTCCCGGTTCGGCATTGGCAGCTTCGGCGGCATAATAGCGCAGGAAATCGACTGCCTCGCGCACTTCGGCGACACCGTCGGCCAGCGATTTGCCGGCCTCGCGGCTGGCGAGCGCGAAGAATTCGACGGCATTGGCCTCATAGAGGTCGGCGGCGCGGTTGAGGATGGCGGCGCGCTCGGCGACGGCGCGCTTCGCCCATGCCGGCTGTGCCTCCACCGCGATGCGCACGGCGGTCGCGACCTGCTTGGCGGTGGCCTCGCTGACCGTGCCGACCACTTCGTCGGGCTTTGCCGGATTGACCACCGGACGTTGCTTGCCGTAGCCGGCGGCACGGGTGATCGGCTTGGCGTGCCAGCGGTCCGGGCCGGCAAACTCGGTCTTCGCCTTGTCGATCGCGGCCAGCGTCACCGGATCGGTGATGTCGAACCCCCTCGAGTTGCGGCGGGCAGGACCGAAGATCGCCGACGGGCTGGGGATCGCCGGATTGGCGGCGGGACCCTGTTTCTCGACCGTCTCGAGCGGGTCGCGAGCAATATCCTCCGGCTCGACCTCCTCGTCGGTGAGCTGGTGGACGAAGGAAGAATTGGCGCCGTTTTCGAGCAGCCGGCGGACCAGATAGGCAAGCAGGTCGGAATGGGCGCCGACCGGCGCATAGATGCGGCAGCGCGTACCCTCGGCCCGCCGCACCGTCTCGTGCAGCGCCTCGCCCATGCCGTGCAGGCGCTGGAACTCGAAGGAGTCACGATCCCCGGCCATCGACAGGACGGCGGCGACGGTGTGGGCATTGTGGGTGGCGAATTGCGGATAGATGCGGTCGGTCATCGACAGCAGCTTTTTCGCGCAGGCGAGGTAGGACACGTCGGTGTTGGTCTTGCGGGTGAACACCGGATAGCCGTCGAGCCCGAGCGTCTGCGCTCGCTTGATCTCGGTGTCCCAATAGGCGCCCTTGACCAGCCGCACCATGATGGTGCGGTCGTGCTTCTTCGCCAGCGCATAGAGCCAGTCGATGACGAGGGCGGCGCGCGGACCATAGGCCTGGACGACAACGCCAAAACCGTCCCAGCCGGCGAGTTCCGGCTCGGCCAGCACCCGCTCGATTACGTCGAGTGACAGGTCGAGGCGGTCGGCCTCCTCGGCGTCGACATTGAGGCCCATGCGCGAATGGCGTGCCGCCAGCGCCAGCGACAAAAGCCGCTCGGCCATCACAGGCAGCATCTTTTCCTTCTGCGTCACTTCATAGCGCGGGTGCAGCGCCGAGAGCTTGACCGAGATGCCGTGGTTCTGGCGAATGTCGGGACCATTGGCGCCGGCATCGAGCGAGGAGATGGCGTCGGCATAGGCCTTGAGATAGCGCAGGGCGTCGGCCTCGGTGCGAGCCGCTTCGCCCAGCATATCGAAGGAATAGAGATAGCCTTTCTGGGTCATCGGCCGGCCGCGCTTGACGGCCTCGGCAATGGTGCGGCCGAGCACGAACTGCTCGCCCATTTCGCGCATGGCGGCAGCGACCGCCCTGCGGATGACCGGCTCGCCCAGCCGGCGCACCATGGCGCGCAGCGTGCCTTCGATGCCGTCCTCGCCTTCCTCGAGCACTCGACCGGTCAGCATCAGCGCCCAGGTCGACGCATTGACAAAGATCGAGCTCGAGCCGCCCGAATGCGCCGACCAGTCATGCGGCGCGATCTTGTCGGCGATGAGGTCGTCCATCGTCTCGGTGTCGGGTACCCGAAGCAGCGCTTCGGCCAGACACATCAGCGCCACGCCCTCCTTGGTGGAGAGGCCGTAGGCGGACAGGAAGACCTCCATCAACCGCGGATCGGACGAGCCGCGCACCGCCCGCACCAGATCGGCGGCGCGGGCCGAGATCGCCTTCCGCTCTTTCTCCGAAAGCCCTGTCGTTTCGGCCAGCCGCTTCACGGCCTCGTCTTCGTCGGGCAAATAATTGGCACGGATCTGCTGGCGGATGGCATCGAGCGCTGGCATGACGGTCCTGTAGAGCGAGCATCAGAGAGCGGTCCGGCGGTCACCGGACCGAATGTCGCAAGCTAGCACAAAGCTTTGGTTTCGATCGGTCCAAAGAAATCGACAGAAGAGGTCGATTGATCTATCGGTTGGCCTGATTTCCTCCAACTTGACCAAAAATTCGATGACAGAAGACCAATTGGACCGCATCGACAGGAATATCCTGTCGGCGCTGGGCAGCGACGGCCGGCTCTCCATGTCGGAACTCGCGGCAAAGGTCGGCCTGTCGAAGACGCCGGTGCAGGCGCGGGTCAAGCGGCTGGAAAAGGACGGTATCATCCGCGGCTACCAGGCGATCATCGATCGCGAGCGCATGGGCGAAGGCCATGTCGCGTTCGTCCAGGTGAAATTGTCCGACACCCGCTCGGCCGCGCTCGACGCCTTCAACCGCGCCGTGCAAACGGTGCCGGAGATCGAGCAATGCCACATGATGGCGTCGAGCTTCGATTATCTCCTGAAAGTCCGCACCACCGACATCGCCGCCTACCGCCGCGTGCTCGGCGAGCGCATCTCCGCCCTGCCCCACGTCGCCCAGACCTCGACCTTCGTGGCGATGGAGACGGTGAAGGATCGGTAGGCGCGCTGTTGCGGTAACGAACATTCGATGCTGGC
>NZ_JBVVQY010000049.1:12916-19543 GCF_055811615.1 Mesorhizobium sp. WSM4807
ACCTCGACCTTCGTGGCGATGGAGACGGTGAAGGATCGGTAGGCGCGCTGTTGCGGTAACGAACATTCGATGCTGGCAGGACAGAGGGGGGCGCGAAGGATCGCTACCGAGCAGCAGGGTCCCTCACTCCGCCAGCGTCTTCAAAAACGCCACCAGCGCCGCGCGCTCGCGGTTCGAAAGCTGCAGCGGGTGGACCTCGGATACACCCTCGACACTGGCCGGCGCTTTCGAATAATGCGCCACCACCTCCTCGAGCGAGGAAAATTGCCCGGCATGCATGTAGGGCGCACGGGTGGCGGCGCCGCGCAGCGACGGCGTCTTGTAGGCGCGGACGAGTTCCGGTCCGGCCTTGACCATGAAGCGCAGCTCGCCGCAGGCGCTGGCGTCGCCATCGCGAAACGCGCCGAAACAGTTGAACGGATCGGCCTCGACCTGCGCCACCGCGTCTATGCGGCCGCGATCCGGCGGCAGATTCGCCACCGGCGGCACGCCGGTGTTGTGAAAACCGCCGTCGGTGAAACGCGGCCCGGTATGGCACGTCACGCAATTGGCCTTGCCGATGAACAGTTTTAGCCCGAGGATTTCTTCGGGCGACAAGGCATCGTCGCCCTGCGGCGCCTGTATACCGGTATCCAAAGCGGCGGCGAACCGGTCGAAGCGCGTCTGCGGTAGCGCAATCGATCGCTCGAAGGCGGCGATCGCCTTGCCGATATTGGCGAAGACGCGGTTGACGTCCTCGGCTTGCGCATCGGACATGGCATTCCAGGCAGCCTTCTCGGCATCGCTGCCGAGCGGACTGGCATTGGCCGGCACATTTGAAAGGTCGGGCAGCGGCCCGAAGATGCGCTCGTAGCGCTCGCCGAATCGCGCCTTGATATAGTGCGCGTAGGCGGCGCGGTTGCCGGCCTGCTCCAGCGGATTTTCCAGCGGCGCCAGCGCCTGCGCCCAGAGACTGTCGCGCCGCCCGTCCCAGAAGAACCATGCGTCATGCGCAACGCCGGCCAGCGGCATGGTGCGCCGGTTGGTGCGGCCGACACCAACCGCTCGCGGCAGATCGTCCTGGAACTGCCGGTCGATCTTGTGGCAGGTCGAGCAGGAAACCTTGCCATCGCCGCTCAGCCCGACGTCGAAGAACAGCGTCGCGCCGAGCGCGGCGGCGGCCGGCACATCGGCGAAGCGATTGGTGGTGTCGGTTTTCAGCGGCGGCAGGGCTGACAGCGCCAGCGAGGCGATGGTCTTCTTTTCGGCATCGGAAAACTCAGGCTTGCCGCAGCCGGCAAGCAGAGCCATCGCCAGCAGCGCAAAAAGTCGCGAAAAGCGGCTCATCTCGCTCCAGCGCTCAGAGCAACACATTGAAGACCACCGTGTCGGATCCGGCCGCCGCGGAAATGGCGAAATGCAGTTGCCACAATCCGCTCATTGTGAATTTCACCCCGCCGATGCGATAGCGGCCATCGCCCAGATAATCGGTCGCATGCGGGCTGGTCGGCAGACCGTGCCTGTGCTGCGGCATGCCGCCGGAAATCGTGATCGCAGCGCCCTCCACCGGGGTTCCCGCACCTGTCCTCAGGGTCAGCAGCCAGGATTGCAGCTCGCCTTGACGGACAACGCCCCGCTCCGGTTCGAAACTGGCCACGAACAATCCGTTCGCCGTCCTTTTCGAGTGGCCAATTTCGGAACCGGCAAGCCGGGGCGCTTGCGGCGCGGTCAGAAAGACGGCGGCGAGAATGCCAGCCAGCAAGGCAGCCAGACCAAGACCTGCCAGAACATAACGCCATAACGATGCCAAACCGTTTCCTCTTCCGGAGATAACGTCTCGCTGCGCAGATTGCGTCCCGCCGTCCGCATGAGAAAACGCCGCTGGCGCAAAAATCCACCATGGCCAAGCATGGCGCTGTCGCTCGCAAAAAGCTACAGCACCGGGTCTTGGTTTTGTGCATGTCGTTATCCCAAAACCGCTGCGCAAGCTGTGGGCGACATGCACCAGGAGAGAGATTCATGACAGGAGATGGCGTCGCCTCGATCGGTGAATGCATGCTCGAACTTTCAGGCCAGGCGGGGCCGACCTGGCGCATGGGTTTTGCCGGCGACACGTTCAATACGCTGTGGGCGCTGCATGCGCTGAGCGGCGACCGGCCGGCGACCTATGTGTCGGCTTTCGGCGACGACCCGTTCTCGCGCGACCAGATCGGTTTCTTTGCGCAAAACGGCATCGGCATCGGCGCCAGCCCGATCATAACAGGCGCACGGCCCGGTCTCTATGCGATCACACTGACCGGCGCCGAACGCTCCTTCACCTACTGGCGCGGCGATGCGGCCGCAAGGCAGCTTGCCTCCGACGCAGCTGCCTTGGCGAAAAGCCTTGAAAATCAGGCGCTTGTTTACTTTTCCGGAATCACTTTGGCAATTCTCAACGACGCCGCGCGCAACACGCTGCTGGCGGCGGTGGCCAAGGCGCGCGCCGCCGGTTCGCTTGTCGCCTTCGATCCCAACTACCGGCCGCGGCTGTGGCACCGGCGCGAGGAAGCACAGACGGCGATCCTCGATGCCCTCGCAGTCACCGACATCGCGCTGCCGACCTTTCCCGACGAGCAGATGCTGTTCGGCGACGCAGCGCCGCAAGCAACCGCGGAACGGCTGGGCAAGCTGGTCGGCGAAGTCGTCGTCAAGAACGGCGAGGAGCCGGCGCTGATCGCCGCTAACGGAACCCTGCAACCCGTTCCGGCCGTGCATGTCGCCGCCCCCGTCGACACGACCGGCGCCGGCGATTCCTTCAACGGCGCCTATCTCGCCGCCCGGCTTGCCGGCCATCTCCCGACCGAGGCGGTGCTGCGCGCGCATCGCGTCGCCGCAGCCGTCGTGCAGGTGCGCGGCGCGCTGGCGCCATTCGAGACGTTAAGGGCAGCGTTCGAAGTTTAATGCATGTCGCGCAAAAGTGCGCAGCGGTTTTGCGATAACGACATGCATAAAAACAAGAACTAAAGCGCGTTGCATGAATCCATTCAAACGCGACGCACTTTAGGATCAAAACGCAATCAGACTGGCTGCCGCCAACGGCTGACAAGCTTGCAGCCAAAGGCGGTCGCTATCCGCGCTTTTCAATGACGCCGTACAGGACGTTGCGGTTCTCGCCAAAGAACACCTGCGCCTCGACGGTGTTGCGGTCGACGCTGGCATTGATGATGTTCCACATATCGGCCTCCGATCGCAGCAGCAACACCCAGTCCATGAACGTCTCCCAATACCCGGCGTCAGGATTGCCCTCCGCGTAGTTCGCGAAGAGGAATGTCCCGTTCGGCTTCAACATCTGCAGGCAGGTTTTCGTGAGTTTCACGGCGACGTTGTGCGCAAGGTAGTCGTAAAGGCCGGAGGCGTAAATGAAATCGAACTTGCCGAGCTTGTGACCCCGCGTGAGCACGGTTCGTACCGAGCCGTCGATGGCCTCTACCGCGGTGCCCTGGAAGTCGCGCGTGATCAATCCAACGCTCTGAGGATCCTGATCGAGCGCAACCCAGCGCTTGAGACGGCCCTCCCGTAAGGCGGCCGACCGATTGGCCTCCCTTAGATGGCCGGCCGCAATCGCCAGGATCTCGGCTTGCGGGCCATTTTCGGTCGCAATCTTATCGACATATCGGGTCAGAAGATCACGCCGTTCCCGTGCCGCGATGGACGACGGCACATCCTTGGTATGGCTATAGAGCGCCTTGCCGGTCTCCGAGGCGTTTGCCACGCTCTCGGCCACGTGCGGATCGCAATAGATGTAGTCGAGCAACTGGGCGTCGCCGGAATAACCTCTGGGCTTGTCATGGGACCACCGCGTAAGCGGATCCTCAAGAAAGTACTCCAGGACCGGGTGGTTCTGCACTACCGGTATCAATGCCTGCCAAACGTCGGGATGAACCTTGGAACGCGTCGCGCTGAGGTACGACGTCAGACGACGAATGATCTCGGCGGGGTCCTTTCGTTGCTCGATTTGCTGGTGTGTCGCGTGCAGAATGAGCGCAAGCTCTACGCGAGCGGTTTCGAACGCTTCGCTGTGAGGCTCGAGCTTTCCTCGAGGGAGACTGGCGGCGATCATCTCGGCAGTAATCAGACTCTTGCCATCAAGGATGGTTTCCACCGCATAACTCCATAATTACAATTGGATAGTTACAATTAGTTAGCTATTGCGTAAAATTTTATCTTTGCCAAGGCACATCCCCCGGCATTTTAGCGGTGTCGTTAATTTCCCGCCAACCATGCTAGGTCTTTGGACCCCTTGCGGGCCGGATTCCGGATACGAGTTAACGGAAACCTATTGGCGCGACTGCATATTGCTTGCCAGGCGCCGCAATCGCTGTCGCGCCTGGGGGGTCGGCCGGCGTGGGGGCAGAAGCTAGAAATGAGTTCGGAATACAAAGCCCCGTTCAAATGGGGTTTAGCGTGACGAACGAATGCGCGTCATCCGCATTGGCCGATATGGTCCATGCGGAACCGCTTGAGCTGCGGTACGAGCCGCGGTCCGACGAGCTCCGCAGCCTCTACTGGGAGGAAGGCCAAGCGAAGCGAAGGATGGACGCCAGGCCAGGGCTTTGGATCGCCGTCGCCATCTATCTGCTGTTTTCGGCAACGGATCTGCTGCTGATTCCGGATGTGGCAATCTATACAATCACGGCGCGCTTCGCGGTCGGAGTGACTGCACTCTTGATCCTGGAAGCACAACTTCGCCGGGGGGTCGGAACGGAATGGATTGACGTGACTTGCGCCGCAGCCATCATCTTTGGCTATGTTGGTTGGTTGTGCCCGGCGGTTATCAGCGCGGACAAGGAAAGCGTCTCTTATTATATGGTCTTCGGTACTATCTTCATGATGGGCGCCAATCTTTTCTTCACATTCAGGTTTAATCTATCCATTGTAACTTCTGCTATAATCTTGTGTGTATTATACACCGTGAACTATTTCGTACCTTCTACGCTAACATACAAAATAGTATTAGGAATTTTTTACATTTCGTGTTTCATATTCACGTCGTATGTAAACTGGAGGTTGAACGAGGAACGTTACAACGTCTTCCTGAACGCCTTGGAAGCTAAAATCCAGCACAAGGAGGCCACCGAGCGCGGACAGGCGCTGTTGAATCTGTCGAGAACCGATCCGCTTACGGGTCTGGAGAATCGGCGGGCGATTGACGAGAAGCTGCGGGACTACTGGAGCGACTGGCAAAGGTCTGGCAGAAGTTTTGTGGCGATCCTCATCGACGTCGACTTCTTCAAAAGGTTCAATGACTATTACGGACATCAAGAGGGCGACCGCTGCCTGATTCTTGTCGCCAATGCCCTTGCCGATATGATTAGGCAGTACAATGGCTCAATCGGCCGCTACGGCGGTGAGGAATTCATTGTCCTGGCTCGCATGGAGAAAAGAGAACAGGTCGCAGATATTGCGGAAGCCATTCGAAGCACGGTGGAGAACCTCGCGCTTCCCCACGAGCAGCGCAGAGACGGTATCTCGGTTGTGACGGTGAGCGTTGGCGCTGCACTCACCCGGCCGCAGATTGGCGCCAAGCTGGAAAAAATCATCCACGAGGCCGATCGCGCCCTCTATCTGGCAAAAGCAGGCGGTCGAAATTGTACCTGGCTGTTCGATCCAAACGATCCCCAGAGCAGCGACGAGAGCGAGAATATTGCGGCTTTGCTGAAGATCGCGATCGGCCAGGACCTCGTTTCACTCGTCTACCAGCCCATCCAGAATGTCGCGTCGGGCCGAGTTGAAGCCGTCGAGGCTCTGATGCGCCTCAAAATGCTGGACGGTACATCGGTTCCGCCGAGCCTGTTCATTCCCGTCGCGGAACGAACTGGTGCGGTCCTGGCGCTCGGGCGCTGGGCAATAAGGACAGTGTGCACTGAGCTTCTGGCGGACGATCACGTCGGTGTCGTCAGCGTCAACGTCTCTCCGATTCAGCTCAAGACGCCCGGCTTCGCGGCTTCTGTTGCGACCATTTTGAGCGAGACTGGCGTAGCCGGCAGCAGGCTGGCCCTCGAAATCACCGAAGGGCTGGAGATGGAGATGCACTCCGGCATTCTTCGCTGCATCAGCGACCTGAAGCTGCTAGGGATCAGAATATGGCTTGATGACTTCGGGACCGGCTTCGCGGGCCTGTCATGGCTTCGTCTAATCGATTTCGATACGGTGAAGGTCGACCGCTCGTTTCTGCATGACTGCGGTACCCCGAGGGGCAAGGCGATGCTGCAAGACATTATTGCCCTGGTCCGAAATCGCGGCCATAAAATCCTGGTCGAAGGGGTCGAAACCGACGAGCAGATGGCCATTGTACGCGAATTTGACATAGATAAAATCCAAGGCTTCCACGTCGGCCGCCCTGCTCCCGCCGCCAGTTTCCGGGCGAGACCGGTCACCTACAAACGCCCATTTTCGGTCGTTAAGTCCGCATGAACAGCGGCGGAGCGATCTGAGCTCCTGCAAGCGATCGCCCCGCGCTCCCTCTGCAGATGATCCAGCGGCTGGCCGAGAATCTTGCCGTTTGAAATCGGCCGGCGGGAACGAGCACACGGCGTAGAGTCGAGATGTGGCGCGGTGGCGGTAGGTTGAACATATCTGTTTGCCGCCTCTTTCGTCTGGCGGTGCCTC
>NZ_JBVVQY010000050.1:0-19335 GCF_055811615.1 Mesorhizobium sp. WSM4807
GAAGCCTCTTTGAATCACGCTAACCTGCGACAGACCACAAATTACACGCCGTCGTTAACCTGAACTCGTTGCCCTGGCTACTGGCTGTTTGCCTTGACTCGCGCCGAACCTTCGGTTAGGGACAGCGCGCAATCGGCGTGGAGGGTTCTTCCGCGCCGCTTGTTTTTTGAACCCGCAGACTGACAAAAAGACGGCCGAACCGCCTGAAGCGGTTCATCAAGGCCGACCGAACAGCGAAAGGCAAAAAATGTTCGCAGTCATCAAAACGGGCGGCAAGCAGTATCGCGTCGCCGCCAACGATCTCTTGAAGATCGAAAAAGTCGAAGGCCAGGTCGGCGATATCGTCGAGATCGGCCACGTGCTCGCGCATGGCGAAGGCGAGAATGTCACGTTCGGCGCGCCGTTCGTCGACGGCGCCTTGGTCACCGCCGAAGTGGTCGAACAGGGCAAGAACCGCACGGTCATCGCCTTCAAGAAGCGCCGCCGGCAGAATTCGCGCCGCAAGATCGGCCATCGCCAGCTTTTGACCACCGTGCGGATCGCCGAGATCCTGCTGGATGGTGCCAAGCCGACGAAAAAGGCCGCGGCCAAGACCGAGGCAAAGGCCGCGCCGAAGACCGAAGCCAAGGCAGAGGCTGCGCCGAAGAAGGAAGCCAAGGCAACCGAAACCGCCGCTCCGCTGTTCAAGACGCCGAAGGGCGAGCCGGACGATCTGACCGTGATCAAGGGCATCGGCCCGGTTGCGGCCGGCCAGTTGAACGAGCAGGGCATCACGACCTTCGCCCAGATCGCCAAGCTGTCCGACAAGGATGTCGCCAAGATCGACGAGCATATGCCGTTCAGCGCCGACCAGATCATGGACTGGCGCGAGCAGGCCAAGGAATTGGCGAAGAAGTAAAGCGGCCCGGCGCGATCGTCGCCGGTTCGGACTTGAAACGGAACGCGAACGCGTTCATAAGACCTTTTAAGCGCCTAGCGGCGCATCGGAGTTAGTTAGATGGCACACAAGAAAGCTGGCGGTTCGTCGCGCAATGGTCGCGACTCCCATTCCAAGCGGCTCGGCGTGAAGAAGTTCGGCGGCGAAGCCGTGATTCCGGGCAACATCATTATTCGTCAGCGCGGCACGACGTGGCATCCCGGCACCAATGTCGGCATTGGCACGGATCACACGCTGTTTGCGCTCGAAGCTGGCGCAGTCACCTTCAACAAAAAAGCCAATGGCCGAACCTACGTATCGGTGAACCCGATGACGAAGGCCGCGGAGTAGCCGGTTCCGTACGAGAACACCGGCACCCATCTCGGGAACCGGTGTCTGGCCAAGCCAGGAAATGGATCAGGGGAGATGGGTTTCCATCTCCCCTTTTTCTTGTGCCTGGAGGACTGACATGGTTGCCGAAGCGGAAGATACAGACGGTGAAAGTTACGCGATAGATTGTCCGGTCCTGGTGACCGAGCGGCTGGTCCTGCGGGCGCCGCGCGAAAGCGATATCGAGCAACTGGTGGTGCTCGCCGACAACCGCCACGTCGCCGAAATGCTGGCCCGCATGCCTCACCCGTACGGTGAGGCCGAAGCACGCGCCTTCCTGGCGATGACGGCGTCGCGCCGGGCCGGGATTGCCTATGCCTTGACGCTGGCCGGTACTGAAACTTTCGTCGGTTGCGCCGGCCTCAACACCACCGATCGCGGGCTGGAGCTCGGCTACTGGATCGGCGAGCCCTACTGGAAGCGCGGCTATGCGACGGAAGCCGCGCATGCGCTGGTCGATCTCGCCTTCCAGAAGACGGCGATCCAGGTGCTGCATGCCTCGACACGGGTCATCAATCCGGCCTCGCGCCGGGTCATCCACAAATGCGGCTTCCAGTATGCCGGCCAGGGCATGCTGAACTCGATCGTCGCCGGCCAGGTGCCGGTCGAGCGCTACCGTCTCGATCGCAAGACCTGGACCAGCCTGCGGAACTGGGTGCATTTCTGATGGACGCTGGTCAGGCCATCTCGACCCAGACCGGCAGGTGGTCCGAGCCAACCGCTTGCCGGTCGACCCACAGGTGCTTCAGCGATTTGGCGAGCGAGGCGCTGGTGAAGACATAGTCGATGCGCTTGTGGCGGCTGGCGTCGTCAGGCCGCTTGGGATCGACCCAGGTGACGAGATCGGCGCCTGTGGCGGCAAGGCGCAGGGCGACATCGACGGCAAGATCGGCGGTCACAGGCATGCCGAATTCGTGATCCAGGCGGCCGGTGAGTTCGACATGTTCCGGCGATCCGGCCAGCATGTTGAAGTCGCCCATGACGACGAAGCCTCCGGGACAAGGCAGGTCGGGCAGGCCGACTTCGGCGACGCCCGACAGCGCGCCGCCCTCGATCGCATAATTCAACAGGCGCTGGCGCAGAAACCGGATCTGGCTGGCGCGTTCGACCGGGCTGCGATGGTCGAGATGGGTGGAATAGAAGCGGATGAAACCGAGCGGCGTCTCGATCAGCGCCTCCAGCGCGCCGCGCTGGAAATTCATCACTTCGAAACTGCGGCTGCGCGGCAAGAGGAGATTGCGCGACAGGTGAACGGGCGTTTTCGACAGCACCATGTTGCCGAGCTGGAAGGTGGTTGTGATGGCGCGGCCGTTTTCCAGGCGAGAGCCGACATTGGCCTCGAAATTGCTGCCGTAGACGGCGAAGTATTCGGGCAGCGACTCGCCGGCTCGGCCAGCACGTCGCGGCCGCCATTGTTGGGGTTGTTGCGCGAGACCTCCTGCAGCGCGATCACGTCGGCGCCCCGCACGGCATCAGCGATGCGGCCGACATCGTAGCGGCCGTCGAGGCCGACGCCGTAGTGGATGTTGTAGGTTACGAGCTTCATTGCGACTCCGGCCATGTTCATAAACAGCCTCGCCCTTCGCCTCGCCTTGGTTTAGAGCAGTGCCGAAGGTTTAGAGCAATGCCGCAAGGCCACTAGTAGAAACTCAGCAATCCGATGAAATTTCTCGATCAAGCCAAGGTCTACATCCGCTCCGGCGACGGCGGCGCTGGTTCGGTGTCGTTCCGGCGCGAAAAGTTCATCGAGTTCGGCGGCCCCGACGGCGGCGACGGCGGCCGCGGCGGCGATGTCTGGGTGGAGGCGGTCGATGGGCTGAACACGCTGATCGACTATCGCTATCAGCAGCATTTCAAGGCCAAGACCGGTACGCACGGCATGGGCCGCAACATGACCGGCGCCAAGGGCGCCGACGTCACGCTGAAAGTGCCGGCGGGAACGCAGGTCTTTGCCGAAGACAACGAGACGCTGATCTGCGATCTGACCGTGGTCGGCCAACGCTTCCTGCTTGCCAAGGGCGGCAATGGCGGCTTCGGCAACCAGCATTTCAAGACCTCGACCAACCAGGCGCCGCGCCGCGCCAACCCCGGCCAGCCGGGCGAAGAGCTCAACATCTGGCTCAGGCTCAAGCTGATCGCCGACGCCGGCCTGGTTGGCCTGCCCAATGCCGGCAAGTCGACCTTCCTGGCCGCCGTGACTGCGGCCAAGCCGAAGATCGCCGATTATCCATTCACCACGCTGCATCCGGGCCTCGGTGTGGCCCGCATCGACGGTCGCGAGTTCGTCATCGCCGATGTTCCCGGCCTGATCGAAGGCGCGCATGAAGGCGTCGGCATCGGCGACCGTTTCCTCGGACATGTCGAACGCACGCGCGTCCTTCTGCACCTCGTCTCCGCGCAGGAAGAAAATCCGGGGAAGGCCTACAAGACCGTGCGCACCGAACTCGACGCCTATGGCCATGGTCTGATCGAGAAGGTCGAGATCGTAGCACTTTGCCAGGTCGACACGCTCGATGCCGACGCACGCAAGAAGAAGGTCGCTTCGCTGAAACGCGCCGCCGGCCGCGCGCCGATGCTTTTGTCCGCCGTCACCGGCGAAGGCGTCGAAGCCGTTCAGCGCGCGCTGATGACGGTCGTGGGCGAGGCACGCGAAGCTGTCGCCACTCCGGTCGAGACGCGCTGGAGATAGCGATGGCCGCGCAGTCGCTGAAAAAATACCGGCGCATCACCGTCAAGATCGGCTCGGCGCTGCTTGTCGACCGCACGACCGGCCTGAAGCGCGACTGGCTGGCCTCGCTTGCCGACGACATCGCGGTGCTGGCCGAAGGCGGCGCCGAGATCCTTGTCGTATCATCCGGCGCCATCGCGCTTGGCCGCACCATTCTCGGCCTCGGCAAGCGGGCGCTGAAGCTCGAGGAGAGCCAGGCGGCGGCCGCCGTCGGGCAGATTGCGCTGGCCGGCGCCTGGTCGGATGCGCTCGGCAAGGGCGGCCTGAAATCGGGCCAGATCCTCCTGACGCTCGGCGACACCGAAGAGCGCCGCCGTTATCTCAATGCGCGCGCGACGATCTCGACGCTGCTCAAGATGAAGGCGGTGCCGGTCATCAACGAGAACGATACGGTGGCGACCTCCGAAATCCGCTATGGCGACAATGACCGGCTGGCGGCGCGCGTCGCCACCATGATGGGCGCCGATCTCTTGGTGCTGCTCTCCGACATTGACGGGCTCTACACGGCGCCGCCGGCGCGCGACCCGCAAGCCCAGTTCATTCCTATCGTTGACCGCATCACCTCCGAGATCGAGGCGATGGCGGGTGCCGCCGCTTCGGAGTTTTCACGCGGCGGCATGCGAACCAAGCTCGACGCCGGAAAAATCGCCACCGCCGCCGGCACCGCCATGATCATCACATCAGGCACGAGACTGTCGCCGCTGCTGGCGATCGAGCGTGGCGAGCGGGCGACGTTCTTCCGGCCGAGCGCCAATCCGGTCAAGGGCTATAAGACGTGGATCGCCGGGCAGCTCGAACCGGCTGGCCGGCTGACAGTCGATGCCGGCGCGATCGGCGCGCTGCTGTCGGGCAAGTCGCTGCTGCCGGCCGGCGTCAAGCTGGTCAGCGGCAATTTCTCGCGCGGCGACACGGTGGCGATCCTGTCGCCCGAAGGCCGCGAGATCGCGCGCGGACTGGTTGCCTACGATGCCGCCGATGCCGTAAGGATCGCTGGCTTGAAAACAGCCGAGATCGAAACTGTGCTCGGCTACGAAGCGCGCTCGGCGATGATTCACCGCGACGACCTTGTGGTGAGCCATTCCGGTGACCAAGTACGGGCCGCTGACCAAGTACAGGCCGGTGACCAAGTAACCAGCGGAGGATGAGCCATGCTGAAGCTGCATGAAAAATCCCGGGACGACACTGCCGCGCTGATGGCCGATATTGGCGGCCGCGCGCGGGCCGCCGCCCGACCGCTGGCCGTCGCCACAGCCGAGCGCAAGCACGCCGCGTTGATCGCCATGGCGCAGGCGATCCTTCGCCACGAGCAGGATATTCTCGACGCCAATGCCGTCGACGTCAGGAATGGCGAGAAGTCCGGGCTTTCAGCCTCTTTCATGGACCGGCTGAAGCTCGATCACGCCCGCATCCGTGCCATGGCCGACGGCATCAGTGAAATCGCCGGGTTGCGCGATCCGGTCGGTGATGTCATTGCCGAATGGGACCGGCCGAACGGCCTGCATATCGAGCGCGTGCGCACACCGCTCGGCGTTGTCGGCGTCATCTATGAGAGCCGGCCGAACGTGACGGCCGATGCCGGTGCGCTTTGCCTCAAGGCCGGCAATCCGGTGATCCTGCGCGGCGGCTCGGATTCGCTTAACTCCTCGGCGGCGATCCATGCCTGCCTGGTCGAAGGGCTGAAGGCGGCCAAGCTGCCGGAGGATGCCATCCAGTTGGTGCCGACCGCCGACCGCGCCGCCGTCGGCGAGATGCTGAAAGGACTTTCCGGCAATATCGACGTGATCATTCCGCGCGGCGGCAAGAACCTTGTCGAACGCGTCCAGAACGAGGCACGGGTGCCGGTCTTCGCTCATCTCGAAGGCATCTGTCATCTCTACATCGACCGCTCGGCCAAGCTCGAGATGGCGGTCAGGATCGCGGTCAACGCCAAGATGCGGCGCACCGGCGTCTGCGGCGCTGCCGAGACGCTGCTGGTCGACCGCGCTGTTGCCTCCACCCATCTGGTGCCGATCCTCGAGGCGTTGCGCGCGGCAGGGTGCGAAATCCACGCCGACGCCGAGGTGCTGAACGTGTTTGCCGACGCCCAGCCTGCGACCGACGCCGACTGGGTGAGCGAATATCTCGATGCCATCATCGCGGCAAAACTGGTCGATGGCGTTAAAGGTGCGATCGAGCATATCGAGAGTTTTTCCTCGCACCACACCGAGGCGATCGTCGCCGAGGATGCCGATGCGGTCGAACGTTTCTTCAATGAGATCGATTCGGCGATCCTTCTGCACAATGCCTCGACGCAATTCGCCGATGGCGGCGAATTCGGCATGGGCGCCGAGATCGGCATCGCCACCGGCAAAATGCATGCGCGCGGCCCGGTCGGTGTCGAGCAACTGACCTCGTTCAAGTACCGCGTGCGTGGGACCGGACAGGTGAGGCCTTGAAGCTATTCGCGGTTAGAGCCTGAGAGGCGTGCGCCCAGCCACCCCCCTCTGTCCTGCCGGACATCTCCCCCTCAAGGGGGGAGATTGGCTGTCATTTCTGTTTTCGCCAATCGCCGACGCTGCAAGATTTGCGGCTGCGATGAAGCCGCCAATCTCCCCCCTTGCGGGGGAGATGTCCGGCAGGACAGAGGGGGGTGCTTAGCACAATGCTCTCCCCTTCCGAACAACCCGTCCCCTCTCGCTACCTTCACATGCCGCATGCCGGAAAGGGCTTGGCCGTCGGGCTGTTCGGCGGCTCGTTCAATCCTGCCCATGCCGGCCACGCACTGGTTGCCGAGATCGCGCTCAGACGTCTGGCGCTCGATCAGTTGTGGTGGATGGTGACGCCGGGCAATCCGCTCAAGAGCGCGCGGGAACTGGCGCCGCTGGCCGAGCGGCTGCGCCTGTCCGAGCAGATCGCCCGGAACCCGAAGGTCAAGGTCACCGCCTTCGAGGCGACCCATTATGTCCGCTTCACCGCCGACACGCTGGCCCTGGTCAAGGCGCGCAACCCGGGCGTCGACTTCGTCTGGATCATGGGCGCCGATTCGCTTCGCGATTTCCACCGCTGGCAGCGCTGGCGCCAGATCGTGATGACGTTTCCGATCGCGGTGATCGACCGCCCTGGCGCGACGCTGTCATTCCTGTCGTCGGTCGTCGCCAAGACCTTCGATTACGCACGTGTCGACGAGGGCGACGCGCCGCGGCTCGCCCGCATGAAGGCGCCGGCCTGGACCTTCATCCACGGCCCGCGCTCGTCGCTGTCGTCGACCGCGATCCGCAATTCGGCGAACGGATAGGAGTCACCTTCTCCCCTTGTGGGAGAAGGTGGCCGAGCGAAGCTCGGTCGGATGAGGGGTGCTGGAAGGATCGCTACCTTGAAGACCTAAGCACTTAAATCCCCGGGATTTTTGCGCTGCATTTCTTCCGGCACCCCTCATCCGTCTCGGCGCTGCGCGCCGATCCACCTTCTCCCACACAAAGGGAGAAGGGAATATCCAAGCACCGCCCGTCCGGCCATGTCGCATTTGCGGCTGCCTTTCCCCGATCCGTGGGCGATCCTGCGCGGGCATGGCGATTCTCGAGCGAAACCAGACCAGACGCGATCCGGCGCCGGGCAGTCCGCCAGCCCCGGCGATCGCCATTGCTAGCGTCCTCCTGTCGATGGCGCTGGTTGCGGTCGGCAACGGGCTGATGTTCGCCTATATCCCGGTCCGGCTCGGCGCCGACGGCTTCGATCCGACCTGGGCCGGGCTGATTGTCACCGGCCTTTCGGCCGGCGGCCTGGCAGGCTGCATCCTGACCGGTCCGCTGGTGCGGCGCGTCGGCCATGCTCGCGCGTTCATGGTGCTGTCGGCGTTGATCGTGCTGTCCAATGCCGCCGTCGGGGCCGGGCCGCACCCGCTGTCGTGGATCGCGGCCCGCGCGCTCTATGGCTTTGCCATATGCGGCCTGTTCATCGTCGCGCAAAGCTGGCTGAACGACGTCGTCGCCAACGCCATACGCGGCAGGGTCATGGCCTTCTTCTACGTCGCCTATGTCGCCGGGCTCGGTGTCGGCTACTCCACACTGGCGCTGATCGACATAAGAACTGCGGACGCGCCGTTGATCGGCATCGCCTTCACCGCGCTGTCGATCCTTCCCGTTGGGCTGACGCGGCTCGTCCAGCCGCCGCCGCCGCAGGCGGCGTCCGTGGCGCTCGGACGGGCTTGGCGGATTTCGCCGGTGGGCGTCGCCGGCATGCTTGCCGTCGGTGGCCTGTCGATGACGATTTCGGGCTTCGCGCCGATCCATGCCACGGCCAAGGGGTACAGCCAGGCAGATGTGGCGCTGCTGCTGTCGGCGATGCCAGTCGGCACATTGATCCTGCAGATCCCGCTCGGATGGATTTCCGACCGCACCGACCGGCGCTTTGTACTGGTCGCCGCTTCGGCGCTTGCCATGGTGGCGGGCCTGTTCGCCCTCGGCTTCGACGGTGGTGCGCTGGCGGCGCTGGTCGTCATCTATGTGGTCTGGGACGGCGCATCGGAATCGATCTATTCGCTGGCCAGCGCGCATGCCGCCGACCGCGCCGGCAAGGACGACATGGTGGCGCTGTCCAGTTCGCTTCTGTTTGCGTGGTCGCTGTCCGGCTTCATCGTGCCCGGCATCGTGACCGGGCTTTCCGCTGTCTATGGAACGCAGGCTTTCATCTATGTGGCCATCGTCATTGCCACTGTTTTTTGCCTGTTCGTGCTGTGGCGTGTGGTGGCGATGTCGCCTGTTCCCACCGCCGAGACCGGCAATTTCGCGCCGATGACGGCGCAGGCACCGCTGCCAGTCGACCTCGCTTTCCCATCCGAAGAGCAGCGTCGCGCGTACAAGTAGACCTACGCCGGCAATTGATTATCTCACTGTCTGGTGGCGGCTTCCTGCCGTGGCGCTTCCGGTGGTGGCGCGGGTATAGAAATGCCTTCGCTGTCGAAAGCCTGCTTGGCGCGTTTGGTGAGATCGATCTGGGTGGCGAAGAAATCCGCAGCCGAGGTCCAGTAGCGCAATGTGATGGCGACGTTGCTGTCGCCGACGGTCGCCACAAAGGCAATCGGCGCCGGCTCCCGCCTGACGCGTCGCTCGGTGGCGGCGACGTCAAGCATGGTCTTCTGCGCGAAATCGATGTCGTTCCAGGAGCCGATGGTCAGCGTGATGTCGCCACGGCGGGCACCGTTGCGCGTATAGTTGCGGACAGGCTGGGTCCACAGCGTCGAATTGGGGGCGAGGATGTAGACGCCATCGACCGTTCTCAACGTGGTGGCGAACAGGCCGATTTCCTCGATGGTCCCGGCGATGGCGCCGACCTCGACATATTCGCCGATGCGGAATGGCCGCAGCGCCAGCAGCATGATCCCGGCGGCAATGTTCTGCAGCGTGCCCTGCAGCGCAAGGCCGATGGCCAGGCCGATGGCGCCAATGGCGGCAATGATCGAGGTCGTCTGGACGCCGAACTGGCCGAGCACCATGACGACGACGAGGATCAGTATGGCGTAGCGGACGATCCTCGAGAAGAAGTGGCGCAGCGTCGTGTCGAAGCCATGGATATGGCCGAGGCCGGCATAGATCGAGCGCTGGGCAAGGCCGGCGACGATATAGCCGAGGACCAGCAGGATGACGGCGCCGATGGCCGAGAAGGAGTACGAGACGATCAGCGCGCTGAGCTGCGCAAGGCCGGACTGCACGGTGAGGAGAGCGTTCTGAGGGTCGATAGGCATGAGGGGGATCCGGTTGGTCAATGCGCCGATAACCCAGGCCAGGCGACAAGAGTTCCGATTTTTCTTCAACTGTGGAACCGGAAGAACGGTTCTTCGTTGGCTACAGCAGGGCTGCCGTCTTGAAACTGCAACGTAACTCTGCCTATCTAAGGGGTGTCATCTGCTTTGAAGGGTGATTTGGTTGTTCTTGCTGCGAAAGGAAATACACTGAGAACAGCACTTTGGAAGAAGGCCGACATCGTGCCTTCGCCGGCCGGGATCAGCGTAAACGACGCCGTGTCCCGCGCCATCAAGACAGTCCTTGCCAGTCTGGAAGACTCCAAGGCCGAAAACATCGTCTCAATCGACATTCAGGGAAAATCGAGCCTCGGTGACTATATGGTCATCGCGTCCGGCCGATCGCACCGTCATGTCTCGGCTGTCGCCGATCATCTCCTCAAGGCGCTCAAGGATGCCGGGCTCGGCACGGCGCGCGTCGAGGGACTGGCCGGCGCCGACTGGGTCCTGATCGATTCAGGCGACATCATCGTCCATGTCTTCCGTCCCGAAGTCCGCGACTTCTACAATCTCGAAAAGATGTGGCAAGCGCCGGACCTCGAGGAAGAGACCCTCCACTGAGCCGCATTTGATTGATGCATGTCGTTTCCCAAACCGGTGACCACTTTTGGTGACATGCATTAGCGGCTCTTCGAGGCAGGGATGAAAATTGCCGTTCATGCCGTGGGCCGGATGAAAGCCGGCCCCGAGAAGCAGCTTGCCGACCGATATTTCGAGCGCTTCGCCAAGAGCGGGTCGGCGGTGGGGCTCGAATTCTCTGGGGTTGTCGAGATTCCGGAGGGCCGCGCCCAGACCGCCAACGAGCGCCGGCGCGAGGAAGGCCAGAAACTGCAGGCGCAGTTGCAGCCTGGTACCGCGCTGATGCTGCTCGACGAACGCGGCAAGAGTTTTTCATCCGAGGATTTCGCCGGACGCATCGGCCTGTTGCGTGATGGCGGGCGCAGGGCACTTGTCATTGCCATTGGCGGTGCCGACGGTCACGATCAGTCGCTGCGCGATCAGGCCGATCTGATGGTGTCGTTCGGCGCGTGGACATGGCCGCACCAACTGGTCCGTGTCATGTTGGGCGAGCAGCTTTACCGGGCCGCCACTATTCTTTCGGGTCATCCCTACCATCGTTCATGAACCCGACCAAAACCGGTGAACTGAGGGCCCAGCCGCGGGGATTTTGGTCCCAGGCCCGGGAGTTTATGCTAGATTGGCGAGGCTTCGAACATGGTTGATGGTTCGTTAACGAAGCCACGCATAGAGTCGGGCTTCAATGTCTGAAGATTGGAAATCGCGAACGGGCTTTTGGCGCGCACGCTGCGGCTTGGCAGTGGCGGCGCTTATGCTGTCGCTCGGCGCCGCGCGGGCGCAGAACAGGCTCGACATGGCGCCTGACCCGGACCAGAGCCGCGCCGAGTACGAACGGGTATCGAAGGAGATCACACTGTCGTCGGAGCGGCTGGCCAAGCTCGCCGCCGACATGGCGACGGTCAGGAAGGACCATGCCTCGATCACCGCGGCGCTGATCCAGTCGGCGATGACCGAGCAGAAACTTGGCCAGGACATCGAGGACATCGGCGCCAAGCTGGAAGGGCTGAAGGGCGAGGAGCAGAAGATCCGCGCCTCGCTGGCCGCCAGACGCGACGTTCTGGCCGAGGTGCTGGCCGCGCTGCAGCGCATGGGGCTCAATCCGCCGCCGGCCATCCTGGTCAAGCCGGAGGACGCGCTGTCGTCGGTGCGCAGCGCCATTCTGCTCGGCGCCGTGGTGCCGGAACTGCGCCAGCAGACCGAGATATTGCTGGCGGACCTCAAGGAGCAGTCGCGGGTGACCGCCGCGATCGAGGCGGAGCGGGCGCGGCTGACGGCGGCAGTCGGCGAGCAGACGGCGGAAAAGAAGCGGCTCAGCATGCTGCTGGAAGCCAAGCAGAAACTCGAAGCCGAGACGCAAACGGCGCTGGCGGCGGAAAAGCAGCGATCCGCAGCACTGGCGGCCAAGGCCGGCAGCCTGAAGGAACTGATCGCATCGCTCGAAGCAGACAAGGCCCGCAAGGCGGCGGCCGCGGCGAAGGCAGCCGAGCAGAAGGCCGCAGAGCAGAAGGCATCGGGCGCCGACAAGGCTCCGGCGCAGACGGCTCCGGCACAGAAGGCCCCGGAACAGACGGAGCTGGCGGCCCTGCCGGTGCCGGAGGCCAACCGGCTCACCGCCGCTGCACCGTTTTCGGCGCTTCAGGGGCAGATCGCGCTGCCCGTCACTGGCAAGATCAAGCGGCGGTTCGGGGCCAGCGACGGTAACGGCGCAGTGATGCTCGGTGACATGGTTGCGACACAATCGGGAGCCATCGTCACCGCGCCAGCGGACGGAAATGTGCTTTATGCGGGACCTTTTCGCTCCTATGGTCAACTCTTGATCCTGAACGCGGGTGACGGCTATCATGTCGTTCTCGCGGGGATGAGCAGAATCAGCGTCGCGTCTGGCCAGTCGGTGCTCGCAGGAGAGCCGGTCGGCGCGATGGGAGAGGCCCGGGTGGCGAGCACCTCGGCATCGAAGAATGGAAATGCTACGCCGGAACTCTATGTTGAGTTCCGCAAGGATGGAAAACCCGTCGATCCGACCCCATGGTGGGCGGACCGTTTCTCTGGAAGGACGTGAGATGATGCGGAAACTTTCGCTTCTGTTTGCCGGTGCGCTGATGGGCGCATCCGCGATGAGCCTGGTCTATGGCGCCCCCGGCTCAACGGCGAACGCTGCGGGCTCCGAGACCTATAAGCAGCTGGCGATCTTCGGTGACATCTTCGAGCGGGTGCGGGCGCAATATGTGACGCCGCCCGACGACAAGTCGCTGGTCGAAAACGCCATCAACGGCATGCTTACCTCGCTCGACCCGCACTCCTCGTATATGAACGCCGAAGAGGCGCAGGACATGCGCGTGCAGACCAAGGGCGAATTCGGCGGCCTCGGCATCGAGGTCACCATGGAGAACGACCTGGTCAAAGTGATCACGCCGATCGACGATACGCCGGCCGCCAAGGCGGGCGTGCTTGCCGGCGACTATATTGCCAAGATCGACGGCGAGGAGGTTCGCGGCCTGAGCCTCAACGACGCGGTCGAGAAGATGCGCGGGCTGGTCAACACGCCGATCAAGCTCACTATCCTGCGCCAGGGCGCCGACAAGCCGATCGAGCTGACGGTGGTGCGCGACATCATCAAGGTCAAGGCGGTCAAGTTCCGGGTCGAGAACGACATCGGCTACATGAAGATCACCTCCTTCACCGAAAAGACCCATGACGACCTCGAGAACGCCATCGACACCATCAAGAAGCAGGTGCCGAACGAAAAGCTCAAGGGCTACGTGCTCGATCTGCGCCTCAATCCGGGCGGGTTGCTCGACCAGGCGGTGAGCGTGTCCGACGCCTTCCTCACCCGTGGCGAGATCGTCTCGACGCGCGGCCGCGATCCGAAGGACGTCACCCGCTTCGACGCGCGGCCGGGCGACGACATCGACGGCAAGCCGCTGGTCGTGCTCGTCAATGGCGGCTCGGCCAGTGCGTCCGAAATCGTCGCCGGAGCGCTGCAGGATCTGCGCCGCGCCACGGTGGTCGGCACGCAGTCCTTCGGCAAGGGTTCGGTGCAGACCATCGTCCCGCTCGGCGAGAACGGCGCGCTGCGCCTGACGACGGCGCTCTATTACACGCCGTCCGGCAAGTCGATCCAGGGCAAGGGCATCACGCCCGACATCAAGGTCGACCAGCCGTTACCGCCGGACCTGCAAGGCAGGGATTTGACCCGCGGCGAGTCGGACCTCAAGGGCCACATCAAGGGCAGCGACGAGGGCGATACCGGTTCGGGCTCGGCAGCCTATGTGCCGCCGGAGCCGAAGGACGACCTGCAGCTCATCTTTGCCGAGCAGCTGCTGCGCGGCGAAAAGACCGATCCGGCGTTCCCGCCGAATCCGGACAAGGCAGTGCTGAACCAGTAGGGGCTGTGCTGAACCAGTAAAGGTCGATCAGCCGGACAACAGGTCTGGCTGCCTGATCGAAGCGATGTAATGCTGCCGGGGCTGCAAGGCCCCGGCAGTTTGATTCGGGGGAACCGCGGCTGGAGATGCGGCTTGGCTGACATCGGCAACGACATCGAACGCCCACTGGGGCAGGCAGTCCGGCCGCCGCGCGCGGCCCGCAGGATCAGCGCCGGTGTGGTCGCGGCCACGCTTCTTGTGCTGGCCGTAATCGGCGTGTCCGGCGCGATTGCGCTGCGCGAAAGGCCGTTTCGAAAACCGGAAGAAGTCGCCGTTTCGACACCGAAGACGACAGCGGTGGTCGAACCCGCAGCGCCGGCCAAGGAGCCGGCATCGAAGGCGGAAGCAGCATCCAAGATGGGCGGGCCGCAGATCATCCATATGCCAACCGAAGTTGACGGTCGTCCGCCCAAGGCGGCCATTGTCATTCGCGACCCTTCGACGATCGGCCAGAACCTGAGGATCGCGCATATTCCCGACAGGGCGCTGGTCGAGGCCGGCGAAACCGGCCCATTGCCGGTTCGTGCCGCCGACGGAAGGCGGCCGTTCGATGTCTATGCGCGGCCGTGGTCCGGTGCGCGCGGTGCGCGCGTGGCGATTGTTATCGGCGGGCTAGCCGTGTCGCAAACCGGCACGCAGGCGGCCATCGCCAAGCTGCCGGCCGAAGTGACGCTGGGATTTGCGCCACAGGGCAACAGCGTCGGCCGCTGGATGCAGGCGGCGCGGCAGAGAGGCCATGAGATCGTCATGCAGGTGCCGCTCGAACCGTTCGATTATCCGAAAGTCAATCCCGGCCGCAACACGCTGACGGTCGCGGCGACGGCGGATGAGAATTTAAAGAATTTGCGCTGGGCGCTGTCGCGGACGACCAACTACACCGGCGTCATGAACTATATGGGCGCGCGTTTTTCGGCCGATGCGGCGGCGATGGGGCCGCTGATGGCCGAACTCGGCACGCGCGGCCTGGCTTATGTCGACGACGGTTCGTCGGCGCGCAGCCTGGCGCCCGACCTGGCGTTGAAAAACGGCGTGCCGTTCGCCGCCGGTGACACGTCGATCGACGCCGTGCGGGATCGCGGCGCCATATTGAAGAAGCTGGACGAACTGGAAGCCACCGCGCGGGCGAAAGGCTTTGCTGTCGGCATCGGCTCGGCCTTCGACCTGACGGTCGACACCGTGTCGTTTTGGGTGAGCGAGGCCAAGAAACGCGGCATCGAGATCGTGCCGATTTCGGCAGTGGCGGTGGATCCGGAAAAAGGTTGAGCATGACGAAGAAAAAACCGGTCGACCCCGAGACGCTGCCTTATCGTCGCTGTGTCGGACTGATGGTCCTCAACGGTGATGGGCTGGTCTGGGTCGGGCATCGCATTGCCGAGCCGGACAGCGAATTCGCCGGCACGACGCAGCTCTGGCAGATGCCGCAGGGCGGCATCGACAAGGGCGAAGAGCCGCTGCAGGCGGCGCAGCGGGAACTCTACGAGGAAACCGGCATGCGCAGCGTCTCGTTGCTGGATGAGGCGCCGAACTGGATATATTACGACCTGCCGGCCCATCTGGTCGGCATCGCCTTCAAGGGGAAATATCGCGGCCAGACGCAAAAATGGTTCGCCTTCCGCTTTCACGGCGACGTCAGCGAGATTGAGATCAATCCGCCGCCGGGCGGCCACACCGCCGAGTTCGACAAATGGGCTTGGCGGCCGATGCAGGAATTGCCCGACCTGATCGTGCCGTTCAAGCGTCAGGTCTATGAGGACGTGGTTGCGGCGTTCCGGCATCTGGTTGCGTAGCTTGGCGCAAGCCGCGCTCGCGCCGACCACGGTTGCCGCGTCAGCGCGGTGGCTTTATTGATGGCCAATCCGCTGCAGACGGGGTTGGCATGAACGAGGCCTCCAAAAAATCTCTTTCTGAAAGGGTCGCCGTCAAAGCCGCGCCGATCAGCGAAGCGGCGGCCGGCGCCATATTGACCGTCGATCTCGGCGCCATCCGCGCAAATTACCGGCGGCTCAAGGCGCGCTTGGGTGGCGTCGGCTGCGCGGGTGTCGTCAAGGCCGACGGCTACGGGCTCGGCGGGGGCCAAGTGGCGGCGGCGCTGGCGGCCGAAGGCTGCGCTATTTTTTTCGTCGCGCATCTGGCCGAAGGGGTCTTGCTGCGCCAGGCGCTCGGCGCATGGCCAGCGATCTATGTGCTGAACGGCATTCAGCGAGGCGCTGAAAGCGAAGCCGTCTACGCCGAGCTGGGCGCGGTCATCAACAGCGCCGACCAACTCGCCGCCTGGCGCGCGGCGGCGCAGCGGGCCGGCCGCAAGCTCAAGGCTGCAATCCAGGTCGACAGCGGCATGTCGCGGCTCGGCATGGCGGCAGCCGAGGTGGAGGCCGTCGCTGCCGATCCGCAGGCTTTCGACGGTATCGACGTCACCTTCGTGATGAGCCATCTCGCTCGCGCCGACGAGCCCGAGCATCCGGCCAACGAGCAGCAGCGGCTGGAATTCGAGCGGCTGCGCAGGATGCTGCCAAAGGCGCCGGCCTCGCTAGCCAACTCCTCCGGCATCTTCCTTGGGCAGCCCTTTCATTACGACCTCGCCCGGCCCGGTGCGGCGCTCTACGGCATCAATCCGACGCCAGCGGTGGAAAATCCGATGCTGCCGGTGGTGCGGCTTCAGGCAAAGGTCATCCAGACGCGCAGCCTCGATAGGGGAGCTGGCGTTGGCTATGGCCATATTTTTCACGTGACCGATTCGCTGGCCGCCGCAACGATCTCGCTAGGCTATGCCGATGGCTGGCATCGACGCGCGGCCTCAGCCGCCTGGTTCGAAAATGTGCGCTTGCCATTCCTTGGCCGTGTATCGATGGATTCGATCGTTCTCGACATTTCGGCCCTGCCGCCCAACAGGCTGAAGCCGGGCGATCTCGTCGAACTGATCGGACCGTCGCAGACAGTGGACCAGGCGGCCGGCCATGCCGGCACCATCGGTTATGAAATCCTGACCAGCCTCGGACACCGCTTTCACCGGCGCTATGTAAATTGATAGCGCGCGGGCTTTTTTAGGCATGTCGTTGTCCCAAAACCGCTGCGTACTTTTGGGCGACATGCTTGAGCACTTGGCGGACGCCGTAAAATCCGGCAGACAGAAAGCCACGATGCCCCGTCCCAAAACCCCTGACAAGACGTCGTTCTGGAGAACTATGCGATGAAGATCTTCGTGCTGGGCGGCGGCGTTATCGGGGTCACTACCGCTTATTATCTCGCCGAGGCCGGCCATGAAGTGACGGTGATCGACCGCCAGAAGGGCCCGGCGCTGGAAACCAGTTTTGCCAATGCCGGCGAGATTTCGCCCGGCTACGCCTCGCCCTGGGCCGGTCCCGGCGTCCCGTTGAAGGCGATCAAATGGCTGTTGATGAAGCATGGTCCGCTGGTGGTGCGGCCGACTCTCGATCCGCATATGTGGGTGTGGCTGGTCAGGATGCTGCGCAACTGCACGGCCGAGCGCTATGCGGTGAACAAGGCGCGCATGGTGCCTTTGGCCGAATACAGCCGCGACACGCTGAAAGCGCTGCGCGAGGCGACCGGCATCGCCTATGACGAGCGCGCCAAGGGAACGCTGCAGCTTTTTCGCACGCAACAGCAGCTCGACGGCACTGCCGGCGATGTCGAGGTGCTGAAGACATACGGCGTTCCCTACGAGATCCTCGATCCCGACGGCTGCATCGCGGCCGAGCCAGGGCTGGCAGGGGTGCGTGAAAAATTTGTCGGAGGCCTGCGACTGCCGGGCGACGAAACTGGTGACTGCAAGATGTTCACCGACCGTCTGGCCGAGCTCTGCGTGGCGCGCGGCGTTACCTTCGAATACGACACCTCGATCAGGCGGATTGTCCGCAAGCGCAACCGTATCGCCAACATCAATACGAGCAAGGGTTGGAAGGCTGCCGACGCCTATGTGATGGCAATGGGCAGCTATTCGGCCAAGTTCATGCGCAGCCTGAAACGACCCATCCCGGTCTATCCGGTCAAGGGCTATTCGATCACCGTGCCGATCAAGGATGCTGCCGCAGCACCGGTGTCGACGGTGATGGACGAGACCTACAAGGTGGCGATCACCAGGCTCGGCGGCCGCATCCGGGTCGGTGGCACGGCGGAGATTTCCGGCTTCGACCTGACGCTGCATGAATCGCGGCGGCGCACGCTCGAACATTCGCTCGGCGACCTATTTCCAGGCAGCGGCGACATGCGGTCGGCGACCTTTTGGTGCGGGTTGCGGCCGATGACGCCGGACGGGCCGCCGCTAATCGGCCGCACCGAGTTTTCCAACCTCTATCTCAACACCGGCCACGGTACGCTCGGCTGGACCATGGCCTGCGGCTCGGCCAAGGTCCTGGCCGACATCATTTCCAGCCGGGTGCCGGACATCAATGTCCGCGATCTTGGACCGGAGCGATACCAGCGGTAGGATCGGAAGGGTCCTTCATCCATTTGGGCGGGGTGAGAAACTTGCCGCGCAATTTGGGATCAAGGTTCAACACACTTCGCCGCGTCAGATGAATATCGTCAGACGAACAGGCTTCGCTCCCGTTCCACCGCCTTGGTGATGAAGCTCGCGACGATCTGGACGCGGCGCAGCGGCCTGACCGATTCGTGATAGACCAGCCAGTAGGCGCGGCGGATGGGCGCGACAATGTCGACGGCCACCAGCTCCGGCATCGAACGGGCGACGAAGGTGTGCAGGATACCGATGCCGGCGCCGGACCGCACCGCTTCGGCCTGGCCGAGTGCCGAGGAGATGGCGAAGCTGGTGCGCCAGTCGGCACTGAACTCGGCCGCATAGTCGAGCGAGGGGCTGACGATGAGGTCCGGCACATAGCCGATCAGCGTGTGCCGGCCGAGCTCGGCGGGCGTCTGGGGCAGGCCATGCGCTTCGGCATAGGCGCGGGACGCGAACAGGCCGAGCGTGTAATCGACCAGCTTTCCCGCCACCAGCCTGCCTTCGGTCGGCCGCTCCACGGTGATGGCGATGTCGGCCTCGCGCCTGGACAACGAGAAGGAACGCGGCACCGGCACCAGCTGGATGGCGAGTTCGCGGTGAAGCGCCGTCAGTGCGCCGAGGCGTTTGGCCAGGAAGGCGACGCCGAAACCGTCAGGCGCGCCGATGCGCACCGAGCCGGAGACATCGTCGCCTTCACCCGCCACGGTCGAGCGCGCGGCGATCATGTCGCCTTCCATGCGCTCGGCGATGTCAAGGAAACGCTCGCCCGCCGGCGTCAACTCGCTGCCGGTGGTCAGCCGGCGAAAGAGTTTTGCGCGCAGCGCATCCTCGAGTGCGGCGACGCGGCGCGAGACGGTGGCGTGGTTGAGCTCCAGCCGCTTGGCCGCGCCCAAGATCTGGCCGGCACGCGCCACCGCCAGAAAGATGCGGACGTCATCCCAGTTCATGAGGAGGGTCCGCTTCAATCGCGAGCGCCGCGTTCCCGCCCACCCCCCCCCGGGGGGGGGGGGGGGGGGGGGGGGGGGGCCCGCGGCGGGGGGGGGG
>NZ_JBVVQY010000051.1:0-19183 GCF_055811615.1 Mesorhizobium sp. WSM4807
TTTTGGATCAGCAGTCTGTTGCGCGGCCCGTTCGAGTCGGGAAAGGTTCTCCTGTTCCTTGGCGCGCGGTTCCATGGTTCACTCCCGATGTGGCTATCAACACCCAGCCCAGTGCCTGCTCGTTCCTCGACGGCGGCATTCCGGCAAACGACCCAATGTCAGTCGCTGACTGGCTCCTTGCCGGCTCACGAAAGCTGGCCTTCATTCCGGCGGCCCCGTCCCTGGTGAAATAGGGCGGCAAGCAGAAAGATGCGACGTCGCCGCCATATTCGGCAAATGCCTTATAGCCCGATCCGAAATTAGGTTGGGTTTGGTATCAGCAGCTCCCCGATAGCTCACCGGTAGAGATCTCGACTGTTAATCCAGCGGCCGTTGGTTCGAGTCCGGCTCGGGTAGCCAGCCTTCATCGGCCGGCGCGTTTCTTGCATGAGGCGGACTTTGCCCTGCCGGCGGGATCATGCCGGCGGATAGGGCCGCGACGGCGGCGTCGCCAGCGTGAGCAGGTTGCCGTCAGGATCACGCACCTGCGCTAGCGTCGAGTAGTCGCCCTCAATGTCGTCCTCAAGCACGATCCCCAGGCCCTGCAGCCTACGGCGCTCGGCCGCGACATCGTCGACGATAAGGAGCATCACGCCCCTGCCGGCGATCTCGCTGTCGGTTGAAAGCGCTGTGGGAAGATACCGAGGACGATCAGGCCGGCGGGGTCTCATCGACGGCGGAAACTAAGCTGGACACAGCGGCCTAGCCAGCGCTGAGAACCTGACGCTTGCAACCATAGGCTGTGCAACCGCTTTGGGTCGGATCTGCCGTCCGGGCCGGAATACCGGATGGGCGCGCAGCGCCAGAAGTTGCCTTCAGGCCAACACTCGCCACCTGCGGAATTTCGCCAAACAACACATGTGCGTTAACCCTTCGCAGCACCAAATCACGTTTTTGGTGATTGTGGCTTGAAATCCCCTCAATCACCTGCTAGGTGATTGGGAGGGAGAACAAGATGAAGACAGCGCACTACAAGCTGATCCTGACCCGCGCTGGCGAAAGCGCCATCGACATGACTTTCGCGGCTTATGCCGTCATGCACGACATCCTGGATCGCACCGACTCTACCCAACGCACCAACACGTTTGAACTCCAGAAGCTCGCCTATGAAGCGATCCGCGCCGAGACGGGCCTGCCGGCGCGACTGGTGACCAATGGCATTCGCGAATACGCCTCCGGCGCCTGGTCGTCCGACCGGCTGCCGCTTGACGACAAGCTCATGTCCTTCAAGGGCGTCGACAAGGTTTCGATTTCTACCGTCGAGGGGCGTGTGATCGCGGGATTCCTGGCCACCGGCTACTCCGATAGCCAAGAGAAGGCGCAACTTTCTCACCTCGTACGGGATAACGGGGCCTATCTGCTCACCGTTCCGCTGTCGGCGGACATGCAACACAGGGAGATCGAAGCCATGCAGACCGAATCCATTTCCGGGCGCGTTTCGCGCCTCGCCGCCGGCCTGGTCGCAACCGTGATCGACGGCCTTGAGAAGAAGGCTCCCGAGGCGGTGGCCGAACAAGCGATCCGCGAGATCGACAAGGCCGCCGACGAATTGAAGTCCAACCTCGCAGCGCTGATCGCCGAGCGCAAGCGCTACACCTTGCAGAAAGACGACCTGACTGAAGAACGCGAGGGGCTGGACCAGAATATCCGTGTCGCCCTGCAAGAGGGCCGCGAAGACCTCGCACGGGCCGGTATTGGCCGTCAGGACGACATCGACGCGCAGGCCACCTCTATCGATAAGCTGATCCAGGATGTTGATGTGCGCATTGACGAAGCGCGAGGCGCGCTGAGCGCCGCAAGTGCGGCCCGCCGCGATTCCGAGGAGCGGGTGAAGATAGCGCGGCGCGCCCGCGAGGCGCAGAAGCCGGGCACGGTGGGCAACGCTGACGGCGGGTTCCGCAAACCCGCACCAGAGGATCGCATTGCGGCCGCGCTTTCCAGCGTGGCGCGGCTGACCGACCTGCCCGCTGGCAAGCCGCGCGACAACGATCTTGTCGAACTCGAAGAATTTGGGCGCCAGCGCCGCATTGACGACCGGCTGGCGACACTGCGCAGCGAACTCAAGGGTAAGAAGTAGCGCCGATGGCAGATATTCTCCACGCACCGGCGCTCTATCTCTATCCATTGCTGGCAGGGATGTTGCTAGGGGTCCTGCAGATCGTCCTGTTCTATGTTGGAGCCGGACATTTTGACCATGGTGGCGGCGAAGACGGCACGGTCGACCACCTCCTCGACGCCACACATCTAGGCGACGTATTCGACTGGCTGAATTTCGGTCGGGTACCCTTCGCCATCCTGATACTGCTTCTGCTGGTCACATTCGGCATGGTCGGAATCATGCTGTGGCAGATCTTCCCGGTCTTGCCGGCGTGGAGCTACGCTTTTGGGGCGGCGCCGGCGGCGGTGATGGTCACGAAGATCACCGGCGGCTGGATCGCTCATCTCCTGCCGCAGGACGAGAGCTACGCTGTCAACCACGATCATCTGGTCGGGCGTCGCGGCACGGTCACGCTCGGGCCGCTGGATGACGGTCGGCCCGGCTCGATCCGAGTGCGCGATGAGCATGGCGAATTGCATACGCTGCGGGCGCGGCCCGCAGACGCGGGAATGAAAATCGAGAAAGGCGCCGTAGTCGTGGTGGTGAAAGCCGCCGAGGGACCCGGTCGTGTCTGGCTCGTAGTCCCGTTCGAGGAGCATATCTAGCCAGAGCGCGCTCTGAGCAAAGCCGAGCATCAAACACTTTCAAATCTGGGGGCAAAGTATGGACAACATAGTTCAATTTCTGATCTGGGTCGGCATCGTTCTCTTCGTGATCGCGGTGATCGGCTTTGTGCTCGGGCGGCTCTACCAGCGCGCCGAACGTGACGAGGCCTTTGTGCGTACCGGCGTCGGCGGCCGCAGAGTGGTCAAAGACGGCGGCGCGCTGATCCTGCCCATCTTGCATGCGCTGGCGAAGGTCAAGCTCAACACCGTCAAGCTGGTGGTCGACCGCCGCCGCGAGGACGCCTTCATCACCTCTGACCGCATGCGCGTCGACATCCGTGCCGAGTTTTACGTACGCGTCGACGGCACGGATGACGGCATCGGCCTCGCTGCGCAGACGCTGGGCGACCGTGTCAACGACCCGAAGGCAATCCAGGATCTGGTGGAAGCCAAGCTGGTCGACGCGCTGCGCTCTGTGGCCGCGCGCAACACGCTCGATCAACTGCATGAGAATCGCTCAGACTTCGTGAAGGCGGTGCAGGACGCAGTCGAGACCGATCTGCGCTCGAACGGGCTTGAGCTGGAATCGGTGTCGTTGACGGGCCTCGACCAGACGCCGCGTGAGTTCTTCAACGAAACCAACGCCTTCGACGCCGTCGGTTTGGCCAAGCTGACAACCATCACCGAACAGCGCCGCAAGGAGCGCAACGAGGTGACCCGGAAGACCGAAGTAGCGATTGCCGAGCAGGACCTGAACGCCTCGCGCGAAAAGTACGCGTTGAAGCGGCAAGAGGAAGAGGCGCGGCTTGAGCAGGAGCGCGACGTAGTCTCCAAGCAGGCCTCCACGCGCTCCGAAATGGCCAAGGCCGAGGAAGCGGCGAAGCTCGCCGAACAGGCGGCGCAGATCGCGCGCGAACGCGAGATCGCCGAGCATGCGGCGGAAGCGCAGCGCGCCAAGGAAGAGGCGCGCATTAACTCTGAGCGCGAGGTTGAATTGTCGCGCCAGAATATGGCGGTGGCCATCGCCAAGAAGAGCCAGGAAACCAGCCAGGCTGAAGCCAAGGCCCGCGAGGCCGAGGCGCTGACGGTTGCTGCTCAAGAAAAGGTGCAGACGGCGCGCGAACGCGAAATCGCCGACCGCGCCAGGCAGATCGCCGTTCTGCAAGCGCAGGAAGCGGCGGAATCTGAGGCTGTGTCGGTGACAGTTGGCGCGAGCGCCGAAAAAGCAGCGGCGGAAGACCGCGCCGAGGCGGCGCTGGTGGAAGCCCGCGCGGCAGCGGAAGCGATGAAGGTCCGCGCCGAGGGCGTGATCGCGGAAGGCGAGGCGGAGGCCGCGACCATCCGCGCCACGAACGAAGCGCGCAACCTGCTCTCCGACCGGCTGATCCAGCTTGAACTGACGCAGGCCCGGATCACCATGCTGCCGGAAGCACTAAAGGCGCTGATGGAGCCGGCGAGCCGTATCGATAGCATCCGCGTGTTCGACACAGCGGGATTTTCGGGCGGTCGCTCGGGCGGCGACGGCGGGCGTTCGGGTCCGGGCGATCTGGCCGACCAGTTGCTGAAGTTCACCGGCAACAAGTCTCTGATCGACGCGCTCCTGAAGGAAGCTGGCATCGCCGGCGCCGGCGGCTCTCTGAAGGATCTGGTCTCGACGCGGCCGCGGGAAATGGATGCTGACGGGGCCGGTCTGTTCGAGGAGGCAGGCGTGGAGGACGACGAGTTGGTCGCCCCCCTGCCTGGGATCCCGAAGGCCTGAACTGCCCAAACGCTGATTTGATCGGGCGTGGAAACAACCCACGCCCGGTCTATTTGGCAGCCAGGATCGCGCTTATGTCAGGCAGGCGGCCTTGCCGCCACCGTGCTGCCCACCGGCGAAAGCGCCGGCGCTGTTGTCGACGCGGGATGGTTGCCGCGCAGGCGCGGCCCTCCGATGGCTCATGGGTGGCTTGAGGCGGTGATCGCGGGATAGTCGGTATAGCCGGCGGGGCCGCCGCCATAGAGCGTCGCCGGGTTGAACTCCGCCAGCGGCGCGCGCGTCTTCAGCCGTTCCACAAGGTCGGGATTGGCGATGAATGGGCGTCCGAAGGCGAACAGGTCCGCCTTGCCGTCGGCGAGCTGCGACGCCGCGAGTTCGAGGTCATAGCCGTTGTTGGCGATATAGGTGTTGTTGAAGCGCCGGCGGAGCGATCCGAAGTCGAAGGGCGCGACATCGCGCGGTCCGCCCGTGGCGCCCTCGACGACATGGATGTAGACGATGCCCAAGGCGTCGAGTCGATCGACGATGTAGTCGAACTGCGCCTGGGGGGCGCCGCTCGAGACACCGTTGGCGGGCGAAATGGGCGAAATCCGGATGCCGGTGCGCTCAGCGCCGATCTCCTCGACCACCGCAGTCCCAACCTCCAGCATCAGCCGGGCGCGGTTCTCGACCGATCCGCCATAAGCATCGGTGCGGACATTAGCGCTGTCCTTGGCGAACTGGTCCAGCAGATAGCCGTTGGCGCCGTGAATCTCGACGCCATCGAAGCCGGCCTCGATGGCGTTCGCGGCTGCGTGCCTGAAATCATTGACGATCCCCGGAAGCTCGTCGAGCTCGAGCGCGCGGGGCTCCGAAACGTCGACAAAGCCGTTGCTGACGAACGTCTTGGTCGCGGCCCGGATCGCCGAGGGCGCGACGGGCGCGGCGCCATGCTCCTGCAGGTCGACATGCGAGACGCGACCGACATGCCAGAGCTGCAGGAAGATCCGTCCGCCCTTGGCGTGCACGGCGTCGGTGATCTTGCGCCAGCCGTCGATCTGCGCCTGGGAGTAGATGCCGGGCGTGTCCTGGTAACCCTGTCCCTGCTGCGAGATCTGCGTGGCCTCGGAAATCAGCAGGCCTGCCGACGCGCGCTGGCCGTAATACTGCGAGGCGAGATCGCCTGGAACGAAGCCCGGGCCAGCGCGATTGCGCGTCAGGGGCGCCATGACGATACGATTGGAGAGAGTGAGCGAGCCGAGAGTATAGGGCTCAAACAGCGTTGTGCTCGTCATAGGTCACCTTTGTTTATCCCCGCCGCGGCAGGGTCGTTTATCGAAATGGCTTCGTTGATGCTCAGGCGACCGTGCGGTACCGCTCGGCGGGATGTTCGTTCCGATAGTTCGGAAGCATGGCCTGGCGTGCGGCCTGAAGCGCGTCCCACTGCCCGGCATCGGGTAGCGGCGGGATGGTCACCAGTTCGCGGCGGTCGAAGCCGACCAGCGCCGCATCCACCAGATCGTCCACCTCCATCACGTTGGAAAGCGTGTTGACGTCGGCGCCGACATGTTCCCAGATCTCCGTTCGCGTCGTGGCGGGAAGCACGGCCTGGACGTAGACACCCTTCGGCGCGAGCTCGAGGCTGAGTCCCTGCGACAGAAACAGCACGAAGGCCTTGGTTGCGCCGTAGACGGTCATGCCGAACTCCGGCGCCAGGCCGACCACGGAGCCGATGTTGACGATCGCCCCTTCGCCGGCCGCCGCAAGACGCGGGGCCATGGCGCTGGCAAGCCGCAGAAGTGCGGTCGTGTTGAGCGCAACGAGCCGCGCAACGTCATCGGTGCTCTGCTCGATAAAGCTTCCGCCGATGGCCGTTCCGGCATTGTTGACGAGGATTCCGATGCGGGCGTCATCGCGCAGCCTCGTCTCTACCGTTGCAAGCTCGGCAGGCTGCGTAAGATCAGCCTGGATGATGTCGATCGCCACGCCATTTTCCTGACGCAGACGGGCCGCCAGAGCCTCCATTCGTGCCATGTCACGGGCAACCAGCACGAGGTCGTGCCCGCGGCGCGCGAAGCGCTCGGCATAGGCGGCTCCGATGCCGGTGGAGGCGCCGGTTATGAGGACTGACGGAATAGTGGTCATGGCATTGCTCTTTTCTCTGATGGACTCTATATTCATGACGATCATCATGATTGCGGCTAAATATGATACCCATCATGTAAATGTCAACGGGGCCGGCGGAGAATTTTGAAATGAAGGTCAGTCGAGAACAGATGGCGGAGAACCGTCGCCGAATTCTGGATGTTGCCAGCCGGCTGTTTCGCGACAAGGGCTTCGACGCGGTTAGCGTGGCGGAGGTGATGAAAGCCGCCGGGCTCACCCATGGCGGCTTCTATGGCCATTTCAGCTCGAAAGACGACCTGATCGCGCAGACCCTTGCCCATGTCCTCGCCGCGGACTCAAGCGCAGGGGCCGATCTTCGCGCTTATGTAGAGGCTTATCTTTCGCCCCGTCATCGCGACAACGCCGCTGGTGGTTGCCCGACGGCAGGCCTTGCCGCGGCCATTCGCCATCAGACCCCGGCTGCACGCTCGGCCATGACGGAAGGCCTTCGATCGCAGATCGACCGTCTCGGCAACGCGCTCCCGGAGTTGGATCCGGCAGACAGACGCCGCGCAGCGATCGGATGCTGGGCAGCGATGGTGGGGGCAGTGATCCTCGCCCGGGCTATCGACGATCCCGCGCTTTCGGATGAAGTTCTGGAACAGACGCGTGCCTGGATCGATACCGGGATCAGCCAAGTGTCTGCCAGATAGGCGGTCTGCGGCCCGGGTTGCGCCACCGCGCTGCCCGCCGAAGGCGCCGGTGTCCCGGCTCCGCCGCCGGCACGCTGGCGGGCATCAGCGCCTCAGCGTCCTTGTGCAGGCGAAAGACGCAGAACCTTGACCGACAGGGCTACTAAGCGGATCGGTCGGCCAACAACGCCAGCCGGACCAGCTCGGACAGGCTCTTCGCCTGCATCTTCGACATGACGTTGGCCCTGTAGATTTCGACCGTTCGCGGGCTGATGCCGAGTTCGTGCGCGATCGCCTTGTTCGCCTTGCCGTCGACGAGCAGGTCCAGGACCTGGCGTTCGCGTTCTGTGAGCGATCCTACCCGGCTCGCGGCCTCCCTGACGTGTGCGCCGTCCTGGATGGTCTTCGTCCGGCGGCCAAGCGCGGAGCGGATCGTCGCGATGAGCAGGTCGTCATCGAACGGCTTCTCGATGAAATCGATCGTGCCCTCCTTCATTGCCTCGACTGCCATGGGCACGTCGGCGTGGCCCGTCATCACGATCACTGGGAGAACGGAGCCACGAGCCTTCAGCCGACGCAGGAATTCGATGCCATCGATGCCCGGCATCCGCACGTCGGTAACGACACAGCCGGACGCCGAGCCCTCCACGTTTTCCAGGAAGGCGGAGGCGGATTCGTGCAGGCTGACCGCAAGGCCGTCCGACGCGAGCAGGAATGCCAGCGACTGGCGGACAGCCAGATCGTCATCGACCACATGCACCACGGCTTCAGCCTGCATCGGAGAGCTCCTCTCGCTCCACGGACCGGAGCGTGAAGCGGAACGTGGTCCCCTGCCCTGGGGCGGACTCGGCCCAGATCTTGCCGCCGTGGGATTCGACGATCGTCCTGCAGATCGACAGACCTACTCCCATCCCGTGCTTCTTGGTCGTCATGAAGGGCTGGAAAAGGCGGTTTTGCACCTCCGGATCGATGCCCGGGGCGTTGAACCAGCGATGTCCGCTTCTGGAGGGGAGGGGTCGGCGAAATGACCATGATCGGCGCAAAGTTGCCCTCCATCTTGCGGAGCGCGCAACTCAGCTACGGGTCAAATCGGGGTTCAACGTGAGACGGCTTACCTGCCTCCGTCCACTCGATCGGAAACCCGCGCATGAGCCGCTGAAGCTGCAGTAGGTGGCTTCCGACCATCGAGAATCGCCTCAACAACGTCGGGCTCGAGCAGCGCAGGGCGGAGGAACTACGCGACGTAGGAGGTCTTGAGCTTCTCTGCCCTGGCCAGTTCGCTGATCGAGCCAACGCGGCCGTTTGTCCATCATGTTCTTCCAACGGAAGGCGCGGACGAGAGCAGTGAGCAGCGTGCCATCGCAGAAGCTGGCAAACGCGTAGCCCATTCGCCTTGCGATTTGAGTCGAGACCTGAAAGGATCGAAGCGAGCCAGATGCGAGAGCACAGCTCTGGCTGTGGGAGCACGCCAGCGTGGTGACCACTCGAACGGAGCGGCGGCTGGCGGCCATCATGGCCGCCGACATCGTCGGCTACTCGCGCCTCATGGAAACCGACGAGGCGGCGACGCTCGCAGCAATCAAGGCGCTCCGGGCGGAGGTGATCGATCCACTGCTCAACGAGCATAACGGACGTGTCGTTAAGCTCATGGGCGATGGCGCCTTGGCTGAGTTCCACTCCGTCGTCGATGCTGTTGCTTGCGCTGTGGCCATTCAGACCAGAGTCGCCGCGCATCAGAGCGAGGCTCCTGCCGAGCGCCGCATAGTATTTCGTATCGGCATTAATCTCGGCGACGTGGTGGTCGAAGGTGATGATCTCTTCGGCGACGGGGTGAACGTGGCGGCGCGCCTTGAGCAGCTTTGCCCGCCGGGCGGCGTGCTCATCTCGGGAACCGCCTACGACCACATGAAAGGCAAGCTCAGCCTGCCAATTGACTTTGCCGGCGCTCAAAAGGTCAAGAATATCGCCGAGCCGGTTCGCACCTACAGCGTCAGAATGCAAGGGGCAAAGCGCGGCTGGAGCCTGCGCACTCGCCACATCCGCCGCTTTCTGCCGATGGCGGCTGCATCCCTTGTTTTGCTTGCGTTTGCGGCTGCTGGAGCGTGGTGGTGGCTGCGGCCGGTTGATACTGCCATCGGCAAGCCGTCCATTGCGGTTCTGCCTTTCAGCAATTATGGCGGCGACGAGGCCACCGGGCGCCTCGCCGACGGCCTCACCGAGGACATCATCACCGACCTCGCGCGTTTCCCCGAATTCGAGGTCGTCGCCCGCAATTCCACCGAAGCCTACAAGGGTAAGCCGGTGGACGTCCGCCAGGTCGCAGCAGCGCTATACGTCGGATATGTGCTCGAAGGTTCCATCCAGCGCCAGGGCAGCCGCGTGCGGATCAATGCGCAGCTGATCGAGGCGGCATCCGGCAAGCATCTGTGGTCGGAGCGTTGGGATCGGCCGGATGAAGACGTGTTCGCTGTCCAAACCGAGATCGCCGAACAGGTCACCAACCGGCTCGGCGGCGGCGCTGGCCTGATCCAGGAGACCGGGCGGACAGCGGCCAAACGCAAGCGGCCGGAAAACCTGAACGCGTATGAGTATTATCTACTCGGCACCGAGAAGCTCGAGCAAATCACCAAAGCCGATCTCGAAGAGGCCATTCATTTGCTTACCCGCGCCGTCGATCTGGACCCCGGCCTCGCCCGCGCCTGGGTCGAGCTTTATCATTCGCACAGTCTTTTGGCGAGCTTCGGCGTCAGCCCTGAGAGCGAGCGGAAGGCGGCTGTCGAAGCGGCCGAGCGCGCCGTCAGGCTTGATCCGAGCGACGCCGAGGCGCACGCCGTGCTCGGCATGAGTTTTGGCGAAAGGGGCGACCTGGCGCGGGCCAAGGTCGAGTTGGACACCGCCTTGCGTATGGCTCCGGGTTCAGCTGAAATCCTGACCTTCTATGTCGGCTGGGCGTCAACCTTCGGGGAACCCGAACGCGGCGTGGAACTGGTCGACCAGGTGATCCGACTCGATCCGAACTACCCATTGTGGGCCACAGGCAGCTTCTCCTATGCATACTTCATGGCCGGCCGCTATGAAGATGCGCTGAAGATGCAGGCGCGCATGACACCAGAAACCTACAACCTCTCCAAGTGGTCGATGCGGTGCGGTTCCTTCGCCGCGCTTGGTCGAACGGAAGACACAAAAGCCTGTGTCGCAGAGGCGCTCAAACGCTTACCGGACCTGACCATCGAAGCCATGGCCAACGAGCCGGGCTACAGCGACGCCGAGCACCAGCGCTTCCTCGAGACAATGCGCAAGGCCGGCTTCCCGGCCTGTGCGAGCCCCGAGGCGCTGGCGAAGTTCGCCAAGCCTCAGCGGTTGCCGGAATGCGAGAAAGGGACCGCCAACTAGGCTGCGTCGCAGGAATGTCAAACGGCGTCACCTTTGACCATGCCAGCCGGAATGTCCGCTTCGAGGCGAAGGTAATGTTTGCCTGAACGGCCGACATGCGGCGCGAAGCAGTCATTCGCAGCGCGCACCGGTGGAGATCACCGATGGGCCAAACCGATATTCCGTCGCGGCACCACGCGTCAGATTTCACCACCGGGCGACGAACCGCGGCGAGCGAGATTCTTGAGCACCTGCCCGGCAAAAGCCATGATCACCGCTATGTCAGGCGGGCATGACCGCTGCCAAAATCGAAAATTCCGAAGTCCGATCAAGCTTAAACAGGCGGATGCTGCTTAGAGCTGCCGGCCTTGCCGCGCTGGCCGGGCTTGCCGCTTGCGCCACTGTGCTGCCCACCGGCGAAGGCGCCGGTGTCTCCGCCTCCGCCGTCGGCACACTGGCGGGCATTCGCGCCTCAGTCGGTCTCGAATCGCTTGTCCCCGACCCTCAGCTCGAACAGGCAGCCCTGCAGCAGTCCGGCTATATGGCGCGCGGCGGCCGCATGACCCACTCCACCGGCTGGGGCAAGGGATTTGCCTCGCGCGTCAAGGGCAACGGTATTGCCGGTGCTGCCGCCGAAAACATCGCCGAGGGCCGTTTCGATCAGCAGAAGCTGTTCGACATCTGGATGCACTCGGCCGGCCACCGCCGCAACATGCTCGACCCGCGCTTCACCCGCTTTGGTCTGGCCTATGTGCGGGACGGCCGCGACAGCTCGCTGCGCTATTGGAGCCTTGTTCTGGGCAAATAGAAGGGGTGACCGGCACGTCGACCAATCCCTACTCATCAATCCATATGCGCGGCGGGCGCCCCACCGGCGGTCGGACCAGCCTTCGGCTTGCGCAGCAGAAAAACGAACGGGATGGCAATCAGCGTCATCATCATCAGCAGCTTGAAGTCATTGACGTAAGAGATCATCATCGCTTGGATATTGACCATGCCGTCCACTTGGGAAAGCGCCGTCGGATCGCCGCCCGCCGCTGCCGGTGACGCCGCCCAGAGGTTGGGATTGAACGGATTGATGTAGGCCGAGAGCTCGGCATGGTTGACCTGCGTGTTGCGTACCAGCAGAACCGTCACCACCGATACGCCGATCGACGAGCCAAGATTGCGCACCAGGCTGAACAACGCCGTGGCATCGGTGCGGAAGCGTGCGTCCAGCGTGGCGAAGGCCACGGTCGACAGCGGCACGAACACCATTCCCATTCCAAGGCCCTGGATGACGCCGGAGCTGAGGATGAGCCAGTTGTCCATCTGCGGTGAAAAGCTAGACATGGTGTGGAGCGATTGCGCGGTCAGCAGGAAGCCGATGACGACGAGGATTCGGGCATCGACCTTGTGCATGATGCGGCCGACGACGAGCATGGCAATCATCGTGCCGACGCCGCGTGGTCCCAAGACGATGCCGATGGTGAGGGTCGGATAGCCGAAGATGGTCGACAGCATTGGCGGCAGCAGCGCCATGCTCGCCAGAATGAGCACGCCCATGACAAAGATGAACGCCAGTCCGGTGACAAAATTGCGGTCGAGGAATATCTTCGGGTCGATGAAGGGCTGCTCCGCCGTCAAGGTGTGAATGATGAACACCCAGAAGCCGGTGATGGACAGACCAAGTTCGATCCATATCTCGACCGAGGAAAACCAGTCGACCTCGCCGCCGCGATCAAGCATCAGCTGAAGCGCGCCGACACCAAGCGAGAGCATGGCGAAGCCGAAGAAATCGAAACTGCGTATCCGCCTTGCAACGGCCGGCAAGTAGGCGGCCATGCCGAGAAAGGCGATGATGCCGACCGGCAGGTTGATGAAGAACACCCAGCGCCAGTTGAAATTTTCGGTCAACCAGCCACCCAGGGTCGGGCCAAGGATCGGTCCCAGCATGATGCCGGCGCCCCAGATGGCCATCGCCTGGCCGTGACGTTCCCTCGGATTGATGTCGAGCAGGAAGGTCTGCGACAGCGGCACGATCGCCGCGCCGAATACGCCTTGCATGAGACGGAACAGCACCATGGTTTCAAGGCTCCATGCCAGACCGCACAGCATGGAGAAGATGGTAAAACCGACCACCGCCGTCAGGAACAGCTCCTTGCGGCCGAAGCGGTCGGCCAGCCAGCCGGTCACCGGCGTCATGATCGCCGCGGCAACGATGTAGGAGGTCAGCACCCAGTTGATGTTGTCGGGGGAGGCGCCGAGGTCGCCGGTCATGGTCGGCAGCGCGACGTTGGCGATCGTGGTGTCGAGCGCCTGCATGATCGTCGCCAGCATCAGTGCCACGGTGATCAGGCCGCGATGCGGCACTTCGCGAAACGGTTCTGGCGTGCTCATGATGTGGAACTTCCGGCAGGTAACAAGAACGTGTAACCAGAGCGACGTGCGTCCATTTGGACGCACAAAGTACGCTCTGGTATTTTGAGTCTGCGCATCGTGCTTTCCGAAAATCGATTCCGATTTTCGGGCCGATGCGCCAGGCTTCCGGGCGGCGAGGCCTTCCGTGTGGAGAGACCCTCATCGCGGTGGGACGCGAAATCGATGTGGGGGTTACATCGACCGAGCGTCTCGATAACGGGCGGCTGCCGCCCGGAAACCTGAGGACCGAAGGGGCCTGCGTCGGATTGTTCCGGCCGCGACGCAGCCCGGTCCGAACCCCAACCCTCACCGCATCCCCGATCGGACCAATCCTGTCAGCTGCGTACCTCTCCCTGCGCGGCCTGCATTCTACTTGTTGCGTCTCAGACCTCATCATCCAATGGAACGAGGTGGTCTAGAGCCGTTCATCGTTTCACGGAAACGCCGAACCGCTCTATCTCTTTGTTTTTGCGCAATTCCGGACGGAAAACCGCTTCACACTTTTCCTGGAATTGCTCTATTGCGCCTCACCCGCCGTGGCGTGGCCGAATATGCTCGGAAGCCCGCGGGAAACGCCGGTGTCCACCGTGACGGTCGCGCTCATGCCGGTGCGCAGCGCCATCTTGGCGTCGGCATCGGTCAATTGCAGGCGCACCGGAATGCGCTGGGTGACCTTGACCCAGTTGCCGGTGGCGTTCTGGGCTGGCAACAGCGAGAACTCGGCTCCGGTGCCGGCGCCGATCGCCTCGACCGTGGCTTCGAACGTCTTGCCCGGATAAGTGTCGACGACAATTTCGGCCTTCTGGCCGGGCTTCATATGGGTGAGCTGGGTTTCCTTGAAATTGGCATCGATCCAGGTATCGCCGGTCTCGACCAGCGAAAACAGCGGCGTACCGGAGCCGACATATTGGCCGACCTTGAACGAGGCAGCCTGGCTAATGATGCCGTCGGCCGGCGCCGTGACCGTGGTCTGCGCCAAATCGTAGGCAGCCTTGTCGCGCGCGGCGAGCGCCGCCATCACGGTCGGATGCTTGTCGGTCTCGATATCGGGATTGCCGCCGAGTGCCGCCTTGGCGCTGAGGATGCCCTGCTGAGCCACCGCCATTTGCTGCTTGGCCTTGTCGAGATCGTTCCTGGCCTCGTCCAGCGACGACTCGGCGTTGATGCCCTTGCGGGCAAGGTCGGCGGCCCGGTCGTATTGCGACTGCGCGTAGTCGACCTGGCTGGCGTCGGACTTCTCCTGCGCTACCGCCTGGCTGTAGGCCGCACGCAACTGCTCGACATTGAGGCGCGCGCCGGCCACCGTCGCATCGGCCTGGGCCAGTGCGATCCGGTAGGGCTCGGAATCGATGGCGAACAACACGTCGCCCTGCTTGACGGACTGATTGTCGAAAATGTCGACCTGAACGATGCGACCTGCCGTATCGGCGGCGATCGAGACCTTGGCCTGCTGCAGATTGGCATTCTCGGTCTCCTGGTAACGGCCGCCGGTCACCCAGACGTAGCTGCCGCCAGCGATCAGTGCCACGGGGAGCGCAAACATCAAAAGGAAGCGGCCGGCACGGCGCTTCTTCTTCGGCGCCACCGGCGCCGGTTCTACCTGCGGAGCGACCGTAACCGGGGCTGCCGCCGGCTGCACGGGAGCTTCCATCTCCAGCTTGGTCGCATTCTCATCTACCTTGGCTACCGCGTTCATGCTGCTGCGCCTTCTGCACTCTCGACTTTTTCGGAGGACGCCGTCTCGCCGTCCGCCAGGTTCCTGGCCATCGCCTCCAGTGCCTTGATCAGGATGCGGCGATCTTGCGGCGACACGCCGGTCAGCGATTCTTCATAGACTTCGCCGGCGAGGCTCTTGATCTCGGCGTAGGCCTCGCTCGCCTTGGCGGTCGGGAAGATCATGCGAACGCGGCGGTCGGCGGCGTCGGAACGGCGCTCGATCCAGCCGCTCTCCTCCATGCGGTCGACCAGGCGCGACACGCTGATCGGCTCGATCTCGAGAAGTTCGGCGAGCCGCGCTTGGGTGATGCCTTCTTCCTTGGCGACGCGGACCATAAGCCGCCATTGCGCCGAGGAAAGGCCGAGCCCGCCGGCCCTCGCCTCGAAGCGCTTGCGCATCAGGCGCTGCACGTCGTGGATCAAAAAGCCCAATCTGTCGATGCCGTCGGAAACCATGAGCTGCATATATTATAAGCGTGCTTACTATTCAAGACGCGGCATTATGCCAGAAGCCGGCAAAGCTGCATGGCAGTTATGCAATGCGGTCATGGTTAGCGATTGCTGAATGGCAATGAAGGAAGCCGCGTTCCCATCGGCTTCTGCCTTGCACCGACACCGGACCACCCATCGAACCTGATAATCATGCTTGAGCTAATTCTACACCAACGATCCCATCCAGGCAGAAAAGGCCTCGATGTGCGGCTGCAAGGGGTGGTTAGGGACGTAGACGAGATAGAAGCCGTAGCCTGGCAGAGAGAGATCGTGTGCCTTGACCAGCGCTCCACTTTTGAGTTCGCGGCTGACGACCACGTCGCTGCAGATAGCGATACCCTGGCCTGCCACGACCGCGTCGATCGCATGCAATTCTTCGCGAAAGCTTAGGTCCCACGCTTTGTTGGTATCCGGGATGCCAGGATCGACAGAGCGTGCCGCCGCCAGCCATCGCGACCAGGTAGGCGCTTCGCGATCACGGTTCATCCAATCAAAATGGATGAGCGGATATTGCAGCACATCGGCGGCCCGCTCGATCTGTCGGGTGCCCTTGGCGAGCAAATCAGGGCTGCACACCGGAAAGAACGTGTCCCGAAAAATTTCCTGGGCGGCAAGGTCCTGAGGCATCCTGCGCGCGTAGCGGATCGCGACATCGGCATTGCCGGCGCGCAGGTCCAACACCGAGTCGGTTCCGATAATCTCCAGAGGGATCTTCGGGTACTCTTCCCGCCATTTTGGCAGACGCGGTACCAGCCACCGGCTGGCAAATGCATTCGGGCTTGTCACCCGTAGCGGGCGTTGGCCGACGCCGGCCGAAGCTGACGCAATTGCGGTGGCAAAGGCGTCGAAGCCGTTGCGAATGACCGGGAACAGCCGTTCGCCCACGTCCGTAAGCACAAGCGGCCGTGGGCGCCGCCGAAACAGGGGTTGTCCGCAGATGCCCTCGAGCAACCGAATCTGGTGGCTGATGGCCGTGGGCGTCACGCCGAGTTCGATCGCGGCCTCCCTGAAACTCATGCGCCTGGCAGCAGCCTCGAAGGCGCGAAGGGATCCGAGCGGCGGAAGTCTTCTCATTCATGCAGTTTAGATGAATCCAACTCATCTAGCGACTGAGATATTCGACTTTGCGGCGAATGAAGGCCCATGAGATTATTGCATACAGCCTGTCCTCGGATCACGAAGGGAACCCCCTCGATGAGCACGCTCAAGCTTGCGGAGGATCCCGGAACCGGGTCAGCCCTGAAGGCGTCGGATATTGCGCGGCTCAGGCAGGCAATTCGCGGGGATTTGGTCCTCCCGGACGATCCTGGCTATGCCCAGGCACGCAGAGTCTGGAACGGAATGGTCGACAAGCGACCAGCAGCGGTGATCTATTGCGCCGAATCCCGCGACGTCGTCACAGCTGTCAGCTTTGCCAAATCGCAAAACCTTCTGGTCGCCGTTCGCGGCGGTGGTCACAACGTCGCCGGCAGTTCGGTTTGCGATGGCGGCGTGGTCATTGATGTGTCGCGCATGAAGCGGATCGAGGTCGACCCGGTCCGCCGGGTTGCGCGCGCCGAGGCTGGCTTGAACCTGGGAGAGTTCGACACCGCCACGCAGGCTCATGGTCTCGCGACGACGATGGGCGTCAACGCCGATACCGGCATTGCCGGACTGACACTCGGTGGTGGGTTCGGCAAGCTTGGCCGCAAACATGGACTGAGCTGCGACAATCTCATAGCAGTCGAAATCGTGACGGCGGACGGCCGGCTGCTCAAGGCAAACGCGGCTGAAAACGCGGATCTTTTCTGGGGCATTCGGGGCGGCGGCGGCAATTTCGGAATCGTTACAGCCTTCGAATACAGGCTTCATCCCGTGGGTCCCCTTCTCATCGCGGGGTCAGTTCTGCACCGCTACGAACATGCGCGCGAAGCAATGCGGTTCTACCGCACGTTTTCGAGCAAGGCTCCCGATGAGCTGAGCCTGGACGCGGCGCTTGTGACTGCGCCCTCAGGTGAACGTTTCTTCAGCATCTCGGCGTGTTACATCGGCCCGCTTGGCGAGGGCGAGCAAATCGTCCAACCGTTGAGAGAATACGGCACGCCGGTTGAAGACCGGATTGCTCCCGTCCCGTATCTTCAAATCCAGTCGGCCGGAGACAGCATCTTTCCGCGCGGGCGGCGCTACTACTGGAAGGCGCAGTTCATGCGCGAAATTTCAGACCAGGCAATCGACACAATGCTCTCAGCTTACGCGACCGCACCCAGCGAGTCGCTTCTTGTCCTGCAGCAGGTTGGCGGCGCAATCTCGCGTGTGCCAATAGGCGACACTCCCTACGCCAACAGAGATGCGCTTTACGATTGCTTCCCGATATCGATCTGGGATAATCCGGCTGACGACAAAATGCACATCCGATGGGCGCGTGACCTATGGGATGCAATGAGACCGTTCTCGACCGGCGGCGTCTATGCCAACAATCTCGGCGAAGAGGGCCCGGACCGGGTTCTGGCAGCTTATGGCGAGAACTACCCGAGATTGGTTGCTTTAAAAAACAAGCATGATCCTACCAATTTCTTCCGTTTGAATCAGAACATCAGGCCGACGATCTGAGCGATTTCCGCCGCGGCTTCGGGTCCGAAAGCGGACTTAGCACGTCGATTGGTAACCCGATCGACAAGGCGACACGCTTTGGCAACACGCCCGACTTCATCAACTACAACTTCAATTCAACGCCGGCAGCGCTGACGATCTTCATCGTTTCAATTTTGCGCCGGGCGCAATTTCGATCAAACTGGTCCTGCAAGGAAGCGGCACCATGGCTGCGCCAATCGCGAGACGCAGAGAGACATGAACCCGACCGAGAAAGCGCTGTGGTTCGTCGAAAGCCATTTGCCGGAAGCAGTCTCGCTCGACGATGTCGCCAAGAGCAGCGGCGTGTCGCGCTTTCACGTGACGCGGGCTTTCGGTGCGGCGACCGGCCGTTCGGTGATGGGCTACGTGCGTTCTCGCCGGCTTACCGAGGCGGCACGCAGGCTCGCCGCCGGCGCACCCGACATCCTCTCGGTCGCGCTCGACGTCGGCTACGCCTCGCATGAGGCCTTCACCCGCGCCTTCCGCGACCAGTTCGGCACCACGCCGGAACTGGTGCGCGCACAAGGCTCGCTCGACAATCTCGATCTCGTGGAGCCGATCCTGATGGACCAGTCCTTCCTCACCAATCTCGAGCCGCCGCGTTTTGAGACCAGCCGGCCGTTTCTCATCGCCGGTCTCGGCGAACGCTACAGCTGCGAAACCAGCGCCGGCATCCCGATGCAATGGCAGCGGTTCGGCCCCTATATCGGCAATATTCCGGGCGAGGTCGGCGACGTCGCCTATGGCGTCTGCGTCAACGGCGACGATGCAGGCAATTTCGACTATATCGCCGGCGTCGAGGTGTCCGATTTTTCGGACTTGCCGAGGGAGTTTTCGCGCGTGCGCGTGCCGGCGCAGAAATACGCCGTGTTCGCCCATCGTGACCACATCTCGACCATCCGCCGTACGGTCAACACGATCTGGAACAAATGGCTGCCGGCCTCCGGGCACGAGGTCGCCGATGCGCCCGAATTCGAACGCTACGGCCCCGAATTCGATCCGCGCAGCGGCAATGGCGGGCTGGAAATCTGGATACCAGTCAAGGCATGAGGAAGGGCCAGTTTTCAACTTGTGTTGGAGACTAGTGTCGAAAACCGGCTCCGCCTTATCTTGCCTTCTCCCCTTGCTGGGCAGGGCAATCGCATTTGGATTCTTACGAAGATGGACTCCCACCCTAGCCCTCCCCACAAGGGGGAGGGAACGCTGCCGCGCGCCTTTACTTCCCCTTTGGCGCCGAAAGTTGTGTGCGTCAAGTTCTGCAAAAATGGCGTGGCATTCAGCGGTGACGTTGGCGTGTCCGCCGCGCAGCCCCCGT
>NZ_JBVVQY010000052.1:0-19103 GCF_055811615.1 Mesorhizobium sp. WSM4807
GCTCCGAATCATCGAAGCCCCATGGAATCAGATCAACCGCAATCCCTAAAGTGCGTTAACCCGAGTTCGTAGCCCTGGGAAGGCCCATCTGGCCCTACACGCCGCCGCCATAAACGGCTAGTTTGGCCTCATGAATCACCAACCCAACCTCAGAATCGGCCATTCGGCCTGTCCGCATGATTGCCCGTCGACCTGCGCGCTCGAGGTCGAGCTGCTCGACAACAAGCGCATCGGCCCCGTCCACGGCGCCAAGGCCAATACGTATACATCAGGCGTCATCTGCGCCAAGGTCGCCCGTTACGCCGCCGCGTCCATCATCCCGAGCGCTTGCTGAAGCCACTGGTGCGCTTGGCGTGAGCAACCTGATGGCTGCTGACGGCGTCGAATGCACGTGGACACAAGCGAAGGGCGGCCTCGGTAACATTACCGCGAGCCTGTAACGTTCGCCGTCGCTGGCGCGAACAACGGACCGTATCCTCATGTCCGCCATTGCGGGATTACTTGCCCGCCGACACCTTCAGGAGTCAAGAAATGCTAGACCGTCGCACCTTCCTCATCGGCCTGACCGCAATATCGGGCCTCGCCTCGGCTCCGGCGCTGGCTGCCAGCCGCATGGCCTACACACGGCAGGCCTTCGAAGAGGCGCAAAAGGCAGGCAAGCCGATCCTGGTCGAGATCACCGCCAGCTGGTGTCCGATCTGCAAGGCGCAGAAGCGGGTGCTCGGCCAGTTGCTGCCTGCGCCCGAGCACGCAAACCTGGCCGTTTTCGAAGTCGATTTCGATTCCCAAAAAGAGGTTGTTCGGGCTCTTGGTGCGCGGATGCAGAGCACGCTGATCACCTTCAAGGGCGCAACGGAAGTCGGTCGGCTTGTTGGCGTGACCAAGGCGGATGCCATCAAGCAATTGCTTGATAAAACGATCTGAGCGGCGGCGATGCTACTCGGCTTCATATTTTCGTTCCTGGCCGGGGTGCTGTCGACGCTGTCGCCATGCGTGCTGCCGCTGATCCCGGTCGTGCTCGGTGCTGCCGTCAGTCAGCATCGCTATGGCCCCATCGCGCTGGCCGCAGGACTTGCCATGTCCTTCACGGCCATAGGGCTTTTCGTCGCCACGATCGGGTTCTCCGTCGGGCTTGACGGCGGTGTCTTTCGCAGCGCCGCCGCAGTTCTGATGCTCGTCCTCGGCACGATATTGATCGTGCCGGCATTCCAGGCGCATATCGCGCTTGCGGCCGGTCCGGCCGGCAACTGGGTCGAGCAGCGGTTTGGCGCCTTTTCCTCCGTTGGCCTTTGGGGGCAGTTCGGCGTCGGTCTGCTGCTCGGCGCGGTGTGGAGCCCTTGCGTTGGCCCGACTCTCGGTGCCGCTTCCGTCCTTGCAGCGCAGGGCCAAGACCTTGGCCAGGTTGGGGTCACCATGGTCCTGTTTGGTCTCGGTGCTGCCGTGCCGTTGCTGATCCTCGGACTACTGTCCCGCGAGACCTTGCTGAGTTGGCGCAGCCACATCGCCGGCGCCGGCAGCGGGCTGAAGGTCGCGTTAGGCGTCTTGCTGGTGATGACCGCCGCCGCGATTCTGTCTGGGTTCGACAAGGCGTTGGAAACCGCACTCGTCAACGCTTCGCCCGAGTGGCTGACGGCGTTGACGACGCAGTTCTAACGGCTCCGCGCTGGCGGTCGCCAGATTTTCAGCTTGCCTCAGCAAGGAGAAGCAAGTTAGCGCTGCATCTGGCCCTACACGCCGCTTTCGCAACCGACTAGTCTGCTCCCATGAATCAGCACGCCAAGCTCAGGATCGGCCATTCGGCCTGTCCGCATGATTGCCCGTCAACCTGCGCGCTCGAGGTCGAGCTGCTCGACAGCAAGCGCATCGGCCGCGTCCATGGCGCCAGGGCCAACACCTACACATCCGGCGTCATCTGCGCCAAGGTTGCCCGTTACGCCGACCGCGTCCATCATCCCGACCGCTTGCTGAAGCCGCTGATCCGTGCCGGCGCCAAGGGTGAGGGCCTTTGGAAGGAAGCGAGCTGGGAGGCCGCACTCGACCTCGTCGCCGAAAAGTTCATCGCGGCCGAGGCAAAATACGGCTCGGAGACGGTCTGGCCATATTACTATGCCGGCACGATGGGGCTGGTGCAGCGCGACGGCATCGAGCGGCTGCGCCACGCGAAAAAATACTCCGGCTTCTTCGGTTCAATCTGCACCAATCTGGCCTGGACCGGCTGGATGATGGGCGCCGGCGCGCTGCGCGGTCCCGACCCGCGCGAGATGGCCAAGTCCGACTGCGTGGTGATCTGGGGCACCAATGCCGTGGTCACTCAGGTCAACGTAATGACCCACGCGATCAAGGCGCGCAAGGAACGCGGCGCCAAGATCGTCGTCATCGACGTTTATGAAAACGCGACGATGAAGCAGGCCGATCTCGGCCTGATGCTGAAGCCCGGCACCGATGGCGCGCTGGCCTGCGCGGTGATGCATGTGCTGTTCCGTGACGGCATGGCCGACCGCGCCTATTTGGAAAAATACACCGACGACCCGCACGGTCTGGAAGCGCATCTTCAGACGAGGACGCCGCAATGGGCGGCTGATATCACCGGGCTTTCGGTCGACGAGATCGAGACCTTTGCTCGCCTCGTCGGCACGACGAAGAAGACTTATTTCCGCCTCGGCTACGGCTTCTCGCGCCAGCGCAACGGCTCGGTCAACATGCACGCCGCGGCCTCGATCGCCGCGGTCACCGGCTGCTGGCAATATGAGGGCGGCGGCGCCTTCCATTCCAATTCGGGCATCTTCAAGCTGAACCAGGAACTGCTGGAAGGCACGCGGATGCGCGACCCCGCGATCCGCCACCTCGACCATTCGCGCATCGGCCCGGTGCTGACCGGGGCGGCGGACGCGCTCTATGGCGGCCCGCCGGTGACCGCGCTGCTGATCCAGAACACCAATCCGGTCAATGTTGCGCCGGAGCAGCGGCTGGTGAAGCAGGGTTTTCTGCGCGACTACCTGTTTTCCTGCGTGCACGAACAGTTCATGACCGACACCGCAAAACTCGCCGATGTCGTGCTGCCGGCGACGATGTTTTTAGAGCATGACGATGTCTACAAAGGCGGCGGCAACCAGCACATCACGCTCGGTCCGAAGCTGATCGACCCGCCGGAAGGGCCGCGCAGCAACCATTTCGTCATCGAGGAACTCGGTAAAAGGCTCGGTGTTGGCGACAAGCCTGGCTTCGGCATGACCGAGCAGCAGCACATCGACATCATTTTGGGCAAGCGCGGCCTGGGTAGTTTTGCGAGCCTCAGGCGAGAAAAATGGGTCGATTTGCAGCCGGACTTCGAGGCGGCGCATTTTGTCGATGGCTTCGGCCACGCGGACGGAAAATTCCGCTTCCGCGCCGACTGGATCGGGCAGGCGGCGCCCAACCGGCCGCCGAAAAGCATGGGCCTGTTGGGGCCGGTGGCAAGCCTGCCGGAATTCCCCGACCACGTCGACCTGATCGAGGTGGCGGATGCGGCGCATCCGTTCCGGCTGACCACCTCGCCGGCGCGCAATTTCCTCAACTCGACTTTTTCGGAGACGCCGGTGTCGAAGGCCAAGGAGGGCCGCCCGGAACTGCTTTTGCATCCGGACGATGCTGCAGCCTATGGGCTGGACAATGGCGACCGGGTCGAGATCGGCAATGTGCGCGGCGAAGTCGTTCTGCATGCAAGATTGTTCGACGGCATCAAGCGCGGCGTCGTGGTCGCCGAAGGCATCTGGCCCAACAGCGCCCACGAGCGCGGCGAGGGCATCAACGTCCTGACCGGTGCCGACGCGCCGGCGCCCTATGGCGGTGCTGCGTTCCACGACAACAAGGTCTGGCTGCGCCCGGCCAATTGACGCTTCGGAACGATATATCCATCCAGCCGTTTTTGCGTGGCGGGTGGAGACATGGTGATGGCAGAAGCGTTGGCAGCGCCGGACCCCATTGGAAGAACGCTTTCGCCCGGCGAACTCGTGACCACGATGTCGCACTTTCATCGCGCCGAGATTCTGCGCATGACGGGGTGGCGCGACCGCCTGGACCGGACGAGCAATTGGGCGATAACGGTCGTTGCGGCGATGTTGTCCATCTCGCTTTCGACAGCCAGCGCGCATCACGGCGTGCTGCTTTTTGCTATGCTGCTTGTCCTGTTGCTGCTGTGGATAGAAGCGCGGCGATATCGCTTCTTCGACGTTTACCGGGCCCGTGTGCGCCAGTTCGAACGGCACTATTTCGCGCAGATATTCTCGCCACAGCCGGACTTCGCGTCCGATTGGCTGTTGGTCGTCGGCGAAAGCCTGCGCGCTCCAAAATTCCTCATTTCGCAACGAGCGGCGTTGGCGCGCCGTCTGCGTCGAAACTACATCCACATGCTGCTGATCTTGCTGCTGGCCTGGATCCTCAAACTGTCGACCCCCAGTCTTTTAACCGAAGGTGTCCGCATCGACTTCGTCAGTTCGGTGCGCGAGGCCGTTGCCGGCGCGGCCCTGGGGCCCATTCCCGGCGTGGTCATCGTCGTGCTGGTCGCCGCCTTCTATGCCGGCCTGCTGGTCACGGCGTTCCTGACCGCCGGCGACGAGGGCGAACTCTCCTTTGGTGACGTGCACGTCTAGAGCGGCAGCGCAAAACCGGCGGATCTGCGATTTCATTTGTGCAGGAAATCGAACCGATCGGTTCGTTTTTGTTGACGCATTGTGCAAGACAGAGTGAACGTCGGCTCAGCAAATGGCCAGGCCGCGCGGCAGACGTATTCGCCTAAAGCATTGAGAAGAAGTTCAAAGATTGTGGCGAAGGAAGCCTTTTAGCGGATTTCAAGCACCCGGTTCAGGGCGTGGCCGGAACATCTTTGTGATTGGAAACTGCCGCATGGCCAACCCACCTCGGGGTGGTCCGAGCGACGCGAAATCCTCCCAAGGCACGCCACGAGACGGACAACAATACTGAAAGTATGAAAGTACTGGAGTACCTGAAATGACCAAGATTGCTCTCACCGCTGCCGCCATCCTCATTGCCACGGGCAGCGCCTTTGCCGGCAGCGACCATTATGGTTCGGACGGCGTCAACCAGCCGGCCGCGCCTGTTGGCAATGCGCCTGTTGTCGACAATATGTTCACGGGTTCGATCCGCAAGCCGTTTACAGCCGAGCACAATACCGTCAATACCAACGCGACGACCCAGCCCGGCACGACTGAACCGGTCGTGCCTCAGTCCGGCCGGGGCAACTGGGGCCGCTAAATCCTCAAGCTTCGGAACTCAAAGAGCGGCGGGCTTGGCCCGCCGTTCTTGCTTTTGCATATCAAGTCACAGCCCTCGTTTAGCGCAGGTCCTTCGGCCAAACGCAGTGTGTCAGCCGCGCATCGCCGAGGGCCAGCCGTGCCCAGTCACCGTCGAAAACGAAGCGGGCCAGGGCTGCCGTCGGGAATTTCTCTTCAAGCTTTTTGAGTGCCGCGGCATCCGATCCGGCGCCCGCAAGCCGGCGCGCGAATTCCTCCAGGCCGGGATTATGGCCAATCACCAAAAGGCTGCTTGTTGCCGCTTTTGCCTGCCGTACCTTGGCGAGAATGTCTGCCGCACCGGCCTCGTAGAGCGCCTGGACAAATTTGGCCGGCGTTTTCGCCGGCAATTCCGCCGAGACCAGCCGCCATGTGTCGCGGGTGCGCAACGCGGGCGACACCAGCGCCAGGTCCGGCAGCCAGCCCTGCCTGGCCAGTTCGCGCCCGACCAGCGGCGCGGCCTTCAGCCCGCGCCCGGAAAGCGGCCGGTCGAAGTCGATAAGGTCAGGATCGTCCCAGCTCGACTTGGCATGACGCAGAAGAAGGAGTTGCTTCGTTGTCGTCATGCCAGCCTTGTCCTGCTCATGGCGTGATGCGCGCCAGATGCTCGAGGTCGGTCTCCTCGCGCAGCGGATCGGGCGCCATCACCACGGAGGTGCTGTTGTCGGCATCGTCGGCGAAGTGGGCCAGCACGGTGCGGCCGCCTTCCATCCGTGCCTTGCCTTCGGCGACCAGCCCGAGCGCCAGCGGATAAAGCCGGTGCTCGGCCTTCAGCACGCGCGCGGCGAGCGTATCCTCATTGTCGCCGACCATCACCGGCACGGCGGCCTGGGCGATGATCGGGCCGTCATCCATGTCCAGCGTGACGAAATGCACCGTGCAGCCATGGATGCGGATGCCCGCGCGGATAGCTCGCGCATGCGTATCCAGCCCCTTGAAGGCCGGCAACAGGGCAGGGTGGATATTGATCATTCGTCCCAGCCATTTCTCGACGAAGCGCGCGCCGAGGATGCGCATGTAACCGGCCAGCGCCACGATCTCGGCGCCGAACGAGACAAGTGCGGCGTCGATCGCCCCGTCATGCGCTTCCTTGCTGCTATAGTCCGCTCGCGAAATCACCTTGGTGGCGATGCCGCGCGCCGCCGCGATACCGAGACCGGCGGCATTGGCCCGGTCGGAAATGACGCCGACGATCTCGGCCGGATAGTCCGGGTTGCTGGCCGCGGCAATCAGCGCCGTCATGTTGGAGCCGCGTCCCGAAATCAGCACCACGGTGCGTTTGCGCGCGCTCATAGGCCGATCGAGCCCCGATAGATCACGCCGGCGTTGCGGCGCGGCACGATGCGGCCGATCGGCGTCACGCTCTCACCGGCCTCCTGCAGCACGGCCGCGACCTGTGCCGCCTGGCCGGAGGCGACGGCGAGGATCATGCCGACGCCGCAGTTGAAGGTGCGCATCATCTCTTCGGGCGCCACGCCGCCGGTCTTCGCCAGCCATGAGAACACCGCCGGCACTTCGATGGCGTCGAGGTCGAGCTCGGCGGAAAAATCCTTGGGCAGGACGCGCGGGATATTTTCTGGGAAACCGCCGCCGGTGATATGGGCCAGCGCCTTGATGCCATGCGTGTTACGGATCGCCTTGAGGATCGACTTGACGTAGATGCGGGTCGGCTCGAGCAGCGCCTCGGCTAGCGTGGCTTCATCGTTGAAGGGCGCTGGATCGGTCCACGCAAGGCCGCTGGTGGCGACGATGCGGCGGACCAGCGAAAAGCCATTTGAATGCAGCCCCGACGAGGCCAGTCCCAACAGCACGTCGCCCTCGACGATGTCGTCGGTCGGCAGCAGTTGGCCGCGTTCGGCCGCGCCCACGGCAAAGCCGGCAAGGTCGTAGTCGTTGCCGTGATACATGCCGGGCATTTCCGCCGTCTCGCCGCCGATCAGCGCGCATCCGGCCTGCCGGCAGCCCTCGGCGATGCCGCCAACGATCGCCGCACCCTGGTCGGGGTCGAGCTTGCCGGTGGCGAAATAGTCGAGGAAGAACAATGGCTCTGCGCCCTGCACGACGATGTCGTTGACGCACATGGCGACGAGGTCGATGCCGATCGTGTCGTGCTTGCCGGCATCGATGGCGATCTTCAGCTTGGTGCCGACGCCGTCGTTGGCGGCGACCAGCACCGGGTCGATGAAGCCGGCGGCCTTGAGGTCGAACAGGCCGCCAAAGCCGCCGATCTCGCCATCGGCGCCCGGCCGCCGCGTCGCGCGCACCAGCGGCTTGATCTTCTCGACCATGAGATTGCCGGCATCGATGTCGACACCCGCCTCGGCATAGGTGAGCCCGTTCTTGCGCTTGCTCATCACTCTTTCCTGCTTTCCGGGGCTCTTCGCATGAACGGCTGCGCCTCGCAAGGATAACGGCTGGCTCAGGCACTTTCGGCATCACAAAAGAGTGGACAGAGGCTTCAGGCAAATCTCCAACATTGGCGATTGGCGAAAGCCTTGAACACAGCCAATCTCTCCTCCACAAGGGGCGAGATTGGCAGCTTCTGCGTCGCTCTCACTTGCCCTAGCCTCCCATCTCCATCATGTATCATCAAAACAGAAGCGACGGGATATGCGTTTGACCATCCCCAACATGATCACGATCATGCGTTTCGTGCTGGTGCCGGGCGTGGTGCTGGCCATGCTGCAGGCGCGCTGGGACTGGGCTTTTGCCGGCTTCCTGATTGCCGGCATTTCCGACGGCGTCGACGGCTTCATTGCCCGCCATTTCAATCAGTTTTCCCAGCTTGGCGCCTATCTCGATCCGATGGCCGACAAATTGCTGCTGGTCTCGGTGTTTGTGGTGCTGGGCTTCATCGGTGAATTGCCGCTGTGGCTGGTCGTCACCATGGTGTCGCGCGATGCACTGATCGTCTGCGCCGTCGTTCTGTCAACCGTCATGGCCCATCCGGTCGAGATGAAGCCGCTGTTCGTGTCGAAGGCCAACACTGCCATCCAGATCGGGCTGGCGGCGGTGGTGCTGGGCGAACTGGCCCTCGCCCTCGATCTCGATCCGCTCAGGCCGGTGCTCATATTGCTGTCCGGGGTCTTGACCGTGGCTTCGGCCGCGGCCTATCTCGTGGCTTGGCTGAGGCATATGAGCGGCTATGGCGAAGGCTCCACACCGGACACCTGACCAGGACATCGACGCGGCAGCCGAGGCTGCGGCCGCCGATGCTGCCGCGTCCGGCGTGTTTCGCCGCCAAATCCGCTTCTGGCTGATCAGCGCCATCATCCTCGCGATCTTCCTCTATGTCTTCAGCGGCATCCTGCTGCCGTTCGTCGCCGGCATGGTGCTAGCCTACTTCCTCGACCCGGTCGCCGACCGGCTGCAGCGGCTCGGCCTGTCCAGGCTGATGGCGACGATTGTCATCCTGTTTGCCTTCATCGTCGTTCTGGTGCTGGCCTTCGTCATCCTCATTCCGGTGTTGGCTTCGCAGATGGCCGATTTCGCCAGCAAGCTGCCGGAATACCTGACCCGGCTGCAGAGCCTGATCACCAGCTTCGATCCGAGATGGCTGGAAGAGCAATTCGGCGTCGACGCCAATGGCCTGCGCGAAGGGTTGAACTCGCTGCTGACCTCCGGCTTCGGCCTCCTGACCACGGTGTTCACCTCGATCTGGAGCTCCGGCGTGGCGCTGGTGTCGGTGGTCAGCCTGTTCGTCGTTACGCCCGTCGTCGCCTTCTACATGCTGCTCGACTGGGACCGCATGGTGGCGATCGTCGACAGCTGGGTGCCGCGCGACTATGTCCAGACCGTCAGGGCAATCGCCAACGACATCAACACCGCCACCGCCGGCTTTGTGCGCGGCCAGGGCACGCTGTGCCTGGTGTTGGGCGCCATGTACGCCACCGGCCTGACCTTGACCGGCCTGAATTTCGGCATCCTCATCGGCCTGTTCGCCGGGCTGATCTCCTTTATTCCCTATGTCGGCTCGCTGACCGGGCTGGTGCTGGCCGTCGGCGTCGCCTTCGTTCAGTTCTGGCCGGACTGGACCATGGTCGCGGCGGTGGCCGGCGTGTTCTTCGTCGGCCAGTTCATCGAGGGCAACATCCTGCAGCCGAGGCTGGTCGGCAAGAGCGTCGGCCTGCATCCGGTGTGGCTGATGTTTTCGCTGTTTGCCTTCGGCGCGCTGTTCGGCTTCGTCGGCTTGCTGATCGCCGTGCCGGCCTCGGCTGCGGTTGCCGTTCTGGTGCGTTTTGCCATCGCTCGATACCTGGAGTCGCCGCTCTACAAGGGCCACAGTACCGAACCTGTCCCGCCGCTGCCGGCGCGTCGCCGCGGGAGCGGTGGACCGCGCCGTTGAGCCAGATGCCGGACAACAAGATCGACCCGCCGCGCCAGTTGCCGCTCGATCTCGGCCACGGCACCGGCTATTCGCGCGACGAGCTCGTCGTCTCCGGCACCAACAGCCAGGCGGTGTCGCTGGTCGATCGCTGGCCGGACTGGCCGTCGCCGGTGGTTGTGCTCGCCGGTCCGGCGGGCTCTGGAAAAACCCACCTGGCCTCGATCTGGCGCGCCCGCGCCGGCGCAGTGAAAGTCGACGCCGGGCGGATCGGCGACTGCATAGCCAGCCTCGGCGCGCGGCCGGCCCTAATCGACGATGTCGATGCCGGTCCGGTCGATGAAGAGGGGCTGTTCCATCTGATCAACGCGGTGCGCGGGGCCGGCTCGACCTTGCTGCTGACCGCGCGGCGCTTTCCGTCCGCCTGGGGCGTCAGGCTTCCGGACCTCGCTTCGCGGCTGAAGGCGGCGGCGACGGTCGAGATCCACGAGCCCGACGATCACTTGCTGGCCGGCGTCATCACCAAACTGTTCGCCGACCGCCAGGTCGAGGTCGAGCCGCACGTCGTGCAATATTTGGTGCGCCGCATTGAGCGCTCGCTGGCCACCGCGATGCGGGTGGTGGAGCGGCTGGATCGCACCGCGCTCGAGCGCAAGACGCCGATCACGAGGGCGCTCGCCGCCGAAACCGTCAGCGCCATGGATGAGGGGCAGGGCGAGTTCGAGATTTAGACTGCAGTGGGCTTTGGCGCTGCCTCGGAGGGCCGCAGGCTCTTCCACTTTCGCCGCAACTTCATTTAAGGTCGCTATCAGCCTGTTGATTTGCGACAGGGCGGTGGTCATCTCTGGACCGTATCGCGTCACTAAATATTCTCGGTTTCCAGTAAGTTGGGACAGATGGTGTGCCGTGCGTTTCCGCAGGACCAGTCCCGAGGCGATCGCCTTTGCGGTACGTGTCGCAAAATCGTGCTGCAGGCCACGCAACGCCTTATGATCAGAACCAGTCAGCAGGAGATGGGCATTGAGGTAGAGTTCGATTGCGTGAAGGGCGGTGAAACGGCAGGGCACCAGGGAAAGCGCGTTACCCTTGCGTCGATGTTCCAGCAGGCGGATCGCTGCATTTCTGAATTCGCTTGCGAGTCCCAATACCTGTTCGGCTGTTGCCTCTTCACCAGGGTAGGAAGCATTCATTCTACTTGCCCCGCCTCACATCGGCGTCCCGCCGTTCCCGCAGGATGACACGACGCCGGACGCTACGTCAAAGTCGAACACCGATTGGTCGAATGCGGAAAATGACCACCCCTGCCGGTGTCCCATTTCGGGAAACGATGACTGGCATCCATCTTGCAACGTCAGCCTTGCCGGCTAACCCCGGTCCTGATTGCGTATCAAATCAGGTTGTAGGCTCGCCGGGAGTTGAGGCGGTTGGGGTTCTCTTCCCGGCGAGCTTGCCTTCAATGAGGGGTGGCCAGTCGCGTATACGGCACTGGCAACAGCGCTCACGGACAATCGCAGTACCGCGCCGTCTTGGCCGTTATAATGGACCGTTGAATGGTCTATTTTCCTCGTAAATATGGACCAGAGGATGGTCCATAGAAGAGGGGCCGATGCAGGTATCCATTACAGACGCCAAGGGACAGCTGACAGAATTGGTGCGTCGTGCCGAGGCAGGTGACGAAGTCATTCTGACCCGTCACGGTCATGCGGCCGTGCGCCTGGTTGCCATCAAGGCGATGCCGGACAGGAAAAGCCGCCGGGCATTGCTGGAGGCGATGCGGGCATCCGGCGCCGAAAAGGCAAAGGCCGGGCCATCCGCCGCGCGAAGCCAGGATTTCCTCTACGGCGCTGATGACTTTTCGAAGACCTATATCGAAAGCGTTCTTCAAGGTGCGATCCTGGATTAGGTCAGGGAACGGATGCCGGTTGGATCAACCTACGGCCGGAGACCCCCGATAGTGTACCCACCATCGACAGTGATCTCTTGCCCCGTGACGAAGTTTGCATCGTCTGAAAGTAACCAAGCAACTGTACCTGCGATATCTTCTGATACGCCGTTACGGCGGAGGGGCGTGTGGGCGGCTAGGCGCTTGGCAAAAACAGGGTCTATGACATCATCCGCCATCGGGGTCAGAATGATACCCGGATTGATGGCATTGATCCGGATGTTCCGAGGGCCTTGCTCGACCGCGAACGTACGCATCATGGCAAGCAATGCGCCCTTTGTACTCGCGTAAGCCCCGGCCCCCGGCATCACTGCGCCCGCCGTCCAGGAGGCGTTGATGAGTATGCTGCCGCCTTCCAGAAACGGCAGGCAATGCTTGATCGTAAAGAACGTCCCCCGAAGGTTGGTGCCGATCAACACGTCGAAATCATCCGCGTCGGTCACTGCCAATTGTTTGAAGTCGCCCAAAATTCCGGCATTGGCGAATACGGCATCCAGTCTCCCGAAGCGTTCAATTATCTTCCCTACAGTCGCCGCGACTGCATCGTTGTCAGCAATATCGCAAGCAATCGCGACTGCGTTGCCGCCTGCTGCCTCGATGTCCGACTGCAATTGGCTGATCGGATCGTAACGGCGTCCGACAAGGGCAATCTGTGCACCTTCGTCAGCCAGCCGAAGGGCAGCGGCCCGCCCCATACCCGTTCCCGCACCCGTAACTAGAACCGTTTTGCCCATGAATCTGGTTTGTGCCATGTCTTTGTTCCTTCGGTGAATTGCAACATGGCAGCGTAATTCCTGTGCTATCTCATGATAATTCGGCAAAACGCTTATTCATTTGAAAGCAGAGGTATCGAATGGCTCTTTTTCGCTCCATGCAGGTTTTTGTCGCGACGGTCCAAGAGGGCTCAATGAGCGCTGCTTCGGCAAAACTCGGCATATCGCCAGCGATGGTGGGGCAACATGTGGCCGCGCTGGAGGAGCGGCTCGGCACACGCCTTCTGAATAGGACCACCCGCCGTCAGAGCTTGACGGATTTTGGCACGAGCTATGTCGAGCAGTGCCGGGACATCCTGGATCGTGTGGCTGTTGCGGATCAGGACGCAGAGGCATCTCAGACGAAACCTCGCGGGCAACTGAGGATCACAGCGCCGACGACTTTTGGGACGGAGGTTTTAATGCCAGCTTTGCAGCGTTATCGCGACATTGCCCCTGACGTGACGCTGGATATCACGTTGACCGACCGCAATGTCGATATCGTGGAAGAAGGCTTCGACATCGCGTTTCGCATTGGAGCGTTGCCGGATAGCCGCCTTATTGCTCGTCACCTTGCTCCCTATCGAATGATGATTTGTGCTGCACCGGATTACCTTGCCCGCATGGGCGCCCCGGATCATCCTCGCGAGCTTTCCGTCCACGAAGCCATCGGCTTTACCCCTGCAGCCCGGTCGCCCTGGAGGCTATCGAAAGGCAAGGATCTGGTCGAAGTCGCTCCCAAAATCTCGATCACCGTCAATAGTGGTCAGGCTGTCCGCATGGCTGCGCGTGCTGGGTTGGGCGTGATTATGCAACCATCCATACTGCTGACTTCGGATATACGCGCTGGCCTTCTCGTCCGGCTTTTCCCGGATTGGCACCTGAATGAACGGCCCATGTCTCTCATCTACCACCGTGACCGACGCATGGCGCCACGCCTAAGCAGCATCATTTCGTTTGCCATTGCAGAATTTGGCGCTCAGGTTGAGGGACAGGCAAATCGTCTCGTCGAAAGCGCTCGTTAAACATGGGTTGTCTGCGCCAGATGCGCGCGACAATGCTACGAGGTCGACGCTCCCGCCTATGAGCTCTCCCACGAGATAATGTCGGCGATAGATTTTGACCGAGAGCCATTCCACCCGCAGCCTGTGCATCGGCCGTTTTCGAACTGATGTTCGCAGGCGGGCATCCATAGAGATGAAACGCGCATTCAGCACAAAGGCTGGTCATTGCGCTGCTTTCGACGAAATATGTGCTGCCGCATTCGTCGCAACTCGTGATTGATCGGTCAGTCATTGGCTCACCCGCGCTTCCGTTTCAGTCCGATCGCCTCGCGCAGCCGTCGGGCAGTGCCGCCACTGCCGCCACGTTCAGATCCCACCGTCCGGCGGCGCCGCCCGTTCCACGCCGAAGCGCCTGCGGTAATCGCCGGGCACCAGGCCGGTTATCCTGGCGAAAACTTTGCGGAAGGAGCCAGGATCGTCATAGCCGACATCCCAGGCGATCTGGTCTATGGATCGGGTCGTCGCTTCCAGCATCTCACGCGCCTTGCCGACGCGCAGGTGCTGGCAATACTCGGTCGGCTTGAGGCCGGTGGCGTTGCGAAAGCGGCGCAAAAAGGTCCGCTCCTCCAAGGCCGCATGCTCCGCCATGGTGGCAAGCGTCACATCGCGCGCGCCTCTCGCCTGGAGCCAGTGCTGCACTTTGAGGATAGCTTCGTCGCGATGGCTCAGCCTGGGAGCAAAGGGGCTATAGAAGCGTTGCTCGCGCCCCGGCGGGTCCACCAGCATGAAGCGGGCGGTTTCTATCATCACGGTCGGCCCGAGCACCCTGTCGACGAGCTTCAGGCCGAGATCGGTCCAGGCCATGTAGCCGCCGGCGGTGAGAATGTCGCCATCGTCGATGACCAGCTTGTCCGCATCCAGCACGATGTCGGGGAAGCGTATCGCCAGCGCGTCGCGATAGGCCCAGTGCGTGGTCGCCGCACGACCCGACAGCAGACCGGTCTCGGCAAGCACGAAGGCGCCGGCGCAGACCGAGCCGAGCGTCGCGCCCGCCGCATGGCGGGCCCTGAGCCAGTCGGCATAGGGCGCGGCGGCCTCGCGCGGAATCGGATCACCCAGGGTCGGAGGCAAGATGACCATGGCAGGTCCATGACCGGGGCCGGGCTCGCTGTCGAAGGTGCGGATGACGGTTTGGCTCGCCTCTTGCAACTGCCAATGGCTGACACGAAGCCTCAGCACGTCCGGCGACCGTTCGGCAGCCAGCCGGTTGGCCAGCTGGAAGAGATCGGTCAGCCCAAGAACGGCCGCTCCCTGAACGCCAGGATATACAACGAGGCCGATTTCGACCGGATCACGCGCCGCAATCATTTGTCAGTTTTGCCATGTACAATGTCTGTTTTGCCAATCCTCACCATGACTCCGTTGCAATAGCTTGTCCACAGAAGGAACGAACCTTCCCCCAACCATTCAGCCAACCACATCAAGGAGTACGACGATGAGCACATTCACCACCAAGGACGGCACCGAGATCTTCTACAAGGATTGGGGCACAGGGCAGCCAATCGTGTTCCATCACGGCTGGCCGCTCAGCGCCGACGACTGGGACAACCAGATGCTGTTCTTCCTCGACAAGGGCTATCGCGTGATCGCGCATGACCGGCGCGGGCACGGTCGCTCGACACAGACGGCAACCGGTAACGAGATGGACACCTATGCCGCCGATCTCGCGGCTCTGGTCGCTCACCTTGATCTCAAGAACGCCGTCCATATCGGCCACTCGACCGGCGGCGGCGAGGTGGCGCGTTACGTTGCCCGCTACGGTGGCGAGGGACGCGTCGCCAAGGCGGTGCTGATCGGCGCGGTGCCGCCGATCATGCTCAAGACCGACAGTAACCCCGGCGGCCTGCCGATCGAGGTCTTCGACGGCTTCCGTGCCGCTTTGGTCGCCAACCGCGCCCAGTTCTACAGGGACGTGCCGGCCGGCCCGTTCTACGGCTTCAATCGCGAGGGCGCCAAGGTCTCGCAAGGGGCTGTCGACAACTGGTGGCGCCAGGGCATGATGGGCGGAGCCAAGGCCCATTACGACTGCATCGAGGCTTTTTCCGAGACCGACTTTACGGAGGACCTGAAGAAGCTCGACGTGCCTGTCCTGATCATGCACGGCGATGACGACCAGATCGTGCCGATTGCCGACTCCGCTCTGCTTGCAGCCAAGCTGGTGAAGCACGGCACGCTCAAGGTCTACAAGGGCCTTCCGCACGGCATGTGCACCACCCACCCGGAGATCATCAATCCGGATCTCCTGGCGTTCATCCAAGGCTGACGCCTCGCAGCTTCAGGCGGGCACGCCCGGAAATACGGGCCGCCCGTCGGTCGCTGGGGTGCTTCGTCCGTCGCAGATGCTGTCCGGCGCAGCTGCGCCGGCACGGCTGCTGCTCGTCGCGGTGTGAATGAATGGTCGGAGTGGAGAGATTCGAACTCCCGACCCTCTGGTCCCAAACCAGATGCGCTACCAGGCTGCGCTACACTCCGAGTCCTTGCGGGCTATAGGGTTCCGGGCTTTGGAAGGCAACCCCCGAAACGACAAAAACGGAACGAACGCAATACAGTGACAGGGAGTTGCACGAAAAGTCCACCAAAAGTCCCACGGCTGTTCATCGCGCTCCTCATGGATAGAAAAATGAAGTAGCCGCGCCTTGTCGCCCTCTGGCGCTACCGGCTCGCGTTCAACTAGTCGGCGGCGCGTCAACCGGCGGCGGTGCTTGGAACATCAATCGCTTCGCCAGCAAGAAAGCTGCTTGAATTGAGCGATCCTCAGCCCGTCACCAACGATATCATCCTCAGAATTCTGCATCTTTGTTCTCATCGAAATCCGCGCGACCGACAACCTGGGAAAGGCTTAGCTAGCCAATCGCAACGCCGCTCTGGCGGTCAATAGCTTGTGCTTTTCAAAGATCGCTAGCTTCTGCGGATAAGTGATCCGCACCTTGGCGTTGCACCCGTCGCATCTGAAGTGCGCGATCGTTTTTAGCGCGGAGCCCTTCCTTACCGCCGGATGCGAGCAATCCGGACATTCGAATGTGAGCGCAACATCAGACAAGTCTTCGGCTAAGCCCATTTCCGTCCCCTTCGCAAGCGCTGTGGCTGGCGAGTCTCAATTAGCAATTCAGATGTAGCAATTCAGATGCCAATCCCCTTGTCCCAAAGCGAGACGAGAACGATTTGCTTCGGGATTGGCCAAGCGCCTTGGGCGCCCGACACAACGTGCTCGTCAGCAGCTCCCGCTAAGAGCTGATTACCGCGGCCCGAGTCCTTGCGGGCTATAGGTTGCGGGCTTGGCTGCGCAACCCCTTGAAAAGACGAGAACGGAACAAACGGTAGGCCCGGGCCGAGAGCGGGGCCGGAAATGCAGCCAGCCGGGTCCAGCGCAACGGTTTCGTAGCGCCGTCTCGGCGCCCAGGTTGCTGTCCGGTCAGACCTTCACCAAGGCGGCCGTCGCATACATGAAGGCGACGCCGGCCGCCAGCCCACCCAGGACCGGCGGCGTGAAGAAGGCATCGAGACCCTTCTGGCTGCGGCGCATCAGATAGGCGCCGACCTCGACGATGACCTGCAGGATCGTCCCGGCGCCGATGGCAAGCGCCAGCGCCGACAATTGCGGCGCATAGGCCAGGCTGCCGAGCCGCATGCCGAGAACCGCAGGCCCGCCTGCTAGCAAGGTCAGGCCGGCGAACGTCCACAGCGGTGGCCGCTCCTTGTTAGTTCTGCGTTGTAGCAAACTGCTCAGGCTGATTGAGGGGATGGGTTCTTTTGCCGTGAACCCTCGCGCGATCATCGTCGGTGGCCCGCCGTACCGAAGGGGTACGGCAGGCAGCGGCCTTGCCGCCGGCGGCATTGCGCAGTAATGACGGGAATACAGCGGCGGTGCCGCTTGCACGTAGCAACGAGGTGTCCATGTCCGCGCGCATTTTCAGCCCAGCCAAAACCGCGATGCAGTCCGGCAAGGCCAAGAACGGCCACTGGGTGCTGGAATTCGATCCCGAGATGCGCAAGAAAATCGATCCGCTGATGGGCTATACCACGTCGGGTGACATGCGGAGCCAGATCAGGCTCACCTTCGATACCCGGGAAGAGGCGGTGGCCTATGCGGAGAAAGAGGGGCTGGCCTACCGTGTTGAGGAGCCGAAGGAATCCAAGCGCCGCCAGATTTCCTATGCGGAAAATTTCCGCTATGACCGCAAGACGCCCTGGACACATTGACCGGCAAATGCCGGGCAGCCGTCCCAGCGCATAACTCAGCCGGCCCTTGGCGTCGGCCCAGCGGTCCCGTAGCTCAGCTGGATAGAGCACCGGCCTTCTAAGCCGATGGTCACAGGTTCGAATCCTGTCGGGATCGCCAGTATTTTCAAGGTCCATTCTGGACACATAGGTTACGGTTTATACCGGAGACATGGGTAACACTTTCGGCCCGAAGGATTGTCTAGTGGCAATGCTCGAAATGCTCCGCGTCGGGTCGGCAGACGCGACGCAGCCGGCAGCCTATCATTTTTCACGATTCGCGAACCGGGCAAATCCCGACCCACCCCGCGCTCGATGATCGCTTGATCGCCCCGTCGCGCTTTAGGTGCGGCGGACTTTTTGTTTCCGTATGGAACACTGGCACGCGCAAGACGTTCGCCTCCTGCAGTAATATTTCCTGTGCACATAGGAATGCTGCGAGATCGGATTGTCCCCTCCGATCAGCCCGCGTCCTTCCCCTCCGTGGGGCGCGGGCTTCTTCGTTCATGGCACCGATACGATCAAGGCTCGTCGGACGTGCAACCCCTGCGTGTTGGCACCGAGCAAGGCGTGTTGAGCCTCGATCGCGTCGGGCAGCGCCGCTCTGAACTCACGATGCACGTTCATGCAACCACCGCCATGTCTTCGCGTTTAACCGCCTTCGATCCTGGTGAGCGACAAAAATGACGGCGTTTGTCCCGATTACAATCTACCTGAATCACACGCCGGTGGTGGTCGCGTCGATAGCCGACGCTGCGAAAGCCCTTCAGCAACCATGGCCATTCATGGACAAGCCGTCCCGACTTGAAGCAATCCGAATGATCGAGGAATGCCTGGCCGGGCATTGCAGTCACCAAGCTGCGTTCGCCGCTTTCGAGGCGGCTGCAACGGAACAGGGACTTCATAAGCAGAAGCCTCCAAGCGAAGGCCTCAAGAAATTCGACGGGGTTGCTGAAGATCTGATGTGAGGTCGCCCTCGCCCGCTCGCAGATCTTCCGCGAGGGGCGCATCTCGCGATTCTGCAACGGGGTGCGGTTTTTTGGTGTATGATAATGACGCACGAACAAAATCTCTGGGCGAAGGGGGTTTGTCATGCCGATTGGTGGAAAAGCCGAGCATGCGGGTGTCTTCAACCCGACCGAACTGGCCCTACTGGCGCGGGTGTTCGAGCGGTTGAAGATTGACAGTGAATCTGCGCATCGACGTGAGGCGCTCGCGTCCCGAATTATTGCCAACTACATGGCCGGAGTGGTGGACGAAGAAGAACTTCTGTCGGTTTCGAAACAAGCGCTGGGGCGGTAGGCCCGGGTAAAGCAAGCTAACCGAGTTGACCCTTCCAACCGCCGGTTGGTAGACGCGACGCGGCCGGCGCGCGTAGGATTTCCTACGATCCGGGCACACCCCCCCCCCCCCCCCCCGGGGGGGGGGGGGGGCGGGCCGCCCCCCCCCCCCCCAGGGGGGGGGGGGGGTTTTTCGTGCGTATGGGACAACCGCGCGGGGGGGGGGGTGGGGGTG
>NZ_JBVVQY010000053.1:0-1077 GCF_055811615.1 Mesorhizobium sp. WSM4807
GAATCGGTGATCGCAACGTCACCAGCGTGCCATGGCCGCCCCTCGCCTCAGAGTAAGGGCTGTTCTCTCTCCAGAGCGGATCGCTCGCGGACCTTCACATCGCGAGATCGCCGAAATGCTGATCGGGGGAAGGCGCGTCCACCCGATTGGACGGATCCTGGCGATCACCTCCGCGACCGCATCCGGCGCGTCTCTCCGGCCGTGCGCTCAGGAATGGGGCTATCGTGAGTTCCTTGCCTGAAAACGTGACAGTTCCAGCCGTGCGTCAGCCGCCGAACAGTTCCTTGTAGCCGGTCGTCACCATCCAGTTCGCCCGGTCGATATGGCTGCGAACAGCCTTGCTTGCGCGCACCGGTTCAAGGACGGGGTCGATGCCGAGAATGAGTTTGGCCATTTCCTCTATGCTGGCAGTGTCGGCGCAGGCGTCGAGAATGCGCAGGTAAATGGTGGAATGCTGCCTGTCGTAGCTCGTGATGCTGTCTGACCAGGGGACTTCGTCGCGCAGTGTTGAGCTTTGAGTCCCATCTGTTCCCGTTGATCGATTCATATCTGCCGCGAACCTCGCATGTTGATCCTGGATTCGAGACATAATATCCCAAAATGGGATAATCCGGAACCGGGATTATTGGCTGAGCCGGTCTTTACCTGACCGGTTCGCCTACATGCCCAAATCACTTCGATCTCCCCGCCACCAGCGGTTTCTGGCCCAGCTGGTATCGCTGCGCAAGGCAAAAGGCATGACCCAGGCGCAGGTGGCTGAGAAGCTTGGCCGGCCGCAATCCTTCGTGGCCAAGTATGAGGGTGGAGAGCGGCGTCTCGATGTCATTGAGTTTCTCGACGTAACTGCGGTGCTTGACGCTGACGCGTGCGAGATTCTGTCCAGCCTGCGGTAAGAGCTGGCGCCGGCCGCCTCGCGGCGCGCGCCGGCTGCCGGCTGACCAGCCGGCTTTTCTTAGGCAAGCTCAGGCGTCTTAGCCATTCGGCTCCCGCCTAGCGCGGGGCGTCAGCCCCCCGCCGCGCGTGTGTGTTGGGCCGTTTACGGCGGCGCCGCGTAGGCGGCGATCCGTCTAGCCCCCC
>NZ_JBVVQY010000053.1:1087-18259 GCF_055811615.1 Mesorhizobium sp. WSM4807
CGGCCGGCGGGGGGGCGCGGGCGGGCGCCCGCCCCCCCCGGGTTTTTTACTCCCCCCCGCGCCGTCTTCTTCCCCTTTCCGCCCCCCCCGCGGGGGGGGCCCCCCCCCCCCGCAGCTCTTCTGTGTTGGCCCTTTTCCGGCGGCGCAGCGTAGGCGGCAATCCTTCTAGCACCGCCGTGGCATCCCGCAACCCTTCGCTCTCGCTCCGGGTCCTTCTCTTCGTTCCGGTCCTTCGGATGCGGTCCGCCTGCACGGCGGCCCTTCCGGTCGCAACCCGCCCACCCGCGCCGCCCCAATGCTGATCCACCATATAGTCGAACCCGACCTGCAGCGCCGTGCCAAACGTTTTTTTACCTTGAGAGCATCGGCGCTGCCGGCTTCTTGGTTATAGAAGATCGTGTAGTTCACGCCGGCGCCGACATAGGGCTTGAACGCACCGAAATCGGTAAAATGGTACTGCAATGTTAGCGTGGGCGGCAGCAGCCAAACCTTGCCGATATTGCCCAGCGCGCCGATCGTTCCTTGGCCGTCGATGTTGGCATAGGTCGTGCCGAGGATGAGCTCGGCTGCGACGTTGTCCGTGAAGAAATACGAAATATCGAGTTCCGGCGTCACGGTGTTGGAATACGAAAGACCGGAGCCGGACACCGCGTTAACGTAGCCCGAATCCTCAGTGATGACCCCCAACGCGCGCAGGCGGATCTGCCAAGGGCTTGGCCATTCCGTAAACAAGGCACCCTGATCCGGGTCGCACGGTTCTGGAAGGTCTGCCGCGGCCGCCCGCTGCCCTACCAGCATCAGGACGACGGCCGCTGTTACTCCCCGCGCCCAGTTCATTCGTTTTGTTGCCATGATATTGTCTCCTCGCTCTCAGAAATGATAGGCTTCACTGTAAATAGTCCTGCAGTATTGATTGAGATCGACAGAGCGCAGGCGCGCATTTTCGTGAACCGTGTACGGATTATTTGCACCGTTCTCGCAGTCATCGACCTGTACTCACTTATTCGAAGTTTGCTCCTGTCGGGCTCCCCGTTTTATGAACACTATCGGCGTGCCAGCCGATCGCGCTGCGAAGAAAATTGGTGCCAAGACTGATGAATGCGGCTTGCTCGCGATTGTCCTTGCCGTAGCTGTGCCCGCCGGCGCTGGGCTCGTAGAAGTAAGCGGGATAGCCAAGAGCTTGCAGTTTTGCGGCCATCTTACGCGCGTGGCCTGGGTGGACGCGGTCGTCGCGTCTCATGGTGGCGAGCAGGATAGGCGGATAGGGCTGTCCCGGCGTTGCGGCGTGATAGGCGGAGATTTCCTTCATTCACGCGCTACTCGATGAACTCTCTGGCGGGAAAGCGCCCACGCCCGACGTCGTCAGACAAAGCGCGGAGACAGTGCTTGCCGACGCTGGCGTGGTCGCTGTGATCGCAAGTGCAGATGACGAGCCGGTCGGCATCATGGTGCTGAATGAATGCACGGCGATCTATGCAGGAGGCAAGTTCGGCTACATTTCGGAGCTGTATGTTCGACCCGACATGCGCTCCAAAGGGATTGCCCCTCATCTGCTTGACGTCGCCTCGCAGGAAAGCCGTGCTCGTGGTTGGACGCGACTTGAGGTTGGATCGCCCGGGCAACCAAAATGGAAGCGCACGCTCGATTTCTATCTGCGGAACGGGTTCGAGGAAGTCGGCCCTCGGCTCTGTCGGATAATCTAGACTCAGAGTGTCTGCTGTGGACTGGCTCAAAGCAACCTGCCGCACAGTCGAATGCAAAACTCCGACTAGCGCGGCAAACTTTTGCGTTGGCCCCGGGGCCATTGAACCAGCGTGACAGATGAAAGTGACTTGTCACACAAGGCTGGATTTGCATCCAATGTGGCGGAACGCGAGCGGAACCATCCTAATGCTACAGCCGAATGGTCGATAGTTGGCCATTTTCTCAGGTTCGGGCCGTCGGTGCCTCTTTGGCATCAGCGTTTTGGCTTTGGACTTCGTCACGTTCTGCGACAAGGCGGGCATTGTGACGCCTCTGGCGATCGACCTCCGTTTCGGCTTCGAGGATACGCGTCAGCAGAGCGGCGTTCTCGGTTACCAGGCGCCGCTCTTCGATCTGCAGAACCTGGATCAGTCATCGCTGCTGGGCGAGCTGCCGGGCCCGCTCGGGTGCGGCCTTGTCTCCAGACGGCGATCCGGGAATTTGAACAGTTGTGTGCATCAAGTTCTGCAAAATGGCTTGGCAGTGACGGCCGCTTCAGGCGGCCAATGCCCTCAGGCTCTCCTTCTTATGCTCGTGTGCTCGCGCAGATGCTCCATGTTGAGGTAGCGGGTCGCCTCGAGCCAGGTCTCATGGATCTCCACGGCCAGCGCCCGCACCAGCCGGAGACAGCTCTGCGGATTGGGGAAGATGCGCACGACCGGTGTGCGCCGCTTGATCTCCTGGTTCAGCCGCTGGGCAAGCGGCAGCCGATAGAAGCTCAGCGTCTCCTCGATGTTGTATTCCACCCAGGTCACCAGCCTTGGGTACTTGGCCTGCCATTTGGCGATCCATTGCGCCAGATCGCGCTTGAACTCGGCAAGATCGCGCCGGTCGTAAAACCATCTGAGTTCCATCAGGCAATCGTCGTCGACCTTGCGCAACGGATCCGCGCTCTGGCGCAACCGGGCAGGTCGCAGGGGCGGCCAGCTGCTAACGCGAGCTCGCAGCTCATCGAATACATCGGCCTGCCCGCACTTGGCGTGCTCCCGGTGCCCCTGTCCCGGATGGTCGCACCATACGCCGAAAATCGATCATCTCCAGCGGGGATCGGATGGCACCGTCATGATCATACCGGTTACAAACCCGATCGAGCGCCTCAACGGCGAGATCAAGCGGCGCACCGAGGTCGTCGGCATCTTCCCAAATGATGACGCCATCGTCCGCCTCGTCGGCGCGATCCCATGCCGGAGAGCGCGGCGACCAAGCCGTCAGCTACACCACTCCCAGGGACACGATCCTTCTCGCCGGCCGGGGCTGACTGCTCCAGGACCCGCCCGCCGTTCGGTCTAGGCGATGATCCGCTCGATCAGCGGCCGGTAGTGACTTGGCCTGCCAGAGTTCAACGGCCGGGCCAGGGTCTGCTGCTCAGCCGCCCTGCTAAGACAGCCCAAGGTGGTGCGGTGTGATCCTGAGCAGCTCGCGGTAGTGCTTCACCCGTTTCGGGCGGCCGCGGGTATATTCGATCGCCCGGGACCGCTTCTTCGCCGCGCGGCATTGATCGTGCATTGTCTCTCGTCCCATCTCCCTTCTGTCTGCATGTCTCTGCAGCACAGGCTCAATGGCTGGCCTGAATACTACCGACGCTTCGCCGACATCCTCGCGGATGCCTGCGCATGGCTCGGGGCCGACGGGGATCGCTACTCCGTCATCGTAATGGACTTTACCATCTACTCCTTGCCAGTCTCCCGGCGGACCCTCATAGGATCTGAACAGTTCGCCAGTTCGGTCGTCGCCGGCGCGCACTCGCCTATCCTCAGAAATTCGGAGCCCGTGAATCACCGCTGCGCAGGCGGCATGAATTTTCCTCCTTTATTGCGAGGCACCTGACCTCCGGATCAGATGCCCTCGAAACCAATGGACGAAAGATCATATGATAATAATGAGGCGTTCTGAACTGTTGCAAATCAACGGGACGGATTGTCGCAACACTTGCTTGTGACAGGCACCGGTAAATCTCTCCTTCCCGGTTGATTTCTTCCAGATCGAGAGAGATCGACAGACTCCTACACAAGCTTCTTGCATCATTCAAAAGCTGTATATCTTCGATTTGCAACCACTCGTAGTGCTCCCCTAGGTGTATTTTCACACTGGTGCCGCTTTCATATGGCAGCCTAATGGAGAAATATCCGTCATGCAGATGGTGCGCTCTAAGCAAGAAGACCTCGGACTCTCGTGTGCTCCTTATTGAGACTTTCAGAGGTGAAAACCGCACATTCATATCTTCTGGTCTTAAATCAAGTTGGAATCTTTTTTGCACCAGTCCGCTGAATGCGAAGTCAAGCCCCAAGCTGCGCGTTTCAAATGCACCCAGCTGATAAGGTGAGGGCAGGCACCTCACATCCTGCCAAGCTCTGTCTAGATCATAGAGAGTCTTCGTGCGATCTGGCCCCATAAACTTGTCGTTCTGGAAGCCCTTGAAATATTCCAACTCCGCTTCGATAGGCATGTAGCTATGACGAAATAGAGCTGCGTGGGCGGCCCGCTGCAAAGTAGAATATTCGTGCGTCACACCAGACTTCGTAAAAAACGACATCGCATCTTTGATGAACCGCAAGCATTCATCTTGAATTTTGGCAACCTTCTCGTACTGCCTCTCGCTAAGTTTGATCTCATCGAGAACTGGCTTGCCGTCCAAATCATAGTCAACAACCATTCCCTCCCTGAAGATGCCGCATTGCTCGAATAAATCGTAATCGCAACAGGACGACGTAATAAGTGCTTTTCCGTTTGCGGGGCGGAAAGGTTCGTCGGAAGCCACCAAATAGCGGCCAAGTATGTCGACCTTCAATTCTTCTTTGAACGACCGAATCAAATATTCCTGCGTTCTACCGTAATAACCTACGTCTGCCAAGATAATGGTATCGCCCTCCTCCAGATCCAATTCATTTGACATATATCGCATCAAGCGGGCACGCAAAGCGAGGGAGTTCTTGAATATCAACTCCATGACATCCTCGTCGTGCAGCAACTGATGGAACGCTGTTTTCGGATCGCAAGATTGATTGGCAATCTGTATTAATAATTCTGCCACTTCGGGCGGGAGCAAAAGTTGTTTTGCAGTGTCATGAAGATTGTCATATAGGGGATCGATCCCGCTGATGTAGTAATCGACATCGGCGCGGGTTTTGAAAGAGGCCGCAGTAGCATGAAATTTGCGGATTCGTATTGGTTTGCCGACGGGTTTGCGCGCATAGGCCTCACACGCAGCTGAAAGAAGATAAGCATCACGCAACAGAAAGAAAACTTTTACTCGCTTGCCCTGCTGTTGAAGCGCCTCCACTTCGTCCATAAGAAAACGCGCATAGGCGTACAGCACCGGGCCAAACGACATGTAGCCGATCACCGTCTCAGGCGCGTACGGCCGCAGGTTTGCTACAGCAAAAATTGGTCGAAACGGACTATAGGTTGGCAGAACAACTGCTTCCGGCGCGGCCTGATCGAATACAATCAACGACGATGCCGCGTGCTGTAGGCGCAAGAAGTCCACGATTTCACGATCAAACGGCAGGAAATGCAGCGCACGTACGCCCAATTTCCGCGGCGCTTGCGCATCGGCTACACCATTATCGCCGATGTGAAGTAGCTGCGATGCAGGCACGCCACACTCTTTAATTACGATCGGAAAAAGGGCATTGCTCTTCGACGTTCCATAATCGACAGAGCAGTAAATCTTGTTAATTGACTGCATAACGTCCTCAGGCAAATGCCGAGCCAAGAGGCGCCTTAACTCGTCTTCGCGCAAATAGGTATCGCTTACAATGATAATCTTGATACCACGGGCGTGCGCCAGCCTGATGAGTTCTACGCACGGTGAGAATGCAAAGCAAACATCCATTTCGGTTCGGATTTCCGCCTCGGCCAATAGCCCCCGTTCCTCACCAGAAAGCGATGCAAAAAGCCGGTAAATATCACCGAGATCGATCTCCCCGGATCCATTCTCTAATCGCTTCGCTCGATAGGCACGCGCAGCAGCGCTAACGCGTTGGTGAGGAGCTATCCCTAACCTTCGTGCGACGGGATTATCAGCGAGCACGGCAAAAACGTCTGCAGGTGTCGCTGTCTTGCGCCACAGCAACGTATCGAAACAGTCAAGTGAAAGTACCTTTACGGATTCCCCAATGTCGTCTAGGATAGTGTGGATATCTTTGACTCTTATTTGAGTCTTATGATTCGAGAGTAGGTGATCCGCCGGTTTTTGCTGTTGGGCGATCTTTTCTGTTAGACCGCCGCCGTCTGGAACCATTGCACTAGGGTGACCGGTAAGCCGATAGAGGTCGTCTCCGCGAAGACGCGACAAGATCTCGCCAAGTAGGTCATGATCCGACGGATGTTCCAAACGGAACTTATCGGAAAACTGCTGGTCACCATCGGCTTGCTTTATCTTGGCGGCCAAGCGCTGTAGTATAAGCTGCATATTTTTCTCCTTCGCGCAGGCGCAATCGTTCTGACTGAGGACTTCTTTCTTGGCGTCCACTCTTGGGTCTAGGCCCTCCGCATCGCGAAATTGTCGAGGTCAACCGGCAACCGCTTTTGCTACGAAGTTCCAAGGAGCCCGCAATTAAATAGACATATCCTGAACTGTTGAGGGACTTGGGTTAAACCAGGTCTGCCGAGCAAAACTCCGCTGCCCTACCGGCAGACGATCTCTATCTCATCGTTTATCCCTGTTCTGGCAGAAATGAAATGCGGCTACCGTCGAAATACATCCGACCATTGGTTGACCCTCTGCGTCTAATCAAGCCTTTGACCAAAGAATATCAGTTATAGATGTCCCGTCAACGTGGCAACGGCAGCGTGATATTGTATGCCAAGTAGTTGATTATATTGACAAACAACTGCGTGTGCATGCACCGAAGCTTTGTGACGTTTTGATGAAGAAAGTTAAAAGATGATGCAGGTTAGCGTTAGCAGAAGCTCCATCTGACGCGGCATAAGGTAACTGGCGAGAGATACACCGCTGGCGCCATCGTGCGCCAGGGCAACCAGCACTCGAGGTGCTGTCACGTTGTCTGCGTATGAACGCGCTGAAGCAGTATGCGTTGCTATCAGCAGAGCGCACTCACGGCCTTCCACTCCGCCATGGCGTTCACACGGGTGAAGATGGATTGCAAACGCGGAGGGTCTTGAGAGAGGGTGAGCGAGGGTCGCGGTCGAGTAGCTCAGCCATTCGGCTTTCGCCCTCACAGATCCGGGGGGCGGATTTCCCGCACCAAATGTGTTCGAGCACATTTGATGCGTAATGTGGCTTAGATAGAGATGTGGCGTCGGCCGCCGCGGGCCGGAGGCGGGTGAGGATGCCGAGCGCCACATAACAAAGCGGGTTACAGGGACCGAAGGAAGTCCATCAGCGCCAGTTGATCACGCCATCGTTTTGGAATCTTGCCGAGACTCGGCGCCTCGCATTTTTCGAGCGCCTTAGCCCTGGTCTCGAAGTCGACCTCTGCATAGACGTTCGTGGTGTCCAGCGAGACGTGCCCGAGCCATCCGCGGACTGTGTTGATGTCGACGCCGGCGCGCAGGAGATGGCTCGCCCTGGTGTGGCGGATGGAGTGAGGGCTTACGCGCTTTCTCGCCAACGACGGCACTGTGGCGATGACCTTGAGGCCATAACGCTCGACGGCGGTATGGATCCCGAAGCGAATGATGGGTTGGCCGCAGCGATTGAGGAAGACGGAGCGAGAAGGGGCTCCGTCAGCGACGAGGCCCGTAACTCGACGACGGTGGCGGTCCACAATGGGCAGTGTCGCTGCTTGCTGCCCTTGCCATGGATTTTGACGCTGGGGACGTTCAGGTTCAGGTCCGCCACCTTGACCGACCGCCTGTGACGCTCTCGCATCAGTGTTGTAGAGGAACAGCAGCAGGGGCGCAGTCGCCGACCCTGCTCCGTCCGCCGATCTGGAGCGGCGAGGAAGGCGTCGATCTCCGCCTTTTCGAGGCAAGGAACGACCACCTGATCGGTCTTCTTGAACGGGATCGAACGGATCTGGCCTGACCATTCGATGTGGACGGGGCTATGCTCGCCGACAAAGCCAGCGAACGCTCGAACGGCGGCAAGACGTTGATTGCGGGTGGCGATCGAACATCGACGCGTCACTTCGATATCGGTCAAGAAGGCGCGGATTAGCTCAGCCGATAGATCGGCGATCAATCGACTTGCCGAAGCGCATTCTGATTACTTGCCGGTGATCGACAAAGCTGGCGATAATTTCTGAAAGGACCATTCCAATCCTCCCAGATCGGACGCCCCGATCTCGCGCAGCCCGGCAAGGTCGGCCCTGGCGTAGGTGCGGGTCGCAAGGGGCTGCGATGGCCGAGATGGTTCCCGATCTCCTTCAGGCTCAGACCTTGCGCAACAAGGTGGGTGGCGCAGGCGTGGCGAAGTCCATGAGGGCCAAAATGCATCGACTGAACGCCCAGGGCGCTCAGTCGGCTTGCAACCACATGGTACACTGCGCTCGCCGACAGCGGCCGGAACGGGGCCTTGAGGGTGAGGAAGACCTCATGGCGACGGCAGCGGGGCCGCACCAGCTGAAGGTAACTCACAACAGCGTCGCCGACGGAGGTCACCAGGGGGTAGTATTGCGTCTTGCGCTGTTTGGACCGGGTCACCTTGATGACCTCTCTCGTCCAATCGATGTCTTCGAGACAAAGACCGCGGACTTCGCCGCTTCGCCGTCCGTAGATCGCGAGCAGCTTTAGAAACGCGTGGTCACGGACGTCACGCGCGGTCCTGTCCCCCGTGCTGCCATGCCTGGCCCATCGGCGAAGCTTCTTCCCTGAACCGTCGCGGCGCGTCGATCGCTGCGGCGATTCCGGGGCAACACCATTGTCGACGCTGAGCATGGCGGAAGAACGCGCAGGGCGCGCGCGCTCGTCGCGACCGACACCCGACCCGCCACGACCCTTTACGTCGAGGAAAGCGTCTACGTCTGCAACGGTGATGTCGGCGATCGAAGAATTTTCGACGCCTAAATGTTCGAGGAAAGTCTCTACCTGCCAGCGTTGGTTGGCTAGGTGCTCGCCGAGGCGCTGGCGCGAATTTGTAGGGAGCGAAACGCATGATGTGCTCGGCGGGCAATATGCCGTCCCTGATGAAGCGGCGGATCTTAACGTGCGAGACAGCTGCGTCCGACATGCTGAGCCACTCGCCATTCTTGTCGGAGGATCGGTAGCCGCTGCGACTAGCGGCTTAGGTTAGTTCAATCCATGATCCGTCCACTGTCGCCGGCCCGCAGGAAACCGCCCCCACGTCCTTCAAAAGGGTCCAAGAGATCGCCACGCAGATTGTGGACAGCTCCCCACGAAACCGGTGAGACCGCTCATCACCCTCTCCAGGTCATCGGGATTGAACGACGTCCCACGCGACTAGACTAAGACTAAGACTAAGACTAGAGCCATGTCCTTGGGGTCTTGCACCCAGCTAGACTCTGCAACTGAAGGGCGGTCGGCCAGCCTGACCGACCTCAACGCGGAAGAGGTTGCCGGACTCGGGAAATCGAAGAAGTTCATCAGACGATTGCCTGGTTCGCCGTGAGGTTATGAACAGTGCTCTCAGATCTTCGCCGCCAAGTGCCACGCAGGTCGGCGCCATACTCGGCATATCCACGCGATCTGTGAGGTGACCATTTCGATCGATACGCACGACACAGCCGCCTCGTAGCCTGGCGCTCCAGTAGCCCCCTTCAATGTCCACGGTGGCGCCATCAGGCGATCCCGGGGCGATGTTCGGGCCTGCCAGCGGGCCTATCTCGGCAAGACCCGCAAATTCCGGAGCCAAGGCGAAACGCCGGATGGTGCCTTCCGTTGTGTCGGTGAAGTACATGATCCGGCCGTCGGGCGAAAAAGCCAGTCCGTTGCCCGCCGCTACGCCACCGAAGAGCGTGACGACCTCGCCATCGGGCGCGACGCGATAGACGCTTCCGACTGGCTCACGGCTGCGTTCATTGTATGTGCCCAAGACGATCCCGCCGTAGGGATCGATCGCGGCGTCGTTGACACGGGTTTGCGCAAGATGCGGCTCGATCTCGGCCACTTTTGAGAAGTCGGTGAAGGTCGGGTCCGTGATAACAACAGACTTAGGAAAGCCAAGCACGAAGCCGCCACGCGCGCGTGGAAAGACGAAGGCAGCACGATTGGGAAGTTGCCGCACTGCTGCAGCCCTCCCGTGGTCGTCCCAGCGGAACACGCACTTTGCTTCAATATCAGTCCACCATAGGCTCTGGTCCGATGCGCTCCAATTGCATCCTTCGCCCAGCAGGTTGCGGCAATCGAACGCCGTGTACGCGTGATGAAGCCGCATTCACTTTGCACTCTGCAGATTCCGCTTCCGCAGTTCGGCAGGATCGACAGCGAAGGGTTCGAGCTTTTCGTGCTCGAACACCACCCCATGTCCGGGTGCCTCAAATGGGAAGGCCACTCCGTTCTCTAGGCGAAGCGCCGTCTGAAGCACGCCCATCTCGGAGAAGCTTCCGCCGTGCACGCATTCGAGGATGTCCGCGTTGTCGATCGCACACATCACCGCGACGGACAGTTCGGACATGTAGTGGGGCGCCATGGTGCGGTGGAAGGACGCTGACAGATTGGCGATCTTCAGCCACTCGCTGATACCTCCGACGCGGCACACGTCCGCTTGGACGACGTCGACGGCGTTGGCCTGCAAATAGTCGGCAAACTGATGCCGCGTATATAGGCTCTCGCCGACCGCAATGGGCAGCGCTACGAAGCCGCGGAGGTCGGCGTGCCCGCGAATATTTTCGGCATGGAGGGGCTCTTCGATCCAGCCAAGATCGAACGCCGCGAGTTTCTGCAGTCGGATCATGCAGTCGGCCACATTCCAGCGCTGATTGGCATCGACGAACAGTCGTCGCATGGGACCGATCAGTTTCTTCACGGCTACGATACGATCGAGATCTTCTTCGGCGTTGTCCCGACCGATCTTGATTTTCACCGCCTTGTGGCCCGCTGCCAGGAAACCATCGACCTGGTTGAGTAGAGCGTCGCTGTCGAGGAAGAGGTCTATGCCACTGCCGTACGTGGGGATGCTTTCACGCCGCGCGCCGAGCAGACGGAATAGGGGAACGTCGTACCACTTGGCTGCAATATCCCATAGCGCGATGTCGATCGCGCCCAATGCGAGGGTGTTGATGCCCCCGGTGCCGCTGCGATGCAATTGGCCATAGAGGAACGACCAAAGTCGTTCGGTCTGTCGCGGATCTTGTCCGACAAGCATCGTTCGGCAATAATCATCGATGAGGGCGAGGACGGCGCTTCCGCCAATCCCTGTTGTGTAGGCAAAGCCCTCGCCAACGATCCCAGCGTCTGTGGTCACGCGGGTGATGATGAATTCGAGGTTCGCGACGCGGTGTGTGGCGTCCTCCCAGGAGACCGTCGGTGGGATGTGATAGAGGCGCGAGGCGACATCGATGATTTTCAAGGCACGGTCCTCCCGACCATCGTGAGAACTTCGGGGTTCGACAGATTGCCAGGTTTGCCGGCCAAGAGCCGCTGCAGGTTTTGCACAATGCCACGGGTGTGACGTACGCGCATTTCTTCGGTCCACGCGGCGATGTGAGGCGTCGCAAGGACGCGCGGATGAGTAACGAGCGGATCCCTCGCCGAAGGCGGCTCCGTGTCAAAGACGTCTAGCGCGGCCCCAGCGATCTGTTCGCGATCCAAGGCTCGCAGTAGCGCGCCAGTGTCGATAAGACCTGCCCGACCGGTGTTGATGAGATACGCGCCGCGCCCCATCCGATCGAGCTCATCTGCGCCGATCATGCCGCGCGTTTGCGTGCTGAGCCGCGCGTGCAACGTCACGATCGCCGAGCGTGCCAGAAGTTCGTCGAGTGAGACCGGTTCGACCCCGAGGGTTCTTAGCTCGTCGTTATCGACATAAGGATCATGGACGATAATGCTCATGCCAAAGCCGGAAAACTTCTCGGCGACGACACGACCGATTGCGCCGAAGCCGACTATACCGAGTGTGCGACCATGCAGCTCGATGCCCTTGAATGCGAGTTGGGGAGAACTCGCGCCGCGCCCCCACACCGTGCCACGAAAAAATTCATCCCCGACGTCGAAGTCAGGGGAGCGGGACCTAATCCATGCAGCGGCAGGGATAAGGTGTCGAGTAAGCCCCAGCGCGAGAGCAACCGTGAACTCTGCAACCCCGTGATCCGTTCGTCCGACAGTGTACAAGACGGCGATCCCCCGCGCCGTGGCGGCCGCCAGATCGATGTTCGCTTGCGGGGCCGAGCGCACTGACAGGATGACGCGAAGCTGAGGTGCGGCAGCCAGCAGCGCCTCGTCAAAGCACTCATATCCCGCTATCACAACCTCGGCATCAGCAATTGCGTCCATTAGCTGCTTGCGATCACAGAACCACTCGCCGGCTGCCCAGCCGAGCAATTTGAGATCGCTCATCTCGCGGAGCGAGGCGATGCCCTCCGGGCTGAGATCTGCTGTGGCCAGGACACGAGGTCGGCCGCTGACCAATCTGATGGCGTCTGGGTTATTAGGCACCGAGGAGATAAACCGGATGGTCGCAGTTTTTGCCTTGAGTGGTCACGACCGGAACGATTGTCGATTCGTCGATACGCGCACAGAACTCCACGTCGTTCTGTCGACGGTTCTCGATGAATCGGCGGCCGGTCATCGAGCTCATTAATACCTTCACTGCACTATTCTGCGAAATTGTGAAGCCGTGAGCGAGCGAAGCAGAGTCGTCGAGTTCGACCGAGCCATCCGTCGCAAGTTCACAAAACCGTGAAACGATCATTCCGGCGCAATAGATATCTTCAATCGCGATACGCGAGTTGCGCAGCTGGCCCGAGCAGATGATCGTGATATCTGCATTGCGCGCCGGCGCCTCCGCGAGCGCACGCCGGGCAACCGCATCTAAGTTTCTTAGCGAACCAATCAGCACCAAAGCCGCGCCTTCGCGATCTGTCACGAGAATGGCCGGCGTGCCATTGGCCGTTGCCAGCATCGCAGAGCGGCCCGACAGATCGAGTCGGGACAGGAGGGACGGCGAGGGCTCATAATCGAATCCGATGGGCGGGGATCCATCATCCTGCTCCGCGCAGATAACGCCATTCTCGCCCACGGTGGCGCGCGCTTTGGCGACGTCCGAGCGAAATCCGCCGACAAACACACGTTCGCTGCCAGCGTCGAAAAGTCCGACGAGAGCTGTCGTCGCGCGGATCACATCCACGATAATGCACACGTCTCCGGCAATAGCCAGGGGGCTGGTGGGAAGGAAAGCAACCTTAATCTTCATGCGCAAGCGGTCCGGGTTTTCATCAACTCAGCGATCTGTCTCTCACCGGGCAATGCCGGAACCACGAGCTTTTTCGTGACTGCGAGGGCACCCGCTGCGGTGCCCCGGCGAACGGCCTCAGCGAGGGTTAATCCGCTGGCCAGCCCTGCAGCGAGTGCCCCATTGAATGCATCTCCGGCCCCGGTGGTGTCGACGACGTCGACCGGGTAGCTCGCGATTTTGGTCATTCCGTCAGGCCCGGCAATTAGGGCACCATCCGCTCCCAGCGTCATTACCACCTGTCCGACACCGAGACCGCGTAGTCTTGCCGCTAAATCTGCGTCGGCCTGCCGATCGTCCGCCTCGAGCCCCAGCAACATGCGCGCTTCGGACTGGTTCGGGGTTAGGATGTCAACGTCGGCAAGGATCTCCTTTGGCAGGGCGCGGCCAGGTGCGGGATTAAGGATAGTCGTCAGTCCCCGCGCCTTGCCGATGGCAAGCGCGCGGGCCGCCGTCTCGACTGGGATCTCGAGCTGTGTGAGTAGGATGCCTGGGCTTGTCCAGGTGGCGGCGAAGGTTTCGACATCGGTCGCCGTGAGCCGCGCGTTGGCACCGGGATCAGTGATGATGCGGTTCTCGCCTGCGGCGTCGAGAATGATGATCCCGGCCATCGTCGGTGTCTCGGCCATTTGCCTCACCGCCGAGCAGTCGACGCCTTCGGCGCGCCAGAGTTGCAGTGCCTCGTCACCGAATTTGTCGGCGCCAGCGCCGGCCAGCAGTTTGCATCTGGCGCCGAGTCGCGCAGCTCCGATAGCCTGATTAGAGCCCTTGCCGCCATTTCCGAAGGCAAACCCCGACCCCAGCAGGGTTTCGCCCGGCGCTGGCACGTCGCCCACAATCCAAAACGCAACTCCGTACGAGCCGACCACATAAACTTCGCAGGTGGGCATCATCTGCTCCGGCCGATTAATTGGCGAGGTTGAGCGATCGAGGCGCTCTTGCGCTCGATCCAGCCGGTGTAAATGTAGCGATCGGCCCGGTAGGACGAGGACGAAAAGTAAATAACCCGATCGGCTGTGTCGAAGGCGGTACGGTCGATTTGCAGCACCGCAGTGCCGCTCGACACGTCGAGTGCTTTTGCCAGTCTGGCACGGGCAGTGCCCGCCCGTATCTCCTGCCTGGCTCGGGCAAGCGGCACACCAAGGTGCTGCTCGAGAATCTCGGTGAAAGAGGTGTCGGCCAGGTCGAGCTTTTCCATGTGGCGCCCGATTGCCGCGACGAACGAAACCGTCTCAACCGCTACGACCTCATCGTCGATTGTTCGCACGCGCTCGATGGTCAAGACGCTCTCATCGGTCGGCACGTTAAGTGCGGCTGCAACCGCGGCGTCAGCGGAACGCCAGTCGACCGTCACATGCCTAGTCCCCGGCCGAAAGCCACGGGCTACGGCTTCTTCCGAAAACCCTGAAAAAGTGAGCAGGTCCCGGCCGATGTGACGCTTGGCAACGAACGTCCCCTTGCCAGCGCGTCGATGAAGCAAGCCTTCACCGACAAGGGCAAGCACCGCCTGTCGCACAGTGCTGCTGCTGAGCTCGTGCTGCTTCATCAACTCCATCTCAGTGGGGAGCTGATCGCCAGCATTGAAGACGCCGGTCTCGATCTGAGACCGAATGACATCGGCGAGCTGAATATGAAGTGGAGTTCTACCGGGCTGAATCATGCGGTCTCCTCAAGCCGAGTCATTGCTATCACAGGCCTTGGGTGGTGGCAATATTCGGTTATTGCATTCTTGCAAGAAAAACGCGTGCGCCTTTGAACGAACCTTGGCGGGGTCGATCGCGCCCTGGCTGAAGAGATCGCCGAATTCGTTGGCCTGGGCGTTCCAGCCATAGCCGAACTCCGGCTTCTTTCGCAGCCTACCGACGACGATCGAGCCTTGCGCACCAGCATTCTCGGCGATCTGGCGCACCGGCGCCTCGATAGCGGCCGCACGATCTCGACACCGGTCTTCTGGTCGAAGCTGTCGACGTCGAGCGCCATTGCTGCCCTGAGCAGGGCCACGGGATGTGTTGCAAAGTTTTTGGTAACCAGGCGCATGGCATTGGGCTCCGGTGTCTGAGGATCGGCTCGGCCCGCCCGAGCAACCCTCGGACGCGCAGTGTAGGGCGAGCCATCTCACCGGCAGAAGCGGACATACGGTCTTACGATCTATCAATACGCCATTTGATTTCAGTCGAGCCCTAATGTTTGAAGAATACGTTAACATGCATTACAAATGCAGCACTCGTGGAGGCTCCTGTTCCATCTTTTCGATAACCACCACACCTCGGGCAAACTTTATGTTCGATAGCGACTTTGCGATATCAAATACCGAATACTCGGTCAGGCCAGTTGGGCCGTGAACCAGAAAACCTTGATAGGTATAATCCTCAAATACGCTGTTCTGCACGTCGATGAGCATCTTGAAGAAGTCCGTGGATGTGACCGGCGCATCGCGATAATCATCGGTGTTGCTCCAGTACATGCACTCCAAGTCTTCAACGAAGTAAATGCCGTTGTTCTTTAGGCCGGTCATAAAAAGCGCGTTGAACGAGGCGATTTGATGAGAGGCGACATGGCTTCCATCATCGATGATGAGATCGAAAGGGCCGTACTTCTCGACAATTGATTGAAGAAAAGCAGAATCACGCTGATCACCAATTTCCACATGAATGTTGCTGCCCGGGTTGTCTGACTTCGAACATTGCGGGTTTACATCGACGCCAACAATCCGGGCGCCCACACCAAAAAAACGGCTCCACAGGCGGAGAGATGCGCCTCGATAGACACCAATTTCAAGGACTCTCGGCCGCTTGCCACGGAAGCACGAGAATTCCCGATCGTAGACGGGAAAATATCCAAGCCACTTATGCCCGCCAGGAATACTTGACCACATCTTGCCGGATGTCGTGTTCTCGATGTTTTCAAAAGGAGGTGTTTTGCTCCCCTTCCAGGTAGTCTTGCGGAGCATGTCCGGGGACAGCATGTTGTATGAGCTTTTTAGCGCCATCGTACTCTCGATAAGTGGAAATCTGAACCATACAAGACGCGTGCCAAACGCCCAGTGCTGATTTGTCTTGTCTATCCCGTCTGGCACGTGTCGCGTGCCGGACAGAATGTCGTAACTCCGACATCGGATCGCAGGCGTTCCATCTGGATGTCGTACTTCTTAAGCCTGCAGCCGATCTGGCGCCTCGACGACAGGCCATGTCGAGGAGGAGGTTCCGTTGCAAAGTTTTGTCTGGTCAGAGAATTTGCCAGAGTGGTGGCAACCTCATGCGGCAGCGAGGATTTCGAACTGCTCGGCGAGAGACGGGTTCGGATTGAAGGCGTACCGCGCCTGTCGTTTGCGCATCATGTGGACCATCTCGATGCCGGACAGGGTGACCGCGGCGGTGTGCGTCGATTTGAAACCGAGCATCGGCCGCACCCGGCGCTTGATGCGCCGATGATCCTGCTCGATGCAGTTATTGAGGTATTGGCTTTGGCGGATGCGGGTCGGCTTCGACCGGCGCCGGGAGCAATCCTGCAATCGACTTGTGGCATCGCAGGAAACAATGGCTTCCCGGTTGGTCTGACTGCCGTCGATGACGATGCGATCGGGACGGCCATGGCGTGCCAACGCTTTTGTGAAGAAACGGTTGGCGGCCGGCAAATCCCGGTATTCACTGAACCAGAACTCGACGGTGTCGCCGACGCTGTCGATGGCGCGATAGAGGTACATCCATCGCCGGCGGACCTTGATGTAGGTCTCGTCCGCATGCCATTTGCGGTCACGGGGCGCTTGCTCCGGTTAAAGCGTTCCATCAGCAGCGGCGCGAAATGAACGACCCAGCGATGGATCGTTGAATGATCGACACTAATGCCACGCTCCGCCATCATTTCTCGAATATCGCGTAGGCTCAGTCCGTAGGCCAGATACCAGCGAATGCAAAGCAAGATCACGGATTGGTCGAAATAGCGGCCTTTGAACATCTCAACTCTCCGAGGAACACCGGAGCCCAATGCCATGCGCCTGGTTACCAAAAACTTTGCAACACATCCCAATCGAGAGGTTGCCTGATGAGCGAGGACATGGAGGTGCGCAACTTCGCGCTCAATACCCGGCGCTCGCAGCAGGTTTCGCTGTTTGCACG